>JAJXUT010000087.1 GCA_021782655.1 Deltaproteobacteria bacterium
TTCGTCGCCAACACCCGCGTGATCGCCGACGTCAACGTCGTCTTGCCATGGTCTATGTGCCCGATCGTCCCTATATTTACATGCGGTTTCGTTCTCTCAAACTTTTGCTTTGCCATCGTTTTTCCTCACTCGTTCTATCGGTTGAACCTCTATTTGACTTACAACCCGCGAATCCTTTTGATGATCTGGTCAGCCAGACGGGCGGGCATCTCCTCGTAGGAAGCGAACTGCATGGTGAAGCTGGCCCTCCCCTGGGTAGCGGAGCGCAGGGCGGTCGAATAACCAAACATCTCGGCCAAGGGGACATGCGCCTCAACGACCTGGATGCCCTGCTCCCTGACCTCCATCCCGAAGATCTTGGCCCGCTTGCTGTTTAAGTCGTTGATCACCTCGCCCACATACTCGTCCGGGACCACCACCTCTAGCCGCATCACCGGCTCAAGCAGTACCGGCCTCGCCGCCAGGCAGGCCTCGCGCAAGGCCAAACTCGCCGCCACCCCAAAGGCCTGAGCGGTAGAGTCCTCCTCGTGATAAGACCCGCCCGTCAAGGTCACCTTGACATCGGCGACCGGGAACCCCAACAGCACCCCGGAATCAAGGCCTGACTCAACGCCCTTTTTAATCGCCCCCACAAACTCCTGAGGAATAAACTCGTCGCTGACCGCGCTTACAAACTCAATGCCGGCCCCGCGCTCCCGCGCCTCGACCCGCAAACAGACATGGCCATACTGGCTCTTGCCCCCGCCGTGCGGCTCGAAACGGCCCTCGCCTTCCCCGTGCCCGGCCAGCGTCTCCTTGTAGGAAACCTGGGGCTTGCCGACGCTCGCCTGGACCTTGAAGTCACGAATCAGACGATCGACGATGATCTCCAGGTGCAACTCGCCCATCCCGGAGATCAGGGTCTGGCCGGTATCCTCCTGAATGGACACCTTAAATGACGGGTCCTCAAGGGCGATCTTGGCCAGGCTGTCACGCAATTTATCCTCGTCGGCCTTGCCCTTGGGCTCGATGGCGATGCTGATCACCGGGGCCGGGAAGTCGATCCGCTCCAGCACAATGGCATCACCCTTCTCGCACAGGGTGTCGCCGGTGGTGGAAAACCGCAGGCCAACCAAGGTGGCGATGTCGCCCGCCCCGACCTCCGCGATCTCCTCCCGCTTGTTGGCGTGCATCCGCAGGATCTTGGCCACCTTCTCCTGCTTACTCTTGCAGGGGTTAAAAACCTTATCCCCTACCCGCATCACCCCAGAATAAACCCTGATAAAGGCCAGATTCCCCACAAAGGGATCGGAGACGATCTTGAAGGCCAGGGCGCAGAATTTTTCCTTTTCCGAGGTGTGGCGCTCCACCTCCCGCCCGTCCTGATCGTGACCCTTGATCGGCGGCACATCAAGCGGCGAGGGCAAGTAAGCGACAATGGCGTCTAAGAGCGGCTGCACCCCCTTGTTCTTGAAGGCACTCCCGCACAACACCGGCACCGCCTCCAGCCGCAGGCAGGCCCCTCTCACCGCCCGGCGGAGCTCATCCGCTCCAACCGGCTGTTCTTCCAAGAATTTTTCCATGACTCCCTCATCGAAGTCGGCCAGCTTCTCGACGAGAGTCATACGTGCAGCCGTGAAGATGTCGGAAAACTCGTCCGATAGCGGGGCCTCTATGACTTGGGCACCCTGGGAGTCCTCGTCGAAGTAAAGCATCTTCCCCTCTACGAGGTCGATAACTCCGGCAAATGACTCCTCACTGCCTATCGGGAGTTGCAACATTAACGGAACCGCGCCCAGACGGTTCTCAATCATGGACAGGCAGCGCTCGAGACTGGCCCCCACCCGATCCATCTTGTTGACAAAGGCGATTCTGGGTATCCGGTAATGATTGGCCTGACGCCAGACGGTCTCGCTCTGGGGCTCCACCCCGCCCACCGCGCAAAAGACCGCCACCGCCCCATCCAGCACCCGCAGGCAACGCTCGACCTCAACCGTGAAATCGACGTGCCCAGGGGTATCGATAATGTTGATCTGATGCTCGTGCCAGAGACAGGTGGTGGCGGCGGAGGTGATAGTGATCCCCCGTTCCTGCTCTTGCTCCATCCAGTCCATGACTGCGGTGCCGTCATGGACCTCGCCGATCTTGTACGATCGGCCGGTGTAGAAGAGGATGCGCTCGGTGGTGGTGGTCTTGCCCGCGTCGATATGGGCCATCACCCCGATATTCCGTACCCTTTGAAGTTTGCCGCTCGCTGTCACAATCCCTTCCTGTCCACCATTCAACCACCGTTACGGACAAAAAAAGGAAACCGTCCTATATAAACCGGCGGGGAAGGATTGTCAACCACTAAGCTAGATTACCACCGATAATGGGCAAAGGCCTTGTTGGCATCGGCCATTTTATGGGTATCCTCGCGCTTCTTCACCGCCGCCCCCCGGTTATTGAAGGCGTCGGTCAGTTCGGCGGCCAGCTTTTCCGCCATCGAGTGGCCGGCGCGCTTCTGGGCAAAGCCCGTGATCCAGCGCATGGCCAAGGCGTTGCGGCGTTCCGGCCGCACCTCCACCGGCACCTGATAGGTGGCGCCGCCCACCCGGCGGGACTTCACCTCCACCCGGGGCCGCACCGACTCCATAGCCTTGTCGAAGATCTCGATGGCGGTGCCTTCCTTGAGGCGGTCGGAGATGATGTCCATGGCGTCATAGAACACGGAACGAGCCACGCTCTTCTTACCGTCGCACATCAACTGATTGATGAATTTCGACACCAGCACGCTCTTGAAGCGTGAATCCGGGGCGACGGGCCGCCTGGCAACTGTCTTACGTCTTGGCATATCTCTTCCTCGCAGCCTGTTTCAGTTAACTATTTCGGACGCTTGGCGCCGTACTTGGAACGACTCTGCTTGCGGTTTGCCACCCCGCTGGTGTCCAGGGTGCCGCGGATGATGTGGTAACGGACGCCGGGCAGGTCCTTTACCCGGCCGCCGCGAATCATCACCACCGAGTGCTCCTGGAGGTTGTGGCCCACGCCCGGGATGTAAGAGGTAACCTCCATGCCGTTGGTCAAACGCACCCTGGCCACCTTACGCAAGGCCGAGTTGGGCTTCTTGGGGGTGGTGGTATAGACGCGCACGCAGACCCCCCGCTTCTGGGGCGAGCCCTTGAGGGCCGGGGTGGTCGATCTGCCGCTTATCTTCTTGCGGCCTTGCCGTACCAGTTGGTTGATGGTGGGCATTGCGATACTCCTTAATCTGTTTTGCTTGCCACGCGGGACACCCGCGCTTATCACGAAAAAAAAGACTTTTACCCGAAGGCCAGACGGCTGTCAACAAATATGTTGGCGTCAATCGAACTGCCGGTAATCCTTGCGGCCCGTGCCAGCGGGGATAAGCCGGCCCATGATCACGTTCTCCTTCAAACCGGAAAGGTTGTCGATCCGTCCGGCCATGGCGGCGTTGGTCAAGACCTTGGTGGTCTCCTGGAAGGAGGCGGCGGAGATGAAGCTGTCGGTGCTCAGGGAGGCCTTGGTGACCCCGAGCAGGAGCGGCTCGGCGTGGGCCGGCTGACCGCCCTCCCTCATGATCTTTTCGTTCTCCTCCTGGAAACGCCACCACTCGACCTGCTCCCCGAGCATGAAGATCGAATCGCCCACCCCGGTGATGGTCACCCGGCGCAGCATCTGCCGGACGATGACCTCGATGTGCTTGTCGTTGATCTTGACGCCCTGGAGACGATAAACCTCCTGGATCTCGTTGACCAGGAACTTGGCCAGGTCCTTGACCCCCATGACCCGCAGGATGTCGTTGGGGGCGGGCGAGCCGTCCATCAAAGGCTCCCCGGCCTTCACGTAATCGCCCTCGTGGACGCTGATGTGCTTGCCCTTGGGGATGGCGTACTCCTTGGGCTCCCCGAACTCGGGGGTAACGATCACCCGCTTCTTGCCCTTGGTGTCCTTGCCGTAGCTCACCTGACCGTCGATCTCGGAGATGACTGCGTACTCCTTGGGGGTGCGCACCTCGAACAACTCCGCCACCCGGGGCAGGCCGCCGGTGATGTCCTTGGTCTTGGTGGTCTCGCGGGGGATCTTGCCCAGCACGGTGCCCGGCCCGATCTCCTGGCCCTCCTGGACGCTGACCAGGGTGCCGACCGGCAGGGAATAGCGGGCGATGGTGCCGGTCTTGGGCAGCTTTACCCCCCGACCATCCTTGTCCTTAAGGGAAATACGCGGATTTAGGTTGCCGTGCCGCGACTGGACGATCGCGAAACTCGACTTGCCGGTGATGGGGTCGAGCTTCTCCTGCATGGTCACCCCCTCCTGGATGTCGCCGAACTTAACGATACCGCCGACCTCGCAGACGATGGGGATGGTGTACGGGTCCCAGTCGGCAATCATGGTGTCCGGCGGCACCTCGTCGCCGTCATTGAAGTGCATTTGGGCGCCGTAGTTGACCGGATAGCGCTCTCGCTCCCGGCCCTTGGGCCCGAAGATACTGATCTCGCCGTTGCGGTTCATCACTACCAGCTTACCATCCGCCCCCGCCACGGTGTGTAGGCCGTGCAGACGGACGATGCCGCCGTGCTTGGTGCGCACCTCGGCGACCTCGGCGCTCCGGCTGGCGGTGCCGCCGATGTGGAAGGTCCGCATGGTGAGCTGGGTGCCCGGCTCGCCGATGGACTGAGCGGCGATGATGCCCACCGCCTCGCCCTGGTTGACCATGTGGCCCCGGCCCAGGTCGCGGCCATAGCACTTGGCGCACACCCCGCGCTTGGACTGGCAGGTCAAGACCGAGCGGATCTTCACCCGGTCGATGCCGGCCTTGTCGATCAGCTCCACCTCGCGCTCGGTGATCTCCTCGTTGGCCTTGACCAGCATGGTGTCGGTGTAGGGATCAGCGATGTCGTCCAGGGCCACCCGGCCCAAGATCCGGTCGCCAACATGCTGGATCACCTCGCCGCCCTCCATCAGCGGCTCGGCCTCAATGCCGTCCAAGGTGCCGCAATCCCGCTCCACGATGGTGGAATCCTGGGCCACGTCCACCAGCCGCCGGGTTAGGTACCCGGAGTTGGCGGTCTTTAAGGCTGTGTCCGCCAGGCCCTTACGGGCGCCGTGGGTGGAGATGAAGTACTCGAGCACGCTTAGGCCTTCCCGGAAGTTGGCCTTGATCGGCGACTCGATGATGGCGCCCGAGGGCTTGGCCATCAGGCCGCGCATCCCAGCCAACTGGCGGATCTGATCCTTGGAACCTCTAGCCCCGGAGTCGGCCATGATGTAGATCGAGTTGAAACTCGGGGTCTCGATTAAGTTGTTGTTCGCGTCCCTTATGTAATCGACGCTCAACTCCTTCATCATCTCCTGGGCCACCTCGTCGGTGGTCCGGGACCAAATGTCCACCATCTTGTTATATTTCTCGCCGGCGGTGACCAGACCGTCGGCGTACTGACGCTCGACCTCCAGCACCGATTGGGTGGCCTTGGCGATCAGGTCCTCCTTGCGCACCGGGATCTTCATGTCGTTTATGCAGATGGACAGCGCGGAGGTGGTGGCGAACTCGTAACCCATGTCCTTGAGCCGGTCGGCGAGCAGCACCGTGTCCTTGGTGCCGGCCTGACGATAGGTGTAGTCGATCAGCCGGGCCAGTTCCTTCTTGGTCAGCACCTTGTTGATCTGCGAGAAGGGCACCTGGGTGGGCAACAGCTCGGAGAGCATGATGCGGCCCACCGTGGTTTCCAGCATCTGACCGGCGATGCGGACCTTGATCTTGGCCTGCATGCTGATCGCCTTATGGTCGTAGGCGATCCGGGCCTCGACGGGACTGGCGAAACAGCTCCCCTCGCCCTTGGCCAGAGGCCGGATCCGGCTCATGTAGTACAGCCCCAGGACGATGTCCTGGGAGGGCACGATCACCGGCTCGCCGTTGGCGGGCGAGAGGATGTTGTTGGTGGACATCATCAACACCCGGGCCTCAAGCTGGGCCTCGACGGTCAGGGGCAGGTGCACCGCCATCTGGTCGCCGTCGAAGTCGGCGTTGAAGGCCGAGCAGACCAGGGGGTGGAGCTGGATGGCCTTACCCTCGATCAGCACCGGCTCAAAGGCCTGCATCCCCAGGCGGTGCAGGGTGGGCGCCCGGTTCAGGATAACCGGGAACTCGTTGACCACCTCGTCCAAGACGTCCCAAACCTCCTTGACCCCCTTCTCCACCATCTTCCGGGCGCTCTTGATGGTGGTGACGTAGCCGTGCTGCTCCAGCTTGTTGTAGATAAAGGGCTTAAACAGCTCCAAAGCCATCTTCTTGGGCAGCCCGCACTGGTGGAGACGCAGGTGCGGCCCCACCACGATCACGGTCCGGCCCGAGTAATCGACCCGCTTGCCGAGCAGGTTCTGACGGAAGCGCCCCTGCTTGCCCTTGAGCATGTCGCTTAACGACTTAAGCGGCCGCTTGTTCGAGCCGGTGATGACCTTGCCCCGCCGACCGTTGTCGAAGAGGACGTCCACCGCCTCTTGCAGCATCCGCTTCTCGTTGCGGATGATAATCTCCGGGGCGTCGAGTTCGAGCAGGCGTTTCAAACGGTTGTTGCGGTTGATCACCCGCCGGTAGAGGTCGTTCAGATCCGAGGTGGCGAAACGCCCGCCCTCCAGGGGCACCAGGGGCCTAAGATCGGGCGGCAGAACGGGGATGACATCCAGAATCATCCACTCGGGACGATTCTCGGAGTCCCGGAAGGCCTCGACCACGTTCAGCCGCTTGGCCAGCTTCTTGCGCTTGGCATCCGAGCTGGTGGCCTTCATCTCCTCGCGCAGGGAGGCGGAGAGGGTCGGCAGATCCAGGTTGTGCAGCATGTCCTTGATGGCGGCGGCGCCGATCCCGACCCGAAATTTGTCGCCGAAATCGGTCCGGGCCTGACGGAACATGTCCTCATTGAGCAGGGTGCCGACCGCTAGGCTGGGTTCGTCGGAGCTGACCACGACATAGGAGTCGAAGTACAACACCTTCTCCAGCTCCTTCAAGGTCATGTCCAGCATATTGCCAATCTTGCTCGGCAAGCTCTTCAAAAACCAAATGTGGGCCACCGGGGCGGCAAGTTTGATGTGCCCGAGCCGCTCGCGCCGAACCTTAGATTGGATTACCTCGACTCCGCACTTCTCGCAGACCACGCCGCGATGCTTCATCCGCTTGTACTTGCCGCAATTGCACTCGTAATCTTTTACCGGCCCAAATATCTTGGCGCAGAAAAGACCATCACGCTCCGGCTTGAAGGTACGGTAATTGATGGTCTCAGGCTTCAACACCTCGCCATGCGACCAATCCATGATCTTCTCTGGAGAGGCAATTGATATTCGTACAGAATTGAAGTTAACTGGCGCCTTTGCTTTGGAAAAGAAACTAAAAAGTTCGTCCACGGCCCACCCCTATGCTTTATGTTTTCCCGTCCCAGATGCGGAACGAAAGACAAAGGTATTGATTTACTACGCGAGACTAAAGGTTACTCGTCAAGCAGCTCCATGTCCAGACACAAGCCTTGCAGCTCCTTGACCAAGACATAGAACGACTCCGGTAGCCCCGCCTCCAGGAAGTTGTTGCCCTTGACGATTTTCTCGTACATCTTGGTCCGGCCCCCCACGTCGTCGGACTTCACGGTCAGGAACTCCTGGAGGGTGTAAGAGGCCCCGTAGGCCTCCATCGCCCACACCTCCATCTCTCCCAGACGCTGGCCGCCAAACTGGGCCTTGCCGCCCAGGGGCTGCTGGGTAACCAAGGAGTAAGGCCCGGTCGAGCGGGCGTGAATCTTGTCGTCCACCAGGTGGTGCAGTTTCACGATGTACATGGTGCCAACGGTGATCTGGTTCTCAAACCGCTCGCCGGTCAAGCCGTCGTAAAGGTAGCTCTGGCCGACCTCGCTCATCCCGGATTCAACCAGGAGCTGACGAATCTCCGACTCCTGCGCCCCGTCGAAGACCGGGGTGGCCATGTGCAGGCCGGTCCTCATCTTGCTGGTCATGTCCAGCAGGGCCTGATCGTTTAAGCCCTCGGTCAGTTGCCGGTACTCCTCCTTGGAGTAAATTTTCTTCAACTTCTCCTTGACCGCCTTCGCCTCCCGCCGCTGACCGAGATCGTAAAGCTGTTCGCCCAGCTTCTTGGCCGCGAGCCCAAGATGGGTCTCCAGCACCTGGCCGACGTTCATGCGCGAGGGGACGCCCAGCGGGTTCAACACGACATCCACCGGGGTGCCGTCGGCAAAATAAGGCATGTCCTCCTCGGGCAGGATGCGCGATACCACACCCTTGTTGCCGTGCCGGCCCGCCATCTTGTCGCCCACCGAGAGCTTACGTTTCTTGGCCACATAAATCTTGACCATCTTGATCACCCCCGGCGGCAGGTCGTCGCCCTTGCGCAACCGTTCGATCCGAGACTCGTAGCGCTTCTTGACCTCCTTGGCCTGACTCTCGTAACGCTCGTAGATCAGGTCGATCTCGCCCTTGAAGGCGGCGCCCTCGGCGAACGGCACCTTGCGGATGGCGTTTAGCCGCAACTGCACCAGCGCCTCGTGGCTGATCTTCTGGCCCTTCTTAATCAGCACCTCCGACTTCTTGGCGATAACGTCCGCAGTCGCCTTCTTGCCGACCAGGATGTCGGCTAGGCTGTTCATGACCCCCTTCTCCAGGCAGTCCAGCTCGTCGTTCATGTCCTTATGCAAGCGGACGATCTCCATCTCCTCGATGGCCAGGGAGCGGTCATCCTTCTCCACCCCCTTGCGGGAGAAGACCTTGGCGTCAATCACCACCCCCTCGATGCCGGGCGGCACCCTAAGCGAGGTATCCTTCACGTCCCCGGCCTTCTCGCCGAAGATGGCCCGCAGCAGCTTCTCCTCCGGGGAGAGCTGGGTCTCGCCCTTGGGGGTAACCTTGCCGACCAAGGTGTCTCCGGCCTTGACCACCGCCCCGATCCGGACGATGCCCGACTCGTCTAAGTTACGCAGGGCCTCCTCGCTGACGTTGGGAATGTCGCGGGTGATCTCCTCCTTGCCCAGCTTGGTGTCGCGGGCCACGGTCTCAAAGACCTCGATGTGGATAGAGGTGTAGGTGTCCTCCCGCAGCAGCCGCTCGCTGATCAGGATAGAGTCCTCGAAGTTGTAACCCCGCCAAGGCATAAAGGCCATGGTGACGTTCTTGCCCAGGGCCAGTTCGCCCATCTCGGTGGCCGGGCCGTCGGCCAAGACCTCGCCCTTGCTCACCAGTTGGCCGGGCAGCACCAGCGGGTGCTGGGTGAAGCAGGTGTTCTGGTTCGACTTCTTGTACTTGTCCAGCCGGTAGATGCCGACCCCGGAGAGGAACCCGTCGGTGCCCGGCTGGTCGTAGCGGATGACCACCCGGTTGGCGTCCACCTCCTCGACCACGCCGTTGCCGGCGGCCAGCAGACAGACCCCGGAGTCGCGGGCCACCGTCTTCTCCAGGCCGGTGCCTACTAACGGCGCGGCGGTGCGCAAGAGCGGCACCCCCTGCCGTTGCATGTTCGAGCCCATCAGGGCCCGGTTGGCATCGTCGTTCTCCAGGAAGGGAATCAGGGAGGTGGCGACGCTGACCAACTGGTTGGGCGAGACGTCGATGTGGGTGATGTCCTCGGCCCGGACGTTGACCACCTCGCCGTCCTGGCGGGCGATCAGCATGTCGTTTGCGATCTTGCCGCTCTTGTCCAGTTCGGTCTGGGCCGGGGCGATGACCATCTCCTGTTCGGCGATGGCGTTGAAGTAGCTGACCTCGTCCGTGACCTTAC
>JAJXUT010000088.1 GCA_021782655.1 Deltaproteobacteria bacterium
ATTTTTGGAATCAAGCCAAGCGCCACTTACGGAAATTCAATGGTGTTCCTAAGGGCCATTTCCACCTGTATTTGAAAGAGTGCGAGTGGCGATTTAATAACCCAAAAACCGAAATTCAATTAAAGATTTTAAAACAATTAGTTAAAATAAATATCGGCTAGTTATCTAGGACAGCCCCTATTTTTTGAATCCCTAATCGGCGGGCCGTTGAACGCGGGGGTCAAGGCCCAGGCCCAGTCGGCCATGACCTCGGTCGATTTCATCAAGGCGGTGGGCTTTGACCACGATCAGAGCACCGGCGACATCACCGAGCCGACCATGATCACCTTCTCCTACAAGAAGACCGTGGACGAGAAACAGACCAACGGCTCGACCAAGCCGGTGGAGAAGCAGTTCAACCTCACGGTGCCGTTTCTGACCATGCTCCCCATCCCCTTCATCCGGGTCGAGGAGACCACCATCGACTTCAACGCCAAGATCACCTCCATCATCGAGAGCAGCGCCGCCACCCAGTTCGGCATCGACACCGAGATGTCGGCCAAGGGCGGCTGTCTGTTCGCCTCCGCCTCGCTAAAGGTCAACTGTTCCTACAAGCGGAGCACCACCTCAAGCGCCAAGGTGGAGCGCACCTACTCCATGAGCGTCCACGTCCGGGCGGTACAGGACGAGCTGCCCGCCGGCACCGAGCGGCTGCTCTCCATCCTGGAGAACAGCATCAAGGAAACGCCGGCCTCGGCCTAAACTGGTAAGCGAAGGAGGGAAGGATCATGGCTGACCTAGGCCGTCTGCTCGGCACCCTGCTCGGAAGCCTGGCCCACGCCCGGCGGATCGCTGACGAGGAAACCGCCGCCATCGCCGAGTACTACAAGAACAACCCCCTGCTGGAGGGCATGAGCCTGCCCCGAGTCCGGGTGCCGGAACTCATCCTCGACCTGCCGATGATCATCGAGGGCCACGAGGAGGGCGAGCCGAACGTCATGCAGGAGGACGCGGTGATCCGCAAGGCGGTGAGCGAGGAGTTGCGAATGGTGCTGGAACGTGATAGGATCCACTTCACCCAGGCGATGGTGCAGCGTTTCGAGCAGGAGGTGAAGGTCGAGCTCGACACCTTGAAGGCAGGGGGCGAGTTCGAGCGCGGCTATCCCCGCGAGCTGGCCGCCCGGGCAGTGGACAAGGCCCTGTCCCGGGCGATGGCCGAGGCCGGGCCGCAGCGGTCAATCACCCAGGCCCAGCTTCGGGCCCTGTCCTCGGCACTGAGACTCAAGGCCAGCAACGTGGCCTTAAAGAGGGAAGGCGTGCCGGCCAAGATCACCGCCTCGATCATCAGCTCGGAGATCAAGGAGAAGGCCACCGCCAACAACGTGGTCCGGCTCAAAGTGTCGATGAAGGAGGAGGGCCTGGAGTGGACGATCGGCCAGAACGAGGACGGCACGGTGAGCCAAAAACTGACGCCGGAATGACGGGGAGGGCCGGACATGCAAGCCATCATCCGGGAGACGCTCGCCAACGCCCTGCTCAAGATGCCGGCCCTGGTCGATACCTACCAGCAACGCGACCCGCTGTTCGCGGCCCAGGCCATCCACTGGCTGGGCGAGCTGGAAAAGGCGATGCAGCAGCTACGTCTGCCGCTGGCCGCCATGCTGGCGGTTAACGACGGCTACCGCGACCCACTGCTGCCCGGCGAACGGCTGCCCAGCCGCAAGGCCCAAGCCGCCACCGCCTCCCTCGCCCTTAACCATGCCCAGGACGAGGCGCGGCGGCTGATCGCCGGCATCGACGCCCAGTTCGACCTCTGGAGGGAGAAGCTTGCCCAGTTCCTGGCCATCGCCACCCAGAAGACACCCATCCCCCTGCCGCCCACCGAGCCCCGGGAGGCGTGGCTGGCCACGGTGTGGCGGCAACTTGACGTCAACGGCGACACCCAGGGCATGTACCGCTACCTAAACGCCGCCATGCCCGCCAGTGATCGCCTCTACCTGCTAAACGAGCTGCTAACCAACCTGCTCGGCGTTTAAATCTGATGACGTCGCAAAAAGGCCGATCTGCGGCGTTGCGGGGCGGTTGGGCTCGTCAGGCCTACCATATGTAATTTTGCAGGGCCTTCTTACTCGCCAAACGCACCCCGCGCCTTGTATCTCGGCCCTTTTGCTTAGCCATCGGCTGCCTTTTTGCGACGCCAGCAAATCTAGCCGGCGCCGTCCCCCCCAGACCCAGGGCGTCGCAGTTGGACGCCCTGACCCTTTTTTAAGGAGGCCCACCATGCCTAAAAACCCCATCCCCAAACTGGCCGCCCTGGCGGTGGTATTGCTGCTCGGCTCGCCGGCCACCTGGGCTGCGGGCCAGACCTCAACTCCGCCCGTCATCGGCAACCCCACCCTCGCCGCCCCCGCCCCGCCGCCCGGAGCGGGCCGTGCCGGGCGACGCTGGCTGCACCGAAACCCTCGCCCACAGCAAATCTACGGCAGGCAGCTGATGACCAAGCAGGAGTGCATCGAGTACCAGGCCCAAATCGACGCTGCCCAGACAGCGGACGAACGACTGAAGCTCCGCCAGGAGCACCGGGCTCTGATGCTCGAACGGGCCAAGGAGCGGGGCATCACCCTGCCCCCGCCGCCCCAGCCCTGATGGCGGCGGGCGGCGGTTTGGCTCGTTCGGCCTACCGACCCTTTTGTTTAGCCATCGGCTACCTTCGGCCCTAGCCCCGGCAGCGGATAACCGCCATCCCTCCCGCCAGGCAGAGCAGGTGTATCGACCAGGAGGCGGCCAGCACCGGTGCCGTCCCAGCCTGGGCCATGGCCGCCAGGCCGCTCCACAGCCCCCAGACCAAAAAGGCCAACCCGGCACAGACCGGCACCGCCAGGGCCAGGTTGACCCCGCTCCGGCCCCGCTCGAAACAGAGGATCAAGGGCAGGGCCAGGGCCAGAAGCGGCGGCCCCAGGAGCAGAAAGGACAGCCGCCGGTTGAGGTCGAGCCAGGCCTGACTACGACCCGGGTTGCCGCGATCCCGAGCCTGGGCGAGGAGGCTTAAGGGTGACTGCTCGAAGTCCAGGGCCACGGGGGCGAAGAAGGCCGCCGCGTCCTCAGGCAGGGTCAGGGTCTGTTCGCTAAAGGGCTTAACCTCCGGATTGCCGCCCGCCCCCCGGATCTGGCCGTTTTCCAGATGCCAGAGCCCGTCGGCGTAGCTGGCGGTCTGGGCGTAGATCAGCCGGCCCTCCTCCTTGCCCTCCGGCAGTTCCTGATAGCGGAAATCCTTCAGTTGATTAAGGCTCGCGCCCTCGGTAACGAAGCTGTAGATCCCCTGCCGGCCCCGGAAGAAGGTCACCCCGTTGCGCACCGTGCCCGCCCGCCGCTCGCCCTTTACCTCCTGCCGCCAGATGCGGTTCACCTCCCGACCAGAACCCGGCAGCAGCCACTGGGCCATCGCCAGGCCGAGCAGGGCGCAGAGACCGGCGCCCAGGGCAAATGGCACCAGAATCCGAAGTTTGGAGACGCCGGCGGCGTTTAAGGATTGCAGCTCCCGGCGGTTCATCATCAGCCCCAGGGTGATGACCCCGGCCAGAAGCAGGGCCGCCGGGCCGATCTGATCGAGGATCATGGGCAGCTCCAGCGCGAAGTAGCGGCCCGCCAGGGAAAGGGGCAGCTGGCGCTCCTGGAAGACCCCGAGCTTCTCGAAGACATCCACCAACAGGTAGAGCCCGGTTAGGGCTCCGAGGATAAGCAACAACTGTTGCAGAAGTTGCCTCAAGACATAACGATCCAGGAGCTTCATCAATCGCTTCCCTTGGGCCAGAGCCCGGCCAGCCGGCCAAGGCCGGGCAGCAGGGACTCCCGGTCCATACGCGCGACCAGACCCACCGCCAGGGCCAGAAAGAGTCCGTTAGGCACCCACAGCGCCAGGGGCAGGGGCTTGAACCCCTCTCGGGCCAGGGTCTCGGCCAGGCTGTAGAGCAGGTAGTAACACAAGAAGACCAACAGCCCCACCGGCACCGCCACCGGCCGGGCCCCCGGCCGGGAACGGGCCGCGAACGGCAGGCCCAGGAGGGTAAGGATAAAGCAACCGACGGACAAGATCAGGCGCTGGTGGTACTCGATCCGCATCTCCCGGCCCTTGATGGTGTCGCCAGCCTCTCGGCCAGCGGCGAGCAGCTCGGACTGGGTCATCTCGGTAGGTTTCCCCGCCCCCTTCTGGACACCGCCCGCCGGCATGGTCACCGGCAGGTTTAAGGAGTAGGTCTTGAAGGTGATGTGCCGAGACAACTCCTGATCCAGGTAGTCGATGGCGCCGTCCTCCAGACGCAGGTTCAAGGTGAGCTGTCCGTAATCGGCGGTGAGCCTCGCCCGGCGGGCGGTGACGGTCATGGGCCGCTGGGGGTCGCGGCCATCGTAGAGATAGACCCCGTGCCAGTGGCCATCCTCCCGGTCGATATGATCGACGTAGGCCAC
Source organism: Deltaproteobacteria bacterium (assembly GCA_021782655.1). Lineage (GTDB taxonomy): Bacteria > Desulfobacterota > Desulfobulbia > Desulfobulbales > VMSU01 > VMSU01. The sequence continues at coordinate 4,444 of JAJXUT010000088.1, forward strand.
GATCCCGGCCAGGCTGTCGCTGAACGACCGCGCCTGGACGCTCCGGTCAATCTTTTCCCGGGCCAGCTTCAACATCAGCCCCTCCAGGCTAAGCAGGCCCCGGGGCATAAGCACGATGGTGGAGTAGCCGGCCATGAGGCTCACGGCCAGGGCGAAGACCGCCACCGGGGTGATGATCTGCCGCAACCGCACCCCGGCCGCCCGCAGGGCCAGGAACTCGTTGTCCACCCCCAGCCGGTTGAAGGCCAGGATAACCCCCAGCATCCCAGCCAGGGGCAGGGAAAACATCATCATCTTGGGCAGCAGGTACAGGGTCAGGCGGAGAAAATCGGCCAGCCCGATCCCCAGGGCGAAGACCAGATCGAAGCTCTGCAAGAGCTGCCCCAGAAAGAGCGCCCCGGTCAGCACCACCAGGCTGCCCAGGAAGGGGGCGGTGATCTCGCTTAGCAGGTAGGAGTAAAGGAGGCGGGGCATGGCGAGGCAGCGGCCCTAATTCCGCAGCATCTCCGCGATCTGGAAGGCGATCTCCAGGCTCTGCTCGGCGTTGAGGCGCGGGTCGCAGTTGGTCTGATAGTTCTCGGCCAGGTTGTGATCCAGGATGTTACGGCCCCCGCCGGTGCACTCGGTGACGTTGTTGCCGGTCAGCTCGAAGTGGATGCCGCCCGGCACCGTGCCCTCGGCCCAGTGAATCTCGAAAAATCCCTGGATCTCCTGTAAGATTTCGTTAAAATTCCTGGTCTTATGCCCACTCTCGGCGGTGTAGGTGTTGCCGTGCATGGGGTCGCAGCTCCACACCAGGTTGAAGCCCTCGCCCTTCATCTGCCGCAGCAAGTTAGGCAGGTAGTGCTCGATCTTGCCGGCCCCGAAGCGGGTGATCAAGGTCAGTCGGCCAGCCTCGTTTTCCGGGTTGAGCTTGGCGATGATCCGCTTTAATTCCTCGATGTCGTGCTGGGGGCCAACCTTCATGCCGAGGGGGTTGCCGACCCCGGAGAGGAACTCGATATGGGCGCCGTCGAGTTGCCGGGTGCGGTCGCCGATCCACAGCATGTGGGCGCTACAGTCGTACCAGCCGCCGGTGGTGGAATCCTGGCGGGTCATGGCCTCCTCGTAGCCCAGGAGCAGGGCCTCGTGGGAGGTGAAGAAGCTCGCCTCGTTGATGATCGGGTTGTCGGTGTCGAAGCCGATCACCTCCATGAATTGCAGGGCGTTGTCGATGTGGCGGGCCAGGCGCTCGTAGGAACGTCCGGTGGGCGAGGTCTTGACAAACTCGTTGTTCCAGGCGTTGACCCGGTGCAGGCCGGCGTAGCCGCCCCGGGTGAAGGCCCGGAGGATGTTCATGGTGGCGGCGGCCAGGTAATAGCCCTTGACCATCCGCTCCGGGTCCGGGGTGCGGGCGGCGAGCGACGGCTCGGGGCTGTTGACCATGTCGCCCCGGTAGCTCGGGATGTCGATGCCGTTCACCTTCTCGGTGTCGGCGGAACGGGGCTTGGCGTACTGACCGGCCATCCGGCCCACCTTGATCACCGGCTTGCCGCCGGCATAAGAAAGGATAACCGCCATCTGCAAGATGACCTTCAAGGTCTCGCGGATACCGGGGGCGGTGCAGTTGGCAAAGTCCTCGGCGCAGTCACCGCCCTGGAGCAGGAAGGCCCGGCCCGTCACCGCCTGGGCCAACAGCTTCTTCAGGGTGCGGATCTCGCCGGCAAAGACCAAGGGCGGCAACCGGCCAAGGGTGGCCAGCGACTCGGCCAGGCGCGCGGGATCCGGCCAGTTGGGCTGCTGCCGGGTCGGAAAGTCCCGCCAGCTCAATTTGCTCCAGTTATGCTCAGTCATGGCGTGAGAACCACTCGGGTTGTTTGGGCGGTAGCCCGGAAGGCGGTTAGCAAACGAAATACCCTGGCCTCACCTCAGCCCTCCCGAGCCTGAGGCAGGGCGCAGGGGCCGCCGGCGCAGCAGACCTCCTGGTCGTAGGCGTTTAGGATCCTAAGCTCCATCTGGCGCTGGGGGCCTTCCGGCAGAGAGGCAAACCGGGCCGTGGCGAGCAGGGACAAGGCCTGAGCGCGGCTGGGGATGGCGGCAAGACCGGTGGCCATGACCTTACCCGACCAGACATCCAGCAGTTCGGCGTCCCGGCCGTTGGTCACCACCGCGTAGGGGATGACGCCCTCCGGCTCCAAGACCCGGGCTGCGGCCAGGGCCGGGCGCTCCCTGGTCACCAGCGAGCCGGGGCCGTAACGCAGGATCAGCAGCCGCCGGCCTTCAAGACTGACCACCAGCTCGATGACGCTGGTCACGAAGTTGTTGGCGAACAGGGTCTCGATCTTGCGGCGGGGCTGCAACTCCTCGCGCCGGTAGCCCCGCTCCTCCACCATCAACCGCGACAAGCCCTGACGATACCGCTCGTCATCGGTATCGACCAGCACCTCGCCGGTAAGGCAGTCGTTAAGATGCCCGTAGATGAAGTGATGAGAGGGCATCAGGCATCAAGGGGACAGGGCTCAGGAGACAGGGGAAGGAACCGATGCAACCTGGCCCCTTGTCCCTCAAAATCACAGCGTCAGCCAGGACTCGGAGAACACCGACTTGCCGGTCAGGACGTTGTAGGTCTTGTAGTGCTCCAGCTCGACCGGGGAGAGCTTGGCCGGGTCGGGGTCGTGGCCGTCGATCATCCCGAAGACCAGCTCGATCAGGTTCTGACGCTGACCGGTGGCGATGGCCATCAGCTCAGGGTCGTAGGAGTTGACGATCGCGCTTTTTAGCCCGTGCTTCATCAGCATGATCAGGTAGGTGCGGTCGAGGTATTTCCGCAGGTGCTCGGCCACCCCGTTGGAGACGTTGGACAGGCCGATGGTGGAGTTGGCGCCGGGGGCGATGTCCTCGAGCATGGCCAAAAACTCCAGCCCGGAGTTGATCTGATCACAGCCCAGGGTGATGGGGGTGGCGATGGGGTCGAAAAACATCTTCTCGTTGGGGATGCCGGCCTCGGCCAGCGCCATCATCAGATCAACCGCCATCGCGGCCCGCTCGTTGGAGTCGCGGGGCATCCCGTCCGGCCCCCAGAGCAGGGCCACCACGTTGCAACCCGCCTCGGCGGCCACCGGGATCAGCCGCTGCATCCGCTCCGGCTGGGCGGAGATGGAGTTCATCAGCGCCCCGGTCTTGTTCTTCACCACCTTGAAACCAGCGGTCATGGCGTCGGGGTTGGTGGTGTCCAGGCACAGGGGGGTATCGACCACCGACTGCACCGTCTCCACCACCCAGGGCATCAGCTCGGTGCCGTCCTTGCGGGCCGGGCCGATGTTTAGATCCAGGAAGGCAGCCCCGGCCTTGGCCTCCTCGCGGGCCATCTCCTGGATGGGACCGACCTCGCGGGCCTTCATGGCGGTGCCGCTGCGCTTGCCCATGATGTTGATGCTCTCTGCGATTGGTTTGATCTGGCTCATGTTTAGTTCTCCTTTGATGTTCATTTGAGGAAAAGTATGTCCATCCCCGATGGGGATCAATTGACCGAAAAAATCACGATAAACGGTGAAAATAGCGTCATTGCCGGTGCTTGTCAACAAATAGCGACAAACCCCGCGCCCAGGGAAGCCCCCTTGCCCCTCACCCCTTCCACCCTCACCACCGCCTCCCGGAGATAACAGTTGTGCCAGCCCAGGCGGCGGGCCCGCCAGTAAAGGTCGAGCTCGGCCCGCCCCCAGCCGCCGGCCTTGAGACCGCCGATCTCCTCCAGGGCCTCCCGCCGCAGCAGGTGGCAGCCGCCCAGACAAAAATCCACTTCCCCGGTGCGCCCCATAAGTACGGGAAGCGGCCAGGGCCAAGGCAGACGGGCGAGTCTAAACAGCCAGGGGAACTCGGCGCCAGAGGCAATCTCCCGGCCCTCGGGGTCGAGCAGCCGGGGTCCGACCAGACCGATCTCCGGGGCCTCGTCCATGAAGTCCACCAGCCGCTGCGGGCAGTCCGGGCCCAGCCAAGCCGAGACGGGCAGCAGCAGGAGGTAACGGCCCCGGCTTAAGGCCAACAGCCGGTTGACGGCGGCGGTCCTGGTCAGCCCGCCCAGCCGGACCACGGCCAGGCCGGCAAACTCATCGGCCAAGGAGTCCAGCCCCTGGCCGACGGTCTCCGCGACCAGGGCCTCGCACTCCACCCGCCCGGCCTGGTCACGCAGCGAGGAGAGCAGCCGGGACAAATTCTCCCGTTCGTCCGGGCCGGCCACCACGCAGACCGACAGGTCGATACCGCCCTCGGCCACCGCCTAGCGCCGTTCGGCCAGCCGCTCCCGGACGGTGGGGAAGAGCCCCATGTCGGTGTGGGGCAGAAAGAGCGAGGCCATGTAGTGATTCATGAACTGGGGGCTCTCGGAAAGCTCCATGTTGGTCATCAACCGGCTGACCTGAGTGCGTTCCCGAAAGCGCTTGTGGTCGGTCAGGCTGATCTGGGCGCCGAGCAGCGAGGCGTTGCCGAGATAGAAAAAGCGGCCCCGGTCGAGGTCAGGGAGCAGCCCGATGGCAATGGCCCGTTCGAGGTCGATGTAGGCCCCGAAGTTGCCGGCCAAGACCACCCGCTCCAGGTCGGAAAAATTCATGCCCACCGATTCGAGCAGGGTCACGTAGCCGGCGAACATCGCCCCCTTGGCCCGGATCAGGTTATCGAGATCGACCTCGGTGAGCATCAGATCCTCGCCGGTCATGGTGTCCTTGGCCCAGGCCAGGACGTACTCGAAGCCGTCAGCGCCCTCCCGCAGCCTAGGGTGCTTGCGGCCCCGGTCGAACTTGCCCTGCTGGTCGATGACCCGCGCGTCCAACAGCTCGGCCACGATGCTGATCAGCCCCGAGCCGCAGATGCCCTTGGGCTTGGCGTGATCGATGGTGATGATCATCGGCTCCAGGGTCTCGGGGTCGAGGTGGAAATTCTCGATCGCCCCGCTCGCGGCCCGCATCCCGTGCTTGATGCCGCCACCCTCGAAAGCCGGCCCGGCGGAGCAGGCGGCGCAGATCATCCAGTCGTCGTTGCCGACCACGATCTCGCCGTTGGTGCCGATGTCGATGAACAGGGTGAGCGCCGGGTTTTTGTACATCTGGCAGGCGTGGACGCCGGAGACGATGTCCCCGCCCACATAGCTCGCCACCGAGGCGTAGAGGAAGAGGCGCATCGAGGGGTGGGCGTCGATGCCGATGGCCGCGGCCCGGGTGAGCGGCATCTGGTTGCAGATCGGCACGTAGGGCGCCTCGCGGATGAACTTGG
>JAJXUT010000089.1 GCA_021782655.1 Deltaproteobacteria bacterium
GTTGCCGCTGCCGGCCCGGCGGATGTCGATGCCCAGGCATTTGCCCAGCACCAGGCCGAAGGGAATGGAGCCGATCAGGTAGCCCAGGGCAACGAGACAGTATTCCATGGTCACTGGCGGGCGTGGGTATTTAGGGATCGGGAGGAAGGGCCGGCCGCGAGCACGGGTTTAAGATGGTCAGCCGCCGACCGCTTGGCAGGCCCGCTCGAGGGCGGCGATCATCCGGTCGATCTCCCCGCAGGTGACGATTAAAGGCGGGATGAAGCGCAGGGCGGTGTTGCCGGCGAAGTTGGCCAGCACCCCCTGCGCGAAGAGGGAGTTGACGATGGCCGGGCACAGCGGGACGCCTTGCTCGGTCAACACCAGGCCCTGAATCAGGCCTAGGCCTCGGGTCTCCCGCGCCAGGGTCGGGTGGCGGGCCGCGATCTCGGCCAGCCGGGCGGCCAGGTATTGGCCCCGTTCCCGGACTTGGGGCAGGAAGTTCGGGGCCAGCATGGTCTTCATTACCGCTACCCCGGCGGCGCAGGCCACCGGGTTGCCGCCGAAGGTAGAGGCGTGGGTGCCGGGCGTAAAGGCCTGGGCCAGCCGGTCGCGGGTCAGCATGGCGCCCAGGGGCAGGCCGTTGGCGATGGCCTTGGCCAGGGTCATGATGTCGGGCGTCACCCCCAGTTGTTCGTAGGCGAACAGGGTGCCGGTGCGGCCCATGCCCACCTGTACCTCGTCGAAGATCAACAGCAGGTCGTGTTCATCGCACAATTGGCGGAGGCCTTTTAGATACTCCGCCGGCAGGGGCCGCACCCCGCTTTCGCCTTGCAACGGCTCGCAGAGAATGGCGCAGGTGGCGGGGCTGATCATTCGCGCCAGGGCCTCAAGATCTCCGAAGGGGGCGTGGGAGAAGCCCTGCGGCAGGGGCTCGAACCCCTGATGGAATCTGCTTTGGCCGGTGGCGGCCACCGTGGCCAGGGTGCGGCCATGAAACGAGCCGGAAAGCGAGATTACCTCGTAGCGCCCGGCGGGGCTAGCGATGCGGGCGAGCTTGATGGCCGCCTCGTTGGCCTCGGCCCCGGAGTTGGCGAAAAAGACCTTATCGGCGAAGGAGTTGGCCACCAGCAGGGCGGCGAGTTCGGTCTGGGGTAGGGTGTGGAAGAGGTTGGAGACGTGCACCAGGCGTCCGGCTTGCTCGCAGATGGCCTGGGTCACCGCCGGGTGGCAGTGGCCTAAGCCGCACACCGCGATGCCGGAGAGGAAGTCCAGGTACTCCCGGCCGTCGGCGTCGGTCAGGGTGCAGCCTTGGCCAGAGATCATGGCCACTGGGAAGCGGGTGTAGGTGCCGATGAAGGCGGCGGTGCTCTGCGCGACAATCGTTTGGTTGGTAGTCATGCCAGCACCTCCGAGCCGATGCCCTGGCGGGTGAAGATCTCAAGCAGGAGGGAGTGTTCCAGGCGGCCGTCGATGATGTGGGCCTTTTTCACCCCGCCCCGCACCGCCGCCATGCAGCAGCGCACCTTGGGGATCATGCCGCCGACGATCACCCCGGTCTCGATCTGTTCCTCGGCCTGGGCGCAGGTCAGGGAGGGGATTAGGGCGCGGTACTTGTCCAGCACCCCCTCGACATCGGTGAGCAGTACCAGCTTCTCGGCCTTGAGTTGGGCGGCGATGGCCCCGGCCACCAGGTCGGCGTTGATGTTGAAGGAGCGCCCGTCCTCGCCCACCCCCACCGGGGCAATGACCGGGATGAAGTCCTTGGCGTCTAAGGTCTCCAGGATATCGGGGTTGATGCTGGTCACCTCGCCCACCCGGCCCAGGTCGATGATCTCCGGCGGGGCGTCGGCCAGTTGATTTTTGACGATCTTCATCTTCTTGGCCTTGACCAGGTCGCCGTCCCGGCCCGAAAGGCCCACCGCCTTGCCGCCGTGGTAGTTGATCAGGGAGACGATCTCCTTGTTGACCTTGCCCACCAGCACCATCTCCACCACGTCCATGGTCTCGCGGTCGGTGACCCGCATCCCCTGGACGTAGCTCGGCTGGACATTCATCTTCTTTAAGAATTCGTTGATCTGGGGGCCGCCGCCGTGCACCACCACCGGGTTGATGCCGATGTACTTGAGCAGGATGATGTCCAGGGCGAAGCTGCTCTTTAGCGCCTCGTCCACCATGGCGTGGCCGCCGTACTTGATCACCACCGTCTTGTTGGCGAAGCTCTTGATATAAGGCAGGGATTCGATCAGAATCTTGGCCTTTTCCACCGCCGTCTTCATGGTATCCGTCCCCTTTTGGGCCGCTGGTAAAAATAAAAAAACAGATGCCTCCATGTACAACAGGGAGGCATCTGTTTTCAACCAAAATCGTGGCGGGCTGGTTTCACATGGGGATGATCTTGGGCCGCAGGAGGATGATCAGCTCCTTTTTCTGGCTGACCGTGCCGTCGGTGCGGAAGAGCTTGCCTAAGATCGGCAGCTTGCCCAGGCCGGAGACGTACTGGTTGTTGTAGTCGGTGGAGTTGTCGATCAGGCCGCCCACCACCAGCATCTCGCCGTTCTTTACCCGTACCATGGTGTTCATCTCCCGTAGGTTGACCTCGGGCAGCCCTATCTGGACGCTGTTGCCGGAGGCGCTGCTGCCGAAGGTTTTGTACTCAATGGGCTCGGTAAGGACCGAGGTCACCGGGGTCAGGGTGAGGACAATCTCGCCGTTGTCCATGATGGTGGCGATCACCCCCATACCCAGGCCGGACATGACGTTGCCCGGGGTGACGGTGTAGGACACGGTGCCGGTTTGGCTGTCGCTGGTGGAGGTAACCTTGCTTACGTAGGTCACGTTCTTGCCGACGCTGATCATGGCCGGCTCGCCGTTCATGACGCTGATCTTGGGGTTGGAGAGTATCTCTACGTGTCCCTGTTGCTTAATGGCGTCGATCAGCACGTTGAAGTTGGGCGTAGAAAAGGTCAGCAGGGTCTGGTTGCGGTCGGTGTTTAGGGTGCCGCCCTGGTTAATGTTGATGCTGTCTAGGTGGTTGAGTGTTAAGCCGACATGGGTGGCCGTGTCGCGCTTGTAGGACAAGGCGCTCCAGTCCAGACCAGTGGTGGTGTCGCCGGAGAGGGTGACCTCGATGATCTTGGCCTCGATGGAGACCTGGCGGTAGATCTCGTTTTTTAAGTTGGTTAGGTAGCGCTCGATCTTGGTCTGCACCGACCGGGGGGCGGTGACGGTGATCAGGCCGATGGGCCGGTCGATGGTGTAGTAGCCCAGGCCGGAGTGGCCGCTGTCTTGGGAGTTAGCCAGGGCGACGGCCCCGGCCGCGCCGGGTTGGGCCGGTTGGGGGGCTGCCGCCGGGTTGGCCGGCGTTGTCGGTTGGCCAGTGCCGGGCGCTCCGGGGGCAGCGTTGTTGGCCCCGGCCACCACCGGCGTCGGCGGGGTGGACCAGATCTGGAGGATCTTGTCCAGGTTGGTCTGGATGTTGTTCCAGATGTCGAACTTGTTTGCACTACTTTGTAAGCTCAAAGTGCCGGTCATACCGCCACTGCTACCGCCACTGCTACCGCCACTGCCACCCAAGACATCGCCGCCGACGCTGGTCGAATAGGAGGAGGCGGTGAAGGGCATGGCGATGTGGAACTTCTTGGTCTCCTTGTGCTTGATGACGAGGGTGTTGCCGTCTAGTTCGTAGAAATAGTCCAGTTGCCGCAAGACGTTGTCGATGGCCTCGAAGAAGTCCTCCTCCGGCATGATGGTGACGTGCACCAGGGAATCCTTGTCCACGTCGTTGGCCCAACTGATGTTCATCGACTTTAAGGCCGCCAGCTGCTGGATGACCAGACGCAGGGGCTTGGGCTCGTTGGGGGTGATGCGCACGCCTACCGGGATGGCCGCCGCGCTGGCGGTGGCCCCGGCCGCTGAGGCCTCGCTGGGTGCGAAGTAGGAGGGCCGCTGGTAACGCAGCGGCAGTTGATTGCTCGCCGTCTCTTTGGCCGTCTGGGCGCTGCCATCGATGGCGCCCTGGGAGTGCTTGGCGATAAAGTCGGCCTTGGTCTGCTCTGGGGTCTTCGGTTGGGGAACGCAGCCCGCAAACAGGGCCGTGAGGAGCAGCGCCCCCAGCCAGACGCCAGCGGCGGGCCGGCGCGGGGCGGGATTCGAGGTGGCGGTGTTGGCTGGCATTTCGGTAGCTCCAGGGGGGTTGATTATTGCTGGTCGGCCAGCTTTACCCGGCCTTTGATATATTTGGCGAGGTCGGGCGCTAGGTCGTAGCCTGAGTAGAGAATCGCCTTGTACTCGGCGACTGCCAGCTCCGGTTTTTTCTGCTTGTCGAAGATCCGGGCCCGGGCGACCATGGTGTCCAGGCTAGCGTTGTAGAGCGAGGTGTACTTGGCGAGGGTGGCCAAGGCCCCCTCGAAATCGGCGTTGTCTTCCTCGTAGCCGGCGAAGCTGAGCAGGGCGGCTCGGGAGGGGTGGGGGACGTTCACCGCCGTCTCGAAGTAGTGCCGGGCCTCGGGCCGGTGCATATTGGCCAGGCCAATGGCGGCCTGGAGGGCGGCCTCGGGGTCCTTGGGGTTCAAGGCTAGGGCCTTTTTGGCGTAGTCGGTTGCCTCCTGGTTGTAGCCTAGGTCGGAGAGGCACATGCCGGCCATACGCTTGGCCAGCTCGGCGTTGTTGGGCCACTTGTCCAGGGCCATCTGGTACTGGGCCAGGGCCTCCTTGAACTTGCCCTCCCGGGCCAGGCTGTCACCCTTCTGGATGATCAGGTTGGCCGCCAGTTGCATTGGCGGCTGGCTCAACTTCTTTTCCACCGCCAGGGCCGCTTGACCCTTGGGCGGCTCAATTTCCAACTCCTTTTTGGGAGTGACCTTCTCCGGCCAGGAGAAGCCCTTGTCCTTGGCGGAGATGACGATGGTGTTGTAGCGCTCGATCTTCTGCAAGCCCTTCAAGTTCATTATCACGTCGAGCAGGAAGTCCCAGGGCACCTCGCGCAGCGACAGGGTCAAGACGCCCTTAACCGAGTCGTCCACCACGATGTTGTAACCGCCCACCTCGCCTATGAGCCTAAAGACGTTGTGCAGGTCGGTCTTGTAGAAGTCAACGGTGATCTTCTGGCGGTCGAAGCCCGAGTCGGCGAACTCGGCGGCGGCATCGTCCTTGGCTTTCTTTTGGGCGGTCGATTCTCCTTGTTTGTCCTTGGCTGACTCCGGTTGGCCGTAGAGGGCCAGAGCCTGGCTCACCGGGTCGGGGCCGCCTTTGGCCTGGGGCAAGGCGGCCCCCTTGGCCTTGGTGGTGATCAGGATGCCCTCCGGGGCCGGGGCCGCGGCAGAGGTGAAGGGGGCGCCTGAACTGGAATCGAAAATTATGCGTGCGCCTTCCGTCCGGTCTGCAACTCGGACCCGGGCGACCCCGCCTGCCCCGACCTTGATCTCCCGGTCGAGCGCCGGGGCACGGAAGCCGGGGATGTCAATATACATGCGATCCGGCCTGATCCCGACCTTGGGCAGGGTGACCTTCTTGAAGTCCTGGATGGGGCCGTCGGCGACCAGCAGGAATTTGGCCGCTCCGGTCTCCTTGGTGACCCTTAGATCGTAGATTTCCGGTTTGCCGTCGGCGTTCTTGTGGTGATGGGCAGCGGTATCGTCCTCAGGCTGGTTCTCCTTTTGGACGCCAGGGGTAAAGATGATGTTGATATCGTTGCCGTTTCTCTTAACCGTGTACTGACTGTCGGTGTCGAGCTGGAATTCGAGCTTGGCGATGACCGGGTTCTTGTCGGTCAGCATGGAGCCGGTGATCTTGGCCAGCGGCGACTGCTTTACCTCGAGGGGCAGATGCAGGGAGTCGGCAAAGCTGGCATTGGCTATATCCACCACCACCCGCATGGGGTCAAAGAGCTGGTAGGTGGTGAAGGTAGGGGTGGTGTTGCCCTTGATGGTGGCGGAAAAACCGGCGGCGTCCTTGCCGAAGAGGATGGCCGTCGCCTGGTAGGGCTTGTCCGAGGCCGCCTGGCCTCGTCCGCCGCAGGCCAAGATGATGCTTGTGGCCAGAATTAGACTAGCAACTGGCTTAAATCGCAGGATATTCACTCTTTGTCCCCCTCTTTTCGCAAAACCATTTCATTCGTCGTGACCCGCTTGGCGCCGCTGGGGGTGAGAGACCATTCCTCGATCTCCACCGCGTTGGGCACGATGGCCTTGATCTCCCCCCGCCGGCCGATCTTGTCGTGCACCCTGACGATATGCCCCATGCCGGTGGAATCCTCCATCATGGCTACGGCCTGCTGGCCGGAGAAGAGGATGGCCACCAGGGTCAACTGGCTGGGCTCAAAGAGCTGCATCCCGGTCAGGGGCGCGTCTTCCTCCTGGCTGGCGGGGGCGGGCCCGGATTGTTCGGTGATGAACGGCTTAAACGGATCAGGCCGGTTCTCCCGATGGTAGGTAAAGGGAAGGCGCAAAACCTCCTCCAAGGTCTTCTTGGCCGGAATAGCCGTCTCGGTTGCCGTCTTCCCCGGCGTTGCCGGAGGTGACGGGGCCGCTGTCCGGGGAACGGCGGGGGCCGCAGGGGCCGGCGGGCTGGCCTTAAGGGGCAGGGCGAGGGCGATGAAAATTATCCCGCCCATTAGGCCTAAGGCCCAGGCGCGGTTATTTTTTCGCATTTTTTGGGGGAGCTTTCGCTGCATCGCCGGGCTCGATAAATTTATAGGTTACCAGGTCGATTTTGGTCTCGACTACCATCTCGCCGTCCGTCAATTTGGGGGTGGTCATGGTGACTTTGTTTACATTTACGATCCGTGGCAACTTGCTGACCGTATCCAGAAAATATCCTACATTGTGATAGGTGCCGGAGAGCGAAAGCGAGACCGGGATCTCGGCGTAGAAATCCTTGGGCACCTCGGCTGAGGGGACAAAGGCCAGGATGTCGAGCCCGGCGCTGCTGCCCTGGCTGGAGACGCTGGCCAGCAGGGAGGGGATCTCCTTTTTGTCCGGGATGAGCAGGGCGGCCTCTTTGAATTTTTCCTCCAGGTCGGCCATGATCTGCTTCTGCTCGGCAAGTTTTCCGGCCTGGGCCTTGACCTCGGCGAGCTGGGCCTGGAGTTGTTTGACGTTGTTCTCGAGCTGGCCGATCTCGTCGCTTTTGGGCGAGAAGAAGAGGAAGTAGAACAGGGCCGCAGGAACGAGCAGGGCCGCAGCACAGATGCCGGCCTTGGGGCCGGTCTTGAGCGGCACCACCTTGGTGTCGATAAAGGAGTCGAACGAGGTTTTAAGTTGTTTGATGTCCATGGCGCCTGGCTATTTTTTCTTGGCGCCCGGCGCGGGCGGGGCGGGCGCCGGCGGGGGGGCCAGCACGTTGAAGGTGAGTGAGAACGATTTGAGCTTCTGGTTGCCCACCTTGACCAGGGAGGAGTTTTTTAACTCCGGGGCCATGAAGAGATCTGACTTGCCGATTCGGTCCATGTAGTCGGCGACCGTGGCGTTGTCCAGGGCGGTGCCGGCCAGGGTGACGGTGTTGCCGCCGTAATCCAAGGTGGTGAGCCACATCCGGTCCGAGGGGGTGAGGTTGGCGATCTCGTCCAGGACCCGGGCCGGCAGTTGGGAGGCGCCCTTTAAGTTGTTGATGACCGACATCTTGTTGTCGATGACCGCCTGTTCCTTCTTGATCTTCTCAATCTGGCTAATCACCGCCTGGTAGTGTTGCTTGTCCTGATTCAGGCTGGCCAATTGGGCGGTTAAGCTGGCGGCCCGGCTCGATTGGCGCAGCCCGATCAGCCCCAGGACGGCGAGTAACAGGACAAGGGCGACGGCTAGGGCGATCACCTCCTGGCGGGCCCTTTTCTTCTTAAGCAGTTGCCGGATTGGGAGTAGGTTGATGTGGATCATGGCCGGCGCTTTATATCTCCGTGGTCCTGATAGCCAGGCCGGCGGCGATGGCCATCTCCGGCGCCAGGTAGCGGACGTAGTCCTGATCGATGGCGTTGGGGTCGATCCGCACCACCGAGAAGGGGTCGCAGATCTCGGTGGGCACGCCCGTCTCCTCGGTCAGCAGCTGGGTTAGGCCCTTGATTCTTGCCCCGCCGCCGCTCAACAGCAGCCGGTCGATGCCCTGGTCGGCGTTGCTGGCCTGATAGAAGTCGAAGGCCTTTTTGATCTCCAGGATCCACTGGGTGCAGTGCTTGGCGAAGATCTCTTCCACCTGGGGGAGCTGATCGCCGGGGGCGATTTGCCCGATCTTGATCGCCTCGGCTTCCTCGGCGCTAAGTCCGCACTGGCTCTCGATCTGCTCCGTGATTTGGCGGCTGCCTATGACGATGTCGCGGGCCAGGAGGGAGGAGCCGCGGGCCAGGATGTTGATGCTCATCTTGCTGGCGCCGATATCGACCAGGGCGACATTTCCTTCCGCCCCACCGTTGTGGGCGAAGGAGTTTTCCAGGGCGAAGGCGTCCACGTCCACCACCACCGGTTGCAGGCCGATGCCGTTCAGCATGGCGAGGTAGGCGTCCACCACCTCCCGCTTGGCCGCCGCCAGCATTACGTCGGTGCGTTCGGCGCTGGTTTTCAGGTCTTGGAAATCGAGATATACGTCGTCGATGTCGAAGGGGATGTACTGCTCGGCCTCGGCCTGGATGTGCTTGGCCAGTTCGTCGTCCGACATGGCGGCCAGGTTGATCTTCTTGACGATCACCGAATAGCCGGACATGGAGATGGCCACCTTCTTGTTTCTGATCTGGAGATTTTGGAACAGGGTGGCGATGGTCTTGCCGACCGCGTTTGGGTCTTGCAGGATGCCGTCGGCGACCGCGCCTTCTGGTAGCCGGGCGCTGCCCAGTTTGGTCAGTTGCCGGACGCCCTGGCCGTGGTTGCTGAACTCGCACACCTTGACCGCGTGGGAGCCGATGTCAACCCCCACCGCCAGGCGCGGGCGGTTTAGCAGCGCGGTCAGGGAGAGGTTGAGGGATGAGAGGCTTAGATTTGGCTTGCGCATCCTAAAAAATGTTAGCTGAAGGTCGGCGGGCTGGTGGCTTGGCAAATTTGCCCGTTATTTCGGCCCTAAAGGGGGAACCCATATTCAATACAATCCACAAAATTCCGGCTTTGTCAAGCAGTTCCAGGGACAATCATCTTGAAATTGCAATTATTTTTCCGTTCCTTTCGGCCTTGGCCGCTGCAAGTAGGCACCGGTGGGGTTGGAGAGGCGGCTGGGACACAATATGTTGGTGTTTGGCCTTTGATGGGGGCAGCGGTCGGCCAGGGTAAACCCGCTTGTGTTTTGCGAGAAATTGGGATACAAAATGGCGGACTTGCTCTCTATCCCCCATTCCCCGCCCCTTCCCAAGACGTTCTGGCAAAAGGGGCCTGTGTTAGGAGTACACCTTGACCAAAAATCCCCCCCCCCCTAGTGGCAAATCGGTGTTCAGGGAGTACGCCGAGGCGATAGCCATCGCCTTGGTGCTGGCCCTGTTCATCCGCACCTTCGTCATCCAGGCCTTCAAAATTCCCTCCGGTTCCATGGAGCCCACCCTGCTAATCGGCGACCACCTGCTGGTAAATAAATTTATTTACGGGGTGAAAAATCCTTTTACCGGTGCCACCTGGATTCCGTTTGAAAAGCCCAAGCCTCGGGACATCATCGTCTTTAAGTATCCGGTCAACCCTGATCAGGATTTTATCAAGCGGGTGATCGGGATCGAG
>JAJXUT010000090.1 GCA_021782655.1 Deltaproteobacteria bacterium
CCGAGGAATCCGGCGGCCCCCGCTCGATCAAGCTCCTGATCAACGCCGAGGAGCCGGAGGAGTGCCGGGTGGCGCTGCTCGAAAACGGTCGGCTGGAATCCTTCCACGTCGAGACCCTGGCCCAGGAGCAGCGGCGGGGCAACATCTACAAGGGCCGCATCGTCTCGCTCGAGACCAACCTGCAAGCCGCCTTCGTCGATCTTGGCACCGGCAAGAATGGTTTTCTGCCCTTCAACGAGATCCACCCCGAATACTACCACCGGGAGGTGCCGCCCGACAGCCACTGGAAGAGCTTCAAGATGCGGGAGGTGTTGAACGAGGGCCAGGAGGTGCTGGTGGAGGTGGTGAAAGACGCCACCGGCAACAAGGGCGCCAGCCTGACCACCTACATCTCCCTGCCCGGCCGCTACGTGGTCTTGATGCCGGGCAGCGAGTCGCATGGCATCTCGAAAAAAATCGACAAGGAGGATGAGCGCCAGAAGCTGCGCGAGATGCTCGCCGCCTGCAACATCCCGGAGGGGGTGGGCTACATCATCCGTACCGCGAGCGACGGGATCACCAAGACCGCGCTCACCAACGACGTGCGCTATCAGGTCAAGCTGTGGAACGAGATCCGCGCCAAGGCCCAGAGTGTCCCGGCCCCGACCCTGCTCTACAAGGAGCAGTCGATCATCGACCGCTTCCTGCGTGACCACTTCTCAAGCGATATCGGCGAGATCCTGGTGGACAGCCAGGAGGCATTCGAGCAGGTGTCCGCCTTCCTGGCCTTGCTGCCGGCGACCCAGCGCAAGAAGACCTCCGTCCGTCAGCACAAGGGGCCGCGCCCGCTTTTAAACGCCTACAACATCGAGGAGCAGATAGAGCAGATCTTCAGGCCCACGGTCAAGCTGCCCTCGGGCGGCTCGATCGTCATCAACCCCACCGAGGCCCTGGTGGCCATCGATGTCAACTCCGGCAGCACCGGGCGCGACAAGAACTTCGAGGACACCATCTTCATCGCCAACATGGAGGCGGCGGAGGAACTGGCCCGGCAACTGCGGCTGCGCGACCTGGGCGGATTGATCGTGGTGGACTTCATCGACATGCGGCCGCTCGGCAACATCAAGGAGGTGGAGAAGAAGGTCAAGACCTGCATGAAGCGGGATAAGGCCAAGGTGGACTTCACCCGCATCTCGAAATTCGGGCTGATGGAGATCAGCCGCCAGCGGATGGGGGCGCCGATCCAGACCGGCAACTACCAGACCTGCGAGTACTGCCAGGGCCACGGATTGATGCGCTCGGTGGAGACCCAGGCCCTGGCCTTCCTGCGCCAGATCCAGACCGGGGTCACGAGGAAAAACGTGGCCACCGTCCGCTGCCTCTTGCCCACCGAGGTCGGCCACTACCTGCTGAACAAGAAGCGGGCCGAGCTTACGGAAATGGAACGCGAGCACCGGGTGAGCATCGTCATCGAGACCGAGCCGGCCCTAAAGCCCTCCCAGGCCAAGATCGAATTCCTCAAGGAGCGCTGAAGAAACGGCGCGATAACCGCAAGCGGCAAGCGCCCAGGCGGCGGCCTTAAGTCAGGCCACCGCCTGGGCGATTAGGTTGCCGATCTCGTAGAGGACGCCTAAGGGGAGGATCAGGAGCAGGGCGGAGAAGGGCTCACCCGCGGCGAGCAGAAAGGCCAACACGGCGAGCACCAGATAGAAATAGGGCCGCTTGCGGCGGAAATGACCCGCCGGCAGCAGGCCGGTCTTGACCACCGCCGCCATCAGGAAGGGGATCTCGAAGGCCAGGCCAAAGGCCAGGGCGGCGCGGGCCATGAAGATAAGATAGTCCTCGAAGCGGGGACGAGGCTCTAGGTTCTGGCCGGCAAAACTCATCAGAAAATGCAGCATCCGGGGCAGGAGGGCGAAATACGCAAAGGCCGCGCCCAGCACGAATAGTCCCGAGCCCAACAGCGCCACCACCCGAATCAGCCTCTTCTCATGGGCCTGCAGACCGGGCGCGACAAAACCCCAGACCTGATACATCACCACCGGCAGACTGGCCGCCAGGCCGACGCAGAGCGAAAGCTTCAGGTAGGCGAAAAAGGCCTCGGTGAGATTGGTGTAAACCAGGCTCTTCAGGGAGGGACTGGCGGCGAAGAGCGGGGCCATGACGAATTCGGCGATGGGCTCGGCAAAGGCGTAGGCCAGGCCGCTGAACACCAGCACCGCCGCCAGCGAGATCATCAGTCGCCGGCGGAGCTCCACGAGGTGGGAGCCCAGATGCTCAGCCAGGGGCATCGTCTTGCGAGGGCGGGTCGGAGGCGGGTGGGGTCTCCTGGCGCGGCTGGTGGTCGGGGGGCAGATGCTTGGCCCACTGATCGCCGGGCTGGACGGCGGGGGTGGAGACGCTCCCTGCCGCCCGTGGCGGAAGGCCAGGCTCGGGTTTATCGGCCTGGCTTTCCTCGTTTAAGCTCTCCTTCAAGGCGTTGGCGGCCCGTTTCAGCTCGATGATCTGACGGGCCACGGTCTTGGCCAGTTCAGGCAGCCGCTCCGGCCCCACCACAATCAGGGCGATGGCCATAATCAACAACAGTTCTGGAAGTCCAATACCAAACATAAGGGCCAAGGGTTAAGGGGTCAGGGAAACCTACGGGATTTGGGTGCCGCTGTCAAGCGGCATGGCTGGGGTTGGGTTGAGGGGGATTCAACTCCTGTTTCAGCAGACAGCAGGAGATGCGGTGCCGGGGGCGGCCGTCGGGCAGATATTCGATGCCTCCGGGTTGCAGAAGCTGGTTCATCACGCAACCCTCGGGGATGGAGAGGGTAAACAGGCCCTGCTCGGTGAGGCCGGGGCGGGGCGTCAAGCGACCGGCCTCGATCTGCAAGGCATGCAGGGGATAGTCCTCGCACAAGGGGCAGCGATAGACCCGGCCATTGGGGAAGATGAAAAAGTTCTCCGCCGCCTGGCCGGCGCAGAGAAAGGGCTCGTCCGGGTCGAGAAAGACCTTGGGGTAGATGACGTGCAGCCCCAGCCGGGCGGCCTCCCTCGCCACCTGGGGCACGGTGTCCAGCCACTGCCGGTGGCCCACCTGCAAGGGCGCCCGGCCCGTCTCGGCGGAGTGGCCGCGCAGTCCGATGACCTGAATGAAGAAATGCTGCACCCCCAGCGACTTGAGCAGGGCGGGCATCCGGTGCAGGTGCTCGATGTTGGCGGCGCTGACCGTGTAGATGACGCTAACCTCGAAGCCCGCCGTCACCGCCCGCGCCAGGCCTGCGGTGCAGACGGCGAAGACCCCCGGCCCGCGCAGGGGGTCGTTGACCTCGGCGGACGGCCCGTCCAGGCTGAAGCTCAGCACCGCCTCCTCGGGGGTGATCCGGGAGAGAAAATCGTGATGCAGGTAGCCGTTGGTATCCACCGTGACCGACTGATAACCCAAGGCGCGGGCGGTCTTGACGATGGCGGGCAGGCCGGGATGCAGGGTGGGCTCGCCGCCCAGGAGGATCAGGTTGGCGCGCCGGTCGGGCCGGGTGAAGAGGGCCAGCCACTTGGCCACCGTCGCCTCGGGCAGGGTGGCGCGGCCGTGCTGGGCCGGGTTGATGTAGCAATGCCGGCAGGCCAGGTTGCAGGCGGTCAGAATATGAAAAAAGACGTTACGTTCCTCGGCCTGAAAGGCCAGGGTGCGGGGCGCGAGGGGAGGGGCGGACGAAGAATTCACGGCTGGGAGAGGGCGTGCCGGGCGAGCAGGGAATCCTTGAGATAAACGCTCTCTGGCCGGTTGAAAAATTCCTTAAAAAGCCTTAGGCTCTCTTCCCGCATCACCTTATGGACGATGGTCAACGGCAGGTCGCGGTATAGGGGCGGCATCCGCTCCCTGGGCAGGCAGACCCCCCCCCCCAGGACATCCTCATAGGCGTAAACGATATTTCTCACCCCGCTGATCATCAAGGCGGCGTAGCACATCAGGCAGGGCTCCAGGGTGGTGTAGGCCGTCACCTCGGCGGGCGGGACGTCGGGGTGGTTGGTCAACAGGTCGCGCAGGGCGATGATCTCGGCGTGGTCCAGCTCGTTGATCTCGCCCCCGCTGCTGTGCCGCCGCCGACCACGGGCCACCACCTGGCCCCGGCTCACCAGGACGCAACCCACCGGAAACTCCCCTTGGGCCAGGGCGTGGACGGCCTCGGCCAAGGCCTGGCCCATGTGCCCCGTCAACGGCGCCAGCCCGTGGGCGGGGAGGGAGGGGGCGGCGGGCTGATTCATGTCGGCGGGAGGTTTTTTTGTGGAAAATGACAGAATAGGGTTGACAAGAGCCAGGCAACGTCACAATTTGCGCCCAGTCCGCCGCAGGATAGCCGGTCTGGCCGGTGGCGGCAACTTTTTTCTCTGACCTGTCGCCTGGTGACGCCCGTGAAGCAGGGTACGATATCGATTCGAGAGCGAGTGGAAGAAAACGAGAGGCGCACCCTCTCCCGGTTCGCCTGTCTGAGTGCCGAGAGCAAGGGGCGCATTCGCGAGGAGGATCACTGCTCGCTGCGCACCGCCTTTCAGCGCGACCGGGACCGGATCGTGTACTGCAAGGCCTTCCGCCGGCTGAAATACAAGACCCAGGTCTTCCTCGCCCCCTCTGGCGACCACTACCGCACCCGGCTGACCCACACCCTGGAGGTATCGGAGATCGGTCGGGCCCTGGCCCGGGGTCTGGCCTTAAACGAGGACCTGGTGGAGGCCATCGCCTTAGGGCACGACCTGGGCCATACCCCCTTCGGGCACGCCGGGGAGACGGTGCTCAAAGAGTTCGCCCCCGGCGGATTCCACCACTACCAGCAGAGTCTGCGGGTGGTCGATGTCCTGGAGAACAGCGGCCTAGGGCTCAACCTCAGTTACGAGGTGCGGGACGGCATCGCCAAACATTCCAAGGGCTACGGCGAGGTGATCCCCAAAAACTCCCACGACATGCCGGAAACGGCTGAGGGCTGCGTGGTGCGCTACGCCGACATCATCGCCTATCTGAGCCATGACTTAGACGATGCCATCCGCAGCGGCATCATCACCATCAAGGATGTGCCAAGGGAATGCCGGGAGGTGCTGGGCGACACCCATTCCGGGCGCAATCTGGCCATGATCCAGGGAGTCATCGCCAGCACCAGGCCGGTGGGGGAGCGGCTGGTGTTCGGGATGGAGCCGGAGATCGGCCAGGCCATGCAGGCCCTGCGCTCCTTCCTGTTCCACAACGTGTACCGCTCCGAGCAGGTGCACGCCGAGTTCCTGAAGGCCTCCAAGATCCTGCGGGAGCTGTTCACCTACTACCATGAGCACCGGGAGGTCTTCGCGCGGCAGATCAACGGCTTTGCCGCCAGCGCCTCCCACAGCCGGCGGGTATGCGATTTCCTAGCCAGCATGACCGACCGCTACGCCCAGAACCTCTACCAACAGATCTTTCTGCCCAAAAATTTCGCCTGAGAATGTTCAGGCCTGACGCGGCGTAAGCCCGCAAGGAGAAACCGATGGCCGACGAAATCAACTTCATCCCCTACGAGGAGGCCAAACGGCTGGTGGGCAACGTCATCGAGGAGGAGCATATCCACGAGCCCAACCGCCGCATCCTCACCGCCTACGACCTGCAAGGCCGGGAACTGTGCTGGTTTGACGCCGATGAGGTGCTGCTTTCGGTAGGCGGCAAGCCGAAACAGCGGCCCACCGATCAGGAGAGCGACGAGATCAAGGTCGCGGCGGTGGAGTACATCCTGCACCGCATCCCCGACTGGGCGGCGCGGATGGATTAAACGGCGGGCCGCACCGCCAGCTGGTCTTGGGGGTCGGGCAGGTCCGGAACCGGTTCCTGGCCCAGGGTGTAGCCGCCGTCGAGCCGCAGGGTGGCGCCGGTCATGAAGGTCGCCTCGAAGATCAGAAACAGGGCCGCCGACACCACCTCGGCCAAGCTCCCCGAACGGCCCAGCAAGGTGTGGCCGTGGATCGCCCGTTGTTCCCCCGGCCCCAGCAGCCCCCAGCCCCTGGTGCCCTCGGCGTGCCGGGCCTCGACGAAACCTAGTTGCAGCTCGTTGACCCGGATGCGGGGGGCGGCGAGTCTAGCCCAGGCGCGGGTGAAGGAGCCCACCGCCCGGTTGGCGGCGGCGTAGGCGTCGTTGAAGATCAGCCCGGCAGGCCCCGCCCGGCCCACCTCCCCGGCAATCGAGGAGACGTTTACCACCACCCCGGCCTCCGCCTCCCGCAGCAGGGGGAGCGCCTCGTTAAACACCCACCACTTGGCCTTCAGGGTCGTATCCATCTCCAGGTCCCACTGCTCCGGGGTGTAGGCCCCATGCACGATGGGCATCCCGCCCCGCTCGATGTTGTTGACCAGGATGTGCAGTTGGCCGTAGTCGGCCCGCACCCGCGCCAGCAACGCCTTGACCTCGCCGGGCTCGCGCAGATCGGCCTTGAGGCAGAGATGTCTTCCCTCAAGGCTTGACAGCTGGGCGGCCCAGGAACGGGAGTCCTCGGGCCAGTCCCAGTAGGGGGTGATGAGGTTTATGCCCCGATTGGCCAGCGCCAGGGCGATGGCCCGGCCCACGCCCCGGGTGGCGCCCAGCACCAAGGCGTTACGGGTCGAGGACTGCATAGGGAGGGAGGAATTGATGCTGGACGGGAACGCGGCAGATCGGACTTTTGACGCCGCCTTCAACCCTTGATGGTCTCGCAAAAAGGTAGCTGATGGCTAAGCAAAAGGGCCGATATGCAAGGCGCGGGGTGGTGGGGCGAGTGAGGCCATACATGTGGTATGTCGAACGAGCCCAACCGCCCCGCAACGCCGTAGATCGGACTTTTTGCGACGCCATCAACCCTTGGTCTTGATGATCAAGGTGGCGCCGGGCATGATCTCGTTGCTGTCTAGGTTGTTCCAGCGCTTGATGTCGTCCGGGCTCAGGGAGAAACGCTCGGCGATGGCCCACAGGCTGTCGCCGCTCTTGACCCGGTAGCGGGTGGTGGTCTGCTGGCGCGGGGAATGGGCCGCCGCGGCCTTGTCCCGTGCGGCGACCTGCTCGCGGGCCTTGACCTCCCGCTTGGCCACCTGCGGATGACCATGGCCTTCCAGCCGTCCGGCCTCCTTATCGTTGGCTACCAGGGTCAGCCGCTGCCCCACCTTGAGGTGAGAGCTCTTAAGCCGGTTCAAGGCCATGATCTCGTGCTCGCTAATCCCATACTGCGCCGCGATCCGGGAGATGGTGTCGCCGTGTCTGACCGTATGCACCTTAAGCTGTTCCGGGGTGGCGTCGGTCTTGGCCAGCCGCCCGATCTCGGCCTCCGAGAGCAGGGCGTATTGGGCCGTCTGATAAGGGATCCGGAGGATCGTGCCCGGGATTAGCCGGTCCTTGTGCAGGTTATTGGCCTTAAGCAGGGTGATCCGGCTCAGGTGGAAGCGGGCGCAGACCCGGGCGATGGTGTCGTGGCGGCCCACCACATGCTCCTTGAAGTGGGTGGAGACGGAGGCGTGCACCCTGGGCAGGTTGGCCACCACCAGGTGCCCGGCGCCGGGCGGCACCTTCAGCTCGTAGGCGGCGAGGCCGGGAGGGGTCTCCATCTTGGTGAGCTGGCGGTTCAAGTCGTGCAAGGCATCCAGGTTGGTATTGGTGGCCACCGCCACCGCCGCCAAGGGGGTGCGGGCCGGCACCCTGACCGTCTCGTAGGCCAGGGGCGCATCGTAGGCGATGTTGTCAAAGCCATAGTCCTTGGGCGACTTGGCGATGATGATGGCGGCAATGAGCTGCGGCACGTAGCGCTTGGTCTCCAAGGCCAGGAAATTCTCCTTGGCCAAGTCCCAGAAGTTGTTGCAGTTGTATTTCTGTACCCCGCAACTGATCTTGCGCTCGCCGGCGTTGTAAGCGGCCACTGCCATGTACCAGTTGTCGAATTGGCCGTGCAGATCTTTTAGGTACTGAATGGCGGCCTGAGTGGAGCGGACGGGGTCGCGCCGCTCGTCCATGTAGTCGTTCACCTGCAACCCGAAACGGGTGGCGGTGCCGGGGATGAACTGCCACAATCCGGCGGCCCCGGCGGTCGAATAGGCGGTGAGCTTGAATCCGCTTTCGATCATCGACAGATAGGCCAAATCCTGGGGCAGGCCGGCCTCGGCCAACTGTTTCTGGATATAGGGCAGATAGCGGCCAGAGCGCGCCAGCCAGCCGGCGAAGATCTTGCGCTGCTGGTTCTGGAAGAGATCGAGGTAATACTCCACCTGCCGGTTGACGGTGATCGGGAAATCGGAATGGATGATGTTGCCCTTGGGGG
Organism: Deltaproteobacteria bacterium; assembly: GCA_021782655.1. Classification (GTDB taxonomy): domain Bacteria; phylum Desulfobacterota; class Desulfobulbia; order Desulfobulbales; family VMSU01; genus VMSU01. Next base: position 8,257 of record JAJXUT010000090.1, read on the forward strand.
TTCTGGGCACCCCACTCTCCCAGGCCCCTAGTTTTTCCAGATCCTGCACCTCCTGGTTGGCGTTGGCTTCGCTCTCGGGAGGGGTCAGGTCGTCGTCGGCTGGCTGGTCGGCGGCGGCCAGCTCCGGGTCCTTCTGGGCCTGGAGCTGGCCGGGATGGTCGGCGGCCTGCTGCTCGGCGCGGCTAAGCTCGGTGGTGAGTTGGGAGGCGGCGCCTTGCTGATGGGAGGCGCAGGAGCAAAACAGGGGCAAACAGAGGAGAAGAATAAGCAGGCGGGAAAGGTGGGGGGTACGTCGCATCGGTTCCTCGTCGTCTTTTTTGATGGTGGACGGCACCGGTAAAAGGCCGCAGAGATGCGGCGGCTCCGTCCTTGGCTGGCTTCAGGAATGTATTTTTTTACATGACAAAAAAACTATGTGCAATTAAAAAGCGACTAGTGGCCAGCTAAAGCCAGGCTGGGAGCCGTTCTCAACCGGGCGAGGGGCGCCGGCACCGCAACAAAAAAAGTTAATAAAAACAACCAATTCATAGCCGGTTAGCACCTTGGGCAGTCGAGGATTGCCTCGCCTCTTTGCCTGAACAATTTTTTTGCTTGCCCAGTCCATCAAGGCCAAAACTCAATCCGCGGCAGCACTTCGCCTCCGCGCTTAGGCGCTCAACAAATGGGAAAAAAAATCCTGATCTGGATATGCGTTCTGCTGGGCCTGGCCGGCCTGGGGCTGGGAGCCCTGGCCTACTGGTTCATCGCCCTCTATCCAGCCAACGACATCGGGCCGGAGGCCATCAAGAAGCTGCTGGCGGTGGAGTCGCCGGTCTTCTACCAGGACGGGGTCCACAAGGTGGGGGTCATCTTCGAGGACTCCCACCGGCAGTACCTGTCCTACGCCAAGATCCCGGCCTTCTTCGTCAAGGCGATTGTCGCGGCGGAGGATCATAACTTCTTCACCCATCACGGGGTCGATCTCCTAGGCATCCTCCGGGCCATGATCGCCGACCTCAAGGCCGGGCATATCGTCCAGGGCGGCAGCACCTTGACCCAGCAGGCGGCAAAAAACCTCTTCAAACGCGAGGG
>JAJXUT010000091.1 GCA_021782655.1 Deltaproteobacteria bacterium
CAGCGAGGCTAGGGGGGCCTGCTGGGTCTTCTGGAGTTGGGTGGTGGAGAACGAGCTGGCGGTGGTGGGGTTGGTGGTGGTCATGGCGGCTCCTCCCTAGGGGTTTACTCGGATCGTTGCTTGTTTATTATAGCATAATGCTGTCTGAGAGAAAAGAAAACAGTCCTGGCCTTACGCCCTGCCAGTAAAAGAAAAGCGATAAAATGGCGCTTGGATAAACGACTGTGGTCTGATAAGTTGAACGGAAATCGCATCGTTGGCACGCGGCGCGGGTCTTTCGATCGCCACAGGGGCGCCATCGGTGGCATCATGTGGCTGCGGTAAGGATTTTTTCGCGTGGGCCTCACAGTTGGCTCCAAACCGGATTTTTCCCCGCATCCGGCAGATGGAAGTCTTTTCGCTTTTTGCCGGAGGCACGTATATAGGAACGTTTATGACCAACAATATATCACCTTTCCCTGAAAGCAAAAAAAAGATCCTTTATGAGACGATAGCCGCTATCTCCCTGTTGCTCTATTTCTCCGTAAAGCTGGGGTATTTCGCCACCAGAATTGGGGAGAACGTCGCACCGGACGAGTTTACCTGGTATGGGATTAGCCGGCTTTTTGCCGGATCGTGGCTGGTACCCCCAGACTCGCCGGATTCTTACCAATATGGCGTGGTTGCCAGGGCGCCTTATTTCTATTTTTGGGTGATGGGTAAAGCCCTGGCCGCTAATGTATTTGGCGTCTCAGACCTTATTTTTCTCCGCTTTGTAAATGCCGCTATCGGCCTCACGACAGTGTGTGCCGGCTACCTGCTGGTGCGCCGGTTGTCAGTCTCTATCTTTATTCGGCTGACGTTTCTTGCCCTTATTACCAACACCTTGATGTTCACCTTCCTTTCTGCGGCAGTGAACTATGACAACCTGACCAACTGCCTGGCGGTGCTAGCCTTGTATCAGGGGGTGATCTTCATGCAGGAGCGTGAGGTAACCCGGCTCTTGGTGTCACTTCTCTGCATCCTTCTTGGTTGCTTAACTAAGTTCGCCTTTCTCCCTTATGCCGTGTTTATATTGGTTGTGCTTTTTTACCATGAGCGAAAGAAACTCCTCTTGTTGCCAAGGGGGCTGAAGGGGGTATTTTCCCCTCCCCGAGCAGCCCATCTTGTGCTGGTCTTCCTCTCGCTGCTGGCCTTTGCCTGCAACCTGGAGCTCTATGGCGGTAATTATGTCAAATATGGCAGGATCGATCCGGATCTCGAGAGAGTTGCCGGACTCAACGCTGCCATGCAATACCGGATTTTTGCCCGCAATTATATTGTCCAGCAATTCAAAGAGGGCAAGATAACCTATGCCGAGGCCGTAAGGATGACTAGTCTCATTAAGTTTGAGGGGGATAGGGCTGGGGCGTTATATCTTCTCGAACAGGCAGCAGTTGATAAGCCGATTAAGAATTCCTATCGGCTGACTCGGCTTGAGTATCTATGGCCTTGGTTGCAACTGGTGAGTGCCAAGACATTCGGGATCATGGGCCATCAAAACATGGAAAAAGCTGGTAGAGAGCTGTTTCCGTATTATGGGATTCTTGCCGTTGCCCTGGCTTGGTTTATTTTTACCTTTCGTCCCAGTGACCTTAACGCCCTGGCCTTATATCTCATCTTTCTGACCATGGCCTACACCTTGGTTATAATACTATTGGTCAATTACCCAACTTACATCTACTCCGGGGTGATTGTCCTGGCGCTCCAGGGCCGCTATCTGTTCCCGGTACTGGTGCCCGCCTATATACTGGTGGCAACTTATGCTGTTGGCAAATGGCCCAGGACATGGCAGCAAGGAATAGCCGCTTCCACTGTTGCCGCGATTTTCATTGTTAATGAATTCCCTTGGTTTCTTGCCAACGCGAGGCCGGAGTGGTTTTTTGCAAGGTGACACCGCTCTAAGGCCACTATTATGGATACGCGATCATCCAGTCATAAAATAAGTTCCGGGCAGATTCTTCTGGTCGGCGCGGTCACCTGTGCCCTGCTCAGCCCTTTTCTCGGCAAGGCCTTTCATATCGATGACACCCTGTTCCTGAAGGCAGCGGTCCAGATCCGGCATACGCCGTGGGACTTTTATGGTTTCCCGGTCAATTGGTACGGTTGGGAGATGCCGATGAGCGAGGTCAACCAGAATCCACCTCTGGTTGCTTACCTGATTGCCGGGATCAGTGCCTTGATCGGCAGTAATGAGGTGTCCCTGCATATAGCCTTTATGGGGGTGGCGGTGGCGGCGACACTGGGTGCCTGGCGGTTGGCTCGTTTGTTCTGCGGCAATACCCTTGCTGCCGCTTTGCTGCTGGCGGTCAGTCCTGCCTTCCTAGTCACGAGCACAAACCTGATGACCGACACCACCATGCTTGCCTTTTTCCTTTGGGGACTTGCCTGCTGGATGGACGGTCTTAATAGTGGGGGATGGCTCGCCTGCTTACTCTCAGTGCTGTTCATCTCATTGGCCACTCTGACCAAGTATTTTGGGATAATGGCTCTGCCCTTGCTCGGCATGTTGACCATCGCGAGGGGAAAACGATTCGACCTCCGGTTACTGTTGCTTCTCTTGCCGCTGGGGACTCTCTTTGGTTTTGATTATTACACCAAAATCCTCTACGGCCACGGCCTGTTTTCCAGTGCCGCAGCTTACTCAAGCGCCTTGAAAAACGAAAGGGCACCGGTGGACTATTGGCAGAAGCTGTGCTCCGGGCTTTCATTTACAGGCGGTTGCCAGATCTTCTATTTGTTCTATGCCCCGTTTCTTTATCCCCGCCGGCAATTGTTATTGGTGGGAGGGGTTGGTATGGCACTTGTCGCCTCCCTGGTGCTTGCGAGCGGAGAAATCGGTTCGGTGCCAATTTATGTGTCCGGATCAATTCGCTGGCCACAGCTTATACAGTTTACCCTCTTTATTTTTGCCGGTGCGGCGATTTTGGTGCAGAGCTTGAGTGACTGTCTGCTGCGACGCGACAGTGAGAGTTTGTTTCTTTGTTGTTGGATTGCCGGTACCTTCATTTTTACGACGTTTGTCAACTGGTCTACTAACGCACGCACCGTCCTGCCTATGGTGCCAGCGGTAGCAATGGTTGTTGTCCGGCAGTTCGAGTTCCACCGGACTGGGCGAACACTTGCGGACAGTTCCTCCCCGCCGCTCTGGCCTCTGCTGCCGTGTGCCATTCTCTCCCTCATGGTTGCCTGGGCCGATATGACCTTTGCCAACTCTCAGCGCGAGGCAGCGCGCTTAATCATGGACATCTACGGAAAGGGAAGAGGTACCGTCTGGTTCCAAGGGCATTGGGGTTTCCAGTACTACATGGAGCAAGCTGGCGCCCGTCCGATTGACTTCAACACAACGCGGATACAGTCCGGCGATGTTCTGGTTGTGCCGGAGAACAACACTAACACCAGGGAACCTCTTCCCGGCATGTTTCAAAGACTTAGTGAAATAACACTAAAGTCATTTCCTTTTCTGGCCACCATGGATTCTGTTTCGCTTGGGGCTGGTTTTTATTCCGATGTCTGGGGGGCGCTGCCATTTTCATTTGGGGAAACGCTTCCGGAGAATTATTTTATCTATTCTTTCGTACCGCACTGATGATGGGACATGGGCCCCGACAGTTTGTTAGGGCGTGCCCTTATGTGAGCCAAAAAGAGAGGAGGTGAGGGGCGGCGGTATGTATCAGGGAAAGAAAATCGTAGTGGTCATGCCCGCCTACAACGCGGCTGAAACCCTGCTCTTGACCCACCGGGAGGTCATGGGCCAGGGGGTGGTGGACCTGGTGATCGTGGTCGATGACGCCAGCCGGGACACTACCGCCGCCCTGGCCCGGGGCCTGGCCAACACCAGGGTGCATGTGCATCCCAGGAACAAGGGCTACGGCGCCAATCAGAAGTCGTGTTACCGCCTGGCCTTAGACGCGGGGGCCGACATCGTCATCATGGTGCATCCCGACTACCAGTACACCCCCTTGCTCATCCCGGCCATGACCTCGATGATCGCCAGCGGCCTCTATCACTGCGTCCTGGGGTCGAGGATCCTGGGCGGGCACGCCTTGCGGGGGGGGATGCCGATCTGGAAATATATCGCCAATCGTTTCCTCACCCTGGTGGAGAACGTCCTTCTGGGCGCCAAGCTCTCCGAGTACCACACCGGTTACCGCGCCTTTTCCCGGGATTTGCTTGAGGGCGTCAGCCTTGACCACAACTCCGACGACTTCGTGTTCGACAACCAACTGCTGGCCCAGATACTCTGGCAGGGCTACACCGTGGCCGAGATTAGCTGCCCCACCAAATACTTCGCCGAGGCCTCGTCGATCAACCTGCCGCGCAGCGTCAGCTACGGCCTGGGCTGTCTGCGCACCGCCCTGGCCTACCGTCTGGCCGCCCTGGGCCTGCGGCCCTCGCCCCTTTTCCCCGCCCGCTTGCGCCGTCGTCACTTCTGACTTGAGAAATTTTTGCTTTTGCGCCATCATGGCCCGGTGTTTCCTTTGTCCTCCCCCCGGTCTAAAACCCTTGCCTGGCGCCCATGCTGAACCGTGAACTGAAGATTTGATGATCTCGCCCAAAGATAGCCGCTGGCGAAGCAAAAGGGCCGATATGCAAGGCGCGGGGGGTGGTTGGCGGAGGAGGCCATACATATGGTATGCCGAACGAGCCAAACCGCCCCGCAACGCCGTAGATCGGTATTTTTGCGACGCCATCAAAATTTGCCTGTGGGCCTCTCTGACCGTGGCCTGGCTGGCGGCGGGCCTGGGGGCGCCGGCGTTTGCCGACCCCGGACGCTGCGACCAGGGTGACTGCCAGAACGGCCAGGGGCGGATGACCTTCGCCAACGGCGATATTTACGCTGGCAACTTCGTGAACGGGGTGCCCGCCGGCAAGGGCGCCTTGGTCCAGCACGACGGCGGCATCCTGGAGGGCACCTTCCTGCACGGCCTGAACATGGGCACCGGCACCATGACCTTTCCCGACGGCAGCCGTTACCAAGGGCAGTTTTACAACGGCCTGGCCAACGGCGAGGGCAAGAAGACCCTGGCCAACGGCTCTCATTACCAGGGCCTGTGGCGCAACGGGGAGTTCTACCGGGGGCAGGGGCTGATGCTGGGGGCGGACGGTAGCCGCTATGAGGGCGGCTACCGGGACAAGGTCTATTCCGGCCAGGGTCAGTTGACCGAGGCGGACGGCGCCACCTACGAGGGTGAATTCAAGGACGGCAAGTTCGACGGCCGGGGCAAACTGGTACTCGCCGATGGTACCATCTATGACGGCACCTTCAAGGACGGGCTCTACGACGGCATGGGCTCGATGATCATGCCGGACGAGACCCGTTACGACGGCGAGTTCCGGGACGGCAAGTTTTTTGGCCAGGGGGTGATGACCTGGCGTGACGGCCGCATCTACCGGGGTAACTTCGAGAAGGGTAAGTTCGCCGGCCAGGGGGTGATGGTGGAGCCGGACGGTGTCGAGTACCGGGGCTTCTTCCTGAAGGGCAAGTACGAGGGCCACGGGGTGCTGATCAGCAAGTCCGGCGAACGGGTCGAGGGCGACTTCCACGACAACGTCTTTCTGGAGGATTACGACCATAAGGAACCACTCGTCGAGGTGCCAATCACCCTGCATCCAGTAAAGAAGGAGGCCGGCAATCCCGCCCCGCCGGTCAAGGAGGGGGCCTCCGAATCCTTGGAGTCCACAGCCCCGGCCAGCGCCGGCGCTGAGGGCCGGCCCCCGGGATCGGCCAGCGGTGGCCGGAGTCCCGAGGGGGGGGGGAGCGGAAAATGATTCCCCGGAGTCGGTGGCTAATCTGGGCGGCGCTGATCGTATGCCCGCTTCTTGCCTCTTGGTCGGCGGCATCCGAGCCTAAGGGCCAGGCCCTGCCCAAGCCGGCCCTGGCTTTGCCGCGCACTGGGCAGATCTCGGCCTATGACGCGACGGGCCACGAGATCGACTTCAAGGGCTCGCGTCAGGATGGAGAGTTGCAACGCGGGCTTGTCTGGCCGGATCCACGTTTCATCGTCAATCGCGAGGGCACGGTGTCGGATGCGCTCACCGGCCTGATGTGGCTTAAGGAGGGGGATTGCTTCGGCAAGCTGTCCTGGCCCACGGCCAAGGCGAGGCTGGCGGTCTTCAACCAGGGGGGCAGCGATTGCCGGGGCCAGGGCAGCGGCTACCACGACTGGTCCCTGCCTGATCTGGAACAGCTGGCAAGTCTCATCGACGCCCAGGCCGATTCCCCGGCCGCGGCCTTGAAACTGTCCGGTTTCAATGGGGTTGGCAAGGAGGTTTACTGGTCGTCCACGGTCTATGTCGGTCAGATGAACGTCTGGACGGTCGATTTCGGCACCGGGGCGATCGCCCCGCGCAGCAAGATGGAGGGACATGGCCTGCTTCTGGTCCGGGTCGAGACCCCAGGCAAGAACGGCCTGGCCGTAAGTCCCGCCCCTGCCCAGGAGGCCCACGAGCCGGCGGGCAAGGCCGCCTCGCCACCTATCACGGCCCCGCGGCTGGTGGATAACGGCGACGGCACAGTGACCGACACCCTAACCGGGCTGATGTGGCTTAAGGACGGCTCCTGTCTGCCGCCGGGCGATTGGCAGGGAGCGCTGGCCGCCGTTAACCGGCTGGATGCGGGTCAGGGGTGCGCCTCCTTGCGTCGCCGTTATCAAGACTGGCTGCTGCCCAACGCCGTTGAGCTGCGCAGCCTGGTCGATCTTAAGCGCGACTATCCGGCCCTCCCCGAGGTGCATCCCTTCCATGATTTTGTGGGGGCGAGCTTCTGGACCTCGACCACCGTGGCCGCCAGTCCCGCGATGGCCTTGGCGGTCGATTTCGATACCGGCGCCCTGCTGCCGGTCGCCAAGGCCGGCAGTTGCCGGGTGCTGGCGGTGCGTTCGCTGACGCCGCCGCCTGTCCAGCCCCGGAGGACGGCGGAGAAGGGCGGGCATCTGGCGGTGGCCGACAAGTTCGTCTTGACCTTGGACCCGGAGATGGAAAGCGAGCTGCGCTGGCCGCCGAGCCCCCGTTTTATCAGTAACGGCGACGGCACCAGCATGGATACGGTCACCGGGATTAACTGGCTTACCGACGGCAAGTGCCTGGGCGAGCGGAGTTGGACCGAGATCCCGGACACCTTCACCAAGTTCAACGAAAAACCCGACAAGTACAAGTGCGCCGGGTTCACCGCCAGCAAGGTGGATTGGGAGCTGCCGACCCTGGCCGAGTTGCGGGAGTTGGTGGCCACCGCCCGCGGCGATAAGGCGGCCTGGCTTAACAAGCAGGGGCTGACCAATGTCCAGAGCAGCGGCGTTTACTGGAGCGCCACCCAAACGCCCTTGAACCTCTACTTTGCCGATGCCGTTACCCTGAAGACGGGAAAGGCTGGTAATTATCCAAAATCACTTAAATTTTTCGTTCTAGCTAAACGCAAGAGCGAGCCTAAGGGCAAGGAGCCGCTGCTGGGCCTGACCGCCAACGCCAACGATCAGACCCTCCGCCTCACCCCCAAGGATGCCTTGTCGCTTAAGGTCTTTACCCACACCTTCGGGTGGCGGAGGCCGGCGGATTTTAGCTTTTGGTACGAGACCCCCAATCATCAGCGTCTCTGGCTGACCGGCTTGCACGCCTGGAGCGACAAGCCGGTGCTGGTCTTTAAGGGGCCGCTCTTTAACCTCGCAAATTACGAGATCTTCCGTAGCGTCGCCAACGGTCTGGCCCCAGGCGGATACACCTTTCACTTTGCGGTCGATACCCATTCCGACCCCGAGCGTCAGGAACCCGCCCATCATTACGAGGTCAAGCTAACGGTGATCGTCGTCCCTTCCCCGGCGGCTAAAGCCGGCAAGTAACGCCCCCCCCTTCGCCGGGCCGCGATTCGTGCCCGGCCTTCCCTTTCTTTCCTTAAGTTCAGCGGGGCTCGTTCGCCAGATAGTAGCTCCCGGCCTTGAGCCAAGCCGCCAGGTTTTCGGCCAGACGTACATTCTGTCCGGTGAGAAAGCGGTTCTGGAAGATGGCGTCATCGCCGAAGGCCACGAACTGGCCATGTCCCAATTGCCCTACCACTACCACGCTGAAGGCCTGCCGGACATCGCCGGGGCCGAACTCCCGCGAGCCGTCATGGCGCAAGTCCACCCAGGCCTGGGGGCTGGTCTTGGCTATGATGTCGGCCTGGTTTTCGGTGTGTAGCGCCCAGACCCCGTAGAGGTGGAAGCGGGTGAGCCCCTTGGTTAAGGGGTGGGGAGCCAGGTCGGTGACGAAGAAGTTGGTGGGTTGTTCCGGGGTTTCGGTGTTGACCGGCTCATGGATCACCCCGTTGGAGACCTCCACCCCCAGGTCGTTTAGGAGATTGGCCGCCGGGGCGGCGATGTGCAACATGAGGCAGAGTTGGCCGCCCCGGTTGAGGAATTTTTTGATGGCCGCAATTTCCGGAGTGGCAATGGGGGTAAATGGCCCGGAGATGACCAGGGTTGATACCCCCCGCAACAGGTCGTCGGTGAAGATTTGTCCAGGGGCGGAGGCCTTAACCTGAAAGCCGCTCTTGGCAATGATTTCCGTAAGATGGGATAGATCAAGCTCGCCTTGGCCTTGGCTGAGGAAACGTTCGCCGTGCCCCTGGTCGAAGAGGAGCACCGGCGGCGGCAGCGGTGCCCGCCGGCAGGCGGCCAGCAGGAGCAGGGCCAGGATAGCCGGGGGCCAGCGGGGGATGATTCGAGTGGGGTTAAGGCGCATGTCGTCTCCTCGTTAGTTGTGATTATGGGGGCCTTGGTGTCTTGCCGGGCCGCGCCGGGCGGGTTTGCCGTTTGGGTGGGGGGCCGGGAAGGTGAGGGTGAAGGTGGTGCCGTGCCGGGAGGTTTCGCTCACCTCGATCTTGCCCTGGTGGTGCTTCATGATCCCGTAGCTGACCGAGAGCCCTAGCCCGGTGCCCTCCACCGCCGGCTTTGTGGAGAAGAAGGGCTCGAAGATATAGACCATGTCCGACTCGCTGATCCCCTTGCCGGTGTCGTGGATGTGCAGGCGCACCGTCTGCTCCTTATGCTCGGTGGTCAGGG
>JAJXUT010000092.1 GCA_021782655.1 Deltaproteobacteria bacterium
GCACCATGAAGAAGGGCGATACCATCGTCAATACCCGCACCGGCAAGAAGGCCAAGGTCGGGCGGCTGGTGAGGATGCACTCCAACGAGATGGAGGACATCGAGTCCGCCGGGCCGGGGGATATCGTAGCCCTGTTCGGCATCGACTGCGCCTCCGGCGACACCTTCACCTCCCCGGACATCAACATGTCGATGAGCTCCATGCATGTCCCGGCCCCGGTGATTTCGCTGTCTATCTCGCCGGTGGACAATAAAGCCCAGGGCAACATGTCCAAGGCCCTGAACCGGTTTACCAAGGAAGACCCCACCTTCCGCACCTATGTCGATCACGAGACCAGCGAGACGATCATCTCCGGGATGGGCGAGCTGCACCTGGAGGTCTATATCGAGCGGATGAAGCGCGAGTACGGGGCCGAGGTCAACGTCGGCGCCCCCCAGGTCGCCTATCGGGAGACCATCACCCAGCGGGCCGACTTTAACTATACCCACAAGAAGCAGACCGGCGGTTCGGGCCAGTTCGCCCGGGTGGCCGGCTTCATCGAGCCCCTGGAGGATGGTAACTACGAGTTCGTGGACAGCATCGTGGGCGGGGTCATCCCCCGCGAATTCATCCCCTCCTGCGACAAGGGCTTTGCCTCCAGCCTGGAGAAGGGGGCGCTGGCCGGATTCCCGGTTACTGGCATCCGTTGTGCCATCAACGACGGCGCCGCCCACTCGGTGGATTCATCCGACATCGCCTTCCAACTGGCGGCTCGGGGCGGCTTCAAGGATGGCTATATGCGGGCCAACCCGGTGCTGCTTGAGCCGATCATGAAGGTGGCGGTGGAGGGGCCGTCCGAGTTCCAGGGTTCGGTGATGGGCAGCATCAACCAGCGCCGGGGGATGATCATCGGCACCTTCGAGGAGGGTGAATACACGGTGGTCGAGGCCGAGGTGCCCTTGGCCGAGATGTTCGGCTACTCCACGGTGCTCCGCTCCCTGACCCAGGGCAAGGCCGAGTTCACCATGGAGTTTGCCGCCTACCGCCAGGTACCCAAGAACGTTGCCGAGGGGGTTATCGCCGTGGCCCGGAAGGCCCAGGAGAAAAAATGACCGCTGTAGTGGTGGCTCGCTTTGCATTGCTAACCGAAATCATGGGGGCAAGAGTATGTTGAAGAACGATCTGATAGCGAAAAATCCGATGGGGGCGTTCAGCCGCGACGCCGAGGGCAACGAGGTGGCGCGTATGGGGCTGGTTATCGCCCGGCCCGGCTTGGGCAAGACCGCGATTTTGGTGCAGATAGCCTTGGACAGCATCCTGCGTGGCAAGCAGGTGTTGCATGTCAGTGTCGGCCAGAACATCGAGAAAACCAAGGCCTGGTATGACGATATCCTAGGTGACATCAGCGCCCAGGCCAAGCATGACGAGATGGAGGAGCTTAAGCTTTCGGTGCGCCGCAACCGGATGATTATGACCTTCAACGCCTCGACCTTCAGTCGCCCCAAGCTTGAGGAGCGTCTTAACGACATGATCTATCAGGATATCTTCCGGCCCTGCTGCATGGTGATCGACGGGCTCGATCTGGCCAGGGTAGAGCGGCGGATGCTGGAGGATATGCGGGACCTGCAACGGGAGGCCAACATGAGTATCTGGTGCTCGGGGGTCATTGAGCGCGAGGCCCAGGCCACCGCCATCGCCAGTCAGACCCTGCCCGTCCCCAGCGACGTGCTGGGCGACCTCTTCGACACCGTGATCATGCTCCACCCCGAGTCGGGCGATGAGAGCAAGATTTTTCTAAACGTCTTGAAGGACGCCACCAACCGGATGGCGCCTGGCAAGTCCCTGCGTCTGGACCCCACCACCATGGTGGTCTGGGGGGCTACCGCCTAGTATTTGGCCAGGCTTGCCCTAGCGTTTTGATCTTAACCAAGCCCCGCTCTTCGCCTCTGCCGGCGGGGCGGGGATTTTTTTTGCTCGCCTTGCTGTCATAGGGCGCCGGTGCGCTTGTCACGCCCGCTTCACTGGGAGATGTTGATGAAATTTCGGCCCTGTATCGACCTGCACGACGGTCAGGTCAAGCAAATCGTGGGCTCGACCTTGGTCGAAGGCGGGGCCGGGCCGCGCACCAACTTCGCCTCCGACCGGCCCGCCTCCTTTTACGCCCGGCTGTACCGGGAAGACAAGCTGACTGGCGGACACATCATCAAGTTGGGTCCGGGTTGTGAGGCGGCGGCCAGCGAGGCCTTGGCGGCCTATCCCGGCGGGATGCAGATCGGGGGCGGGATCACCGCCGAGAATGCCGCCTCCTGGCTCGATCAGGGGGCGAGTCATGTCATTGTCACCTCCCACGTGTTCAAGGATGGGCGGGTATACGAGGACCGGCTGCGGGAGCTTATGGCCAGGGTGGGGCGGGGGCGGCTGGTGCTCGACTTGAGCTGCCGCAGACGCGGCGAGACCTACTACATCGTTACCGACCGCTGGCAACGCTTCACCGAGGTGGCGATCACCGGTGAAACCCTGGCCTACTTCGCCGGGTTCTGCGATGAATTTCTGATCCACGCCGTCGATGTCGAGGGCAAGTGCGCCGGCATCGCCCCCGACCTGGTGAAGCTGCTGGGCGAGGAGACCCCCATCCCCACCACCTATGCCGGCGGGGTGCGTAATCTGGAGGATTTGCGCCTGGTTGAATCCCTGGGCCAGGGCCGGCTAGACGTGACCATCGGTAGCGCTCTGGACATCTTCGGCGGCAGTGGCCTCCATTACCAGGAGGCGGTGGCCTTCAACCGGCGCTCGGTCGGGCGTGGATAAAAAAATGGCGGGCACCCCTGGTTCATGCTATTCTTTAACTATGTTTTTCCGGTCGGCGATCCCAGGGTGTCGGGCATGGAGCAGCAAGAGATAATCGAGAAGCATATTCAGGCCTATATCGGCAGGATGCCCAGCCTCTCCACCACGGTGAGCAAGGTGCTGGAGATCTGCAACCTGCCCAACGCCTCGGCCAACGACCTAAACCGGGTCATTTCCCTCGATCCGGTACTTACCGCTCACGTCTTAAAGCTCATCAACTCGGCCTATTACGCCCTGCCCAACCAGGTGTCCTCCCTGGCGCGGGCCATCATCATGCTGGGCTTGAACACGGTCAAGAATTTGGCCCTGAGCACCGCGGTGGTGGGCGCCATCGGCAAGAAGGCCTCGTTTTCCGCCCTGCCCATGGACCCCTTTTGGGGGCACTCGATCTGCGTCGGGGTGACGGCCAAGGCCCTGGCCGCCATGCGCGGGGTGGCGGTGTCGCAGCGGGAGGAGTATTTTGTGGCTGGAATGCTCCACGATCTGGGCAAGATCCCCTTAAACGTCTGTTTTTCCGAGCAGTACGGTCAGGCCCTTCAGTTGGCCGCCTTGGAGCAGGGCTCGCTGGCGCGTGCCGAGCAGCTCTTCGTCGGCCTGGATCACGGCATGGTGGGGCGGCTGATGGCTGAGAAGTGGCGGCTGAGCGGCAGCATCGTCGAGGCCATGTCCCGGCATCACGCCCCGGAGCAAGCCACAGATGAGAGCCGGGTGCTGGTGGCCACGGTGGCCTTGGCCAACTTGTACGCCAACACCTACGAGATCGGCTCCGCCGGCGACCTCTTTCCGGAGAGTGCCTTCCTGTTCACCATCCTTGATCTGATGGGCCTGCGCTGGGCCGATCTCTGGCCCTTGGCCGAGGTGGTGCGGCTGGAGATCGAAAAGGCCCAGGTCTTTCTGCACCTGGACGACAAGGAGGCCAGATGAAGGTTCGTTTCTGGGGTGTCCGGGGTTCCATCCCCTGTCCGGGGCGGCAGACCGCCAAGTACGGCGGCAACACCGCCTGCATCGAGTTGCGCCTTCAAGACCCAGAACGGCTGATCATCATCGACGCCGGTTCCGGGATCCGGGAGCTGGGCAACTTCATGATGGTCCACGACCTGCCCAAGGGCCCCATCTCGGTCTCCATTTACCTGTCGCATACCCACTGGGATCACATCATGGGGCTGCCGTTTTTTACCCCCATCTATCTGCCCTCCACCAACTTGCAGGTCTTCGGCCCGGTGAATCACGAGACCGAGACCCTGGATGCCATCGTCGGCGGCCAGATGACCTACCGTTATTTCCCGGTGCGGGAGGCGGAACTGGCCGCCCACATCAGTTACGCCAACCTCAAGGCGGGCCATTTTGATCTGGGCGACGGCCTCTCGCTGACAACCAAGTATCTCAACCATCCCATCCTCTGCCTGGGATACCGGTTCGAGCGCCGGGGGAAGGTGTTCTGCACCGCCTACGACACCGAGCCCTACCGTAACCTCTTCTGTACCGATCCCAACGACCCCGCCTACGACGAGCTGATGGCCAGCGAGGGGCAGGCGGTGGCCGAGGAACAGGGCGCCGATTTGGAGCGTTTCGTGGCCGGGGCCGATCTTCTGGTCTATGACGCCCAGTACACCCGGCAGGAGTTTGCGGCCAAGCTGGGCTGGGGGCATACCGCCATCGAGGAGGCCATTGCGGTGGCGGGACGAAACGGGGTGAAGCGGCTGGCCCTTTTCCACCACGACCCCATGCGCACCGACGAGCAGTTGGACGCCATGGGCAAGCTCTATGGCCAGATGCCGGAGGCGGCGGGGAGGGAGATTTTTTTTGCCCAGGAGGGGATGGAGATCGAGGTTTGAGTTGACGCGGGCGGCGGGATGCGGGCGGTGCCCCGCGTCTGGCCGGCGCGAGGGTTTGAGTCCGGGGCGCTTCTTGCCGATAAGCAAGTCAGGAGGATGCGGCTATGGTGGTGTACGAGATCAAGGACCCCACCGCAGTGGTCACCGCCGCTCGACCCACCCCCCTGCGCCGCGATATCGAGCCGACGATGGCGATCTACGGCAGCCAGGAGATCGGTCGGCTTGCGGGACGGCGAGAGCGGGACCGGGAGCGGGAGCGGGAGGGCCGCCGGGGCGGCAGGCGGATGGTGTCCCTGGACTCGGCGGCGGTGCGCGAGGCCAGGCGGCTGATTGAGGCGATCAACGCCCAGCTCGACACCCAGGGCACCCTGATTCACCTGGTGCTGACGGCGGACGAGGAGGGGTTTGCGATTGACCTCTACGACTGCTCGGACGGCGATGCCTGCCGTTGTATCCACGACATCAGCATTGGGATTGGCGACCTCCCGGTCTTCCTGGCCAAGCTAAACCAGAAGGTGGGGATCATGCTTGACGCCGTGCTCTGACTCCCGGTAACGGCATAAGGAGCCGGACGGCAAGGTTAGCTCTCTGGCTGTCTGATTTGTTACCGCCCGGCTCCTAAGATTGATGGTCTCTCAGAAAGGTAGCCCTTTTGCGACGCCATCAATATTTCTGATAAGGTGGCATGTTGGTGCGTTTGGCCATCTCCCGCACCACGTCGAACTCCGAGTCCTTGGCCGCCTCGTAGCCGGTCACCAGGGCCCGGCTGAGCACCTTCAACCTCTCCCCCTCGTAGTCCACCGTGGTGTCCGGGGTTATCGCCAGCAGGGCCGCCTTGAAGCGTTTGGCCAGGGCGGGATCTACCCGCTGATTGACCGCGAAGTTGCAGTAGGGAATGGGCTCGGCCTTGGCTAGGATGCGGAAGTCATCCAGCGAGATCTTGTTTTCCGTCGCCATGTTCTGCAGGTCTGCCAGGGGCACGGCCCCGGCGTCGTATTTTCCGTACATCACCCCGTAGATCACCTGCTCGTGCTTGAACGAGCCCTTGGGCACCGAATAGAAGGACAGGTCCTTTTCCGGATTGATGCCGTGCTTTAAGAGGACGTCCACCTGGCTCATGAAGCCGGTCGGCGCTAGCGGCGGCCCAAAGAGCATCGACTTGCCCTTCAGGTCCTCCACCGTCTTGAGCTTGCTCTTGGCCAGGGTGAAGATCACCCCCTGGGAGAGCGAGCCCAGGGCGTCTTTTTTCTCGGTGGCCAGCACCTCTACCCCGTGCACCTGGTGCATGATGATGTAGAGCAGGGAGTTGGTGTGGGTGAAATCGAGGTCGTCCACCTGCCGGACGAAGTCGGTGGTGTCGATGGCCTTCATCTCGAAGTTGACCCCCAACTGCTGGCTAAGGTAGGCGGTCAGGGGCCGGAAACGGGAGTCGGTCTCGTTTTCGCTGTTGCAGATCATGTAGCCGATCCGGTAGGTGGGCCGTTGGTCCTTCTTGGCCGCCACCTGTTTGGGCTGCTGGGAGGCAGAGTGGCAGGCGGTGAGCATTAGCAGCAGGGAAATCAGGGCGAATGGTCGTTTCATAGTTGCTGGTGGCGGTAGTTTTTTAGGCTGGAGGCGGGATTGGTTCCGGCCGGGCGGATGTTTTTGGGTGCGGATTCCTGGTTAGATAAGTTTATGTTTTTTTAGGAAATCCTTGGCGACTTCCTTGGGGTTGCCGCCCTTGTTCACCGCCGTCAGCAGCTCCTGGTAGTCCTGGTCGTTGATGGCCCCGGACAGTTTGTTCAGCACCCTGGGCAGCAGGGGGAAGTTGGTCAGCACGTCCCGCCGGATCAGGGGGGCGCTGACGGATGGCTTGGCCTTTTCCTTGCTGTAGCCGAAGGGGTTGAGCCAGATGGTGTCCAGGTTCTTTTCGTAGTAGGCCTTGGCGGTCAGGAAGTCTTGATCTGCCGAGGGGCCAGGCGGCAGCTTGGCGAAGGCCAGGGCATCGGCGGTGTTTTCGGTCATGATGTCCACCCGTTCCTCTTCCTTGGTGGATTTTAGGGCCTGGTAGAGCTGGGCCTGGGTGTCGAAGGGACGGATCTTGATGGTGGTGCCGGTACGCTCGGTGACCAGGACCGAGATCATCTCGGAGATCAACAGGTCGCCGTTGTCCTTGAGCGATCCCAGATAAAGGGTGCGGCCAACGCAGGCGATGCCGGGGGCGGCCTGGGTCAGGAGTAGGGCGAACACGAGGAGGGTGGCTAGGCGTTTAAACATTGAGGTGTCCTCACAAAGATAGGTGGATGGGTGATGATGGCGTGTATTATCCCATTGCCGGGGGGGATGCAAGGCAAGTTTGCCGGCACAGACGGCGGAGCGGCTCCGGGCAGGGGGCGGGCCTGGCGCCGGCCTCGGACGGCAGGGCGCGGGCCGCGGCCAGCACCTGGTCGATGATCGCGCCGGATAGTCCGACGTGTTGTCCCGGATCGATGGCCTGCTCCAGGTCTGACCGGCGGAAGTGGGCGCTGACCTCGGGGTGCTTGAGTAGCCTGGTCAGCAGCTCCGCCTGGTCTGGCTCTGGCGGTCGCACCGAGGCCTCGTAGAGCAAGGCGTGGGCCGTCTGCTTGCCGATTTTTTCCCCCAGCAGAAACATCAGGGCCTCGGTGGAGACCAGGGTCGCGAAGCGGGACAGGTTGGCCTCGATCCGCTCCCGGTTGATGTTTAAGCCGCCGAGGATGGTCTTGGTCATCTTGAGGGCGGCGCAGCTATGGATGGCGGCCTCGGTCAGCACGGCCCACTCCAGGCGCACCGCCCGGTAGTCGCGTTCGTGTTCGTTGATGAGGGTGTCCAGGGCGGCGCCGGCGTTGGCCTTGACCAGCCGGGAGAGCACCACCACCTGCTCGCAGAGCTCGGGATTTTTCTTGTGCGGCATGGTGGTGCTGCCGATCTGGCCGAAGACGAAGGGCTCGGCCAGATCGCCGATTTCGTTTCTGGATAACTGGCAGATTTCGTTGGCTATTCTGGCCAGGCCTCCGGTCGTCAGGGCCAGGAGGCCGACGAATTCCGCCAGCCGGTCGCGGCTGCTGTGCCAGCAGGAGATGGGTGCGGCCAGGTTCAGGGTATCGGAAAACCGGTGCAGCAGCTCAATGCCCCGCGAGGATAGCGCCGACATGGTGCCCACCCCGCCAAAGAGCTGGGAGACCAGGAGCCGGGGCCGGCAGAGGGCCAGGCGGGCGTGGTTGCGCAGCGTCTCGTCCAGCCAGCCCGCCATCTTCAAGCCCATGGTGGTGGGCAGGGCGTGCTGGCCGTGGCTTCTTCCCACGGTGACCAGGTCGCGGTGGCGGTCGGCCAGATCGATCAACAGGCCGATTATCGCCTCAAGGTCGCGGATAATTATGGCGTGGATGTCTTTCAGCTCCAGGGATTGCGCCGTGTCTTCGATATCCTGGGTGGTGGCCCCGTAGTGGATGAATTGCCCGGCCTCCCGGTCGGAGACTCGCTGCCACTCGTTGAGCAGCGGGATTAGGGAGTGGCCGGTCTTGGCGATGCCGGCCCGGATGGCCGTCAGGTCAAGCAGCTCCAGGCGGGCGGTCTGGGTCAGGGCCGTGGCGGCGGCTGGGGGGATGAGGCCCAGTTCGGCCTGGCAGGAGGCCAGGGCCGACTCCACCTCCAGCCAGCGCTGCATCCTTCTTAGGTCGCAGAATACCTGGCGGGCCTCGTCGGTGCCGTAGCCATCGGCGAAGAAACGGGAGTCGATGACGTGGCTCGCCGGGCGGCAGTAAGTTAGGGCGGGGATGTCCATGCTGGGGGCGGCCTGGCTTGTGGTTAGGGGAGGGGTTGCGCGGCCCGTTCTTGCCGGCTTTGGTTGACCAGCCGGATGGCGTCGTCAACCAGCTCGGGGGCGAGTCCGGTATGGGTTTCGGGTTGTTCGAGCCCGGTCAGGTCGAGCTTGGGCAGCCAGGCGGCCAGCTTCGGATCGTCCGCCAGGCAGTCGGCGAATGGCCGGCCGGAGGTCGCCGCCGCTTTGAAGGCGTGGGCGATGCTGCTTTGGGCCTGGGCCTTGCCGAGCTTGGGGGTTAGGGCGAAGAGCAGCCATTCCGAGGCAACGGCGCCTGGCTGGAGATGGAGATTTCTGGTTATATTTTTATGGTTGATTGCCAGGTTGGTCAGGATCGCCTTCAGGTAGTCCAGGCCGGTTAAGGTGTAGATGCAGATTTGCGGCATGGCCAGCCACTCCGACCACAGGGCCCG
>JAJXUT010000093.1 GCA_021782655.1 Deltaproteobacteria bacterium
AACTTCCTCATGCCCCAGGGCCTGGCCATTTCCGCCAGCAAGGGCAATCTCGCCCGACTCGAAGTCGAGAAGGTGGCCATCGAGGCCCGCAAGCAGCAGCAGCGCCAGGATGCCGAATCCATCGCCAAGCGGATCGAGGCCCAGGCGCTGACCATCGAGAAGCGGGTAGGCGAGGAGAACAAGCTCTACGGCTCGGTGACCTCTAGCGACCTGGCCGACCGTCTGGCCGAGCAGGGTCTGGTCATCGATCGGCGCAAGATCGTCTTGGACGAGCCGATCAAGCGGGTGGGCGAGACCGAGGTCACCGTCAAGGTCGGCTACCAGGTATTGGCCAAGCTGAAGGTGAACATCGTCCCCCTGGCCGAGTAAGGGCCAGCGAAGTTTTCAAACCACCGTCCGGCCCCGTCGTTCAGCGGCGAGGGCCGGACGGTCGCCAAGAGACGATTTCCCCGGCCCCGCGCCGGGGCGGCGAACCACGGGTCTTGTGACGGCCGCAGGCGCCAGACTCGGTACCGCTTGCGGCGGTAGGTTTCCGTTCACCCTTTAGCCCCGGGATCGCTCATGGGAACCACCCCCGCCGCCGCTTCTGCTACCCTTAGCCGCCTCCCCCCGCAAAACATCGAGGCGGAACAGGGCGTTTTGGGCTCGCTCCTCCTGGCCCAGGGCGCCATCGACAAGGTCGCCGATTTCTTAAAACCCGACGACTTCTATCGCCCGGCCCACCAGACCATCTTCGGGGCCATGCTCACCCTGTTTTCCCGCACCGAGCCCCTGGATCTGGTCACGGTCGCCAATCAACTGCAAGCCGAAAATAGGCTGGAGGAGATCGGTGGCGCCGCCTACCTCGCCGGCTTGGCCGACATCGTGCCGGTGGCGAGCAATATCATTCACTACGCCCGGATCGTGCGCGATAAGAGCGTCCTGCGCCAGCTCATTAAGGCCACCAGCGAGATCGCCGGCCGTTGCTACGAGGAGCAAGACGAGATCGAACTCCTGCTCGACGGTGCCGAGCAGCGAATTTTCGACATCTCCAGCGCCAAGAGCAACCAGGCCTTCGCGCCCATGGGCGAGGTGGTCAAGGCCACCTTCGCCTACATCGAAAAGCTGGCCGAGCGGCAGGAGCACATCACCGGGGTGCCCAGCGGCTACGACGACTTCGACAAACTCACCGCCGGGCTGCAATCCTCAGACCTGATCATCGTCGCCGGCCGGCCCAGTATGGGCAAGACCGCCTTCGCCATGAACCTGGTGCAGAACGCCGCCCTCCTGTTCAAGACCCCGGCGGCGGTCTTCAGCCTAGAGATGGCGAAAGAGCAACTGGCGATGCGTATGTTGTGCTCGATCAGCCGAGTCGATTCCAGCCGCCTGCGTACCGGCCGGCTCAGCGAGCACGACTGGCCAAAGCTGGTGCGGGCCACCGGGATGCTGGCCAAGGCCCCCATCTTCATCGACGACACCCCGGCCATCTCGGCGCTGGAGATGCGGGCCAAAACCAGACGGCTGAAGTCCGAGCACCACATCGGCCTGGTGGTGGTTGATTACCTGCAACTGATGCGCGGCCAGCGTCACACCGACAGCCGGGAGCAGGAGATCAGCGAGATCTCCCGGTCGCTCAAGGCGATGGCCAAGGAGCTGCACCTACCGGTGATCGCCCTCTCCCAGCTCAACCGCAGCCTGGAGAGCCGCACCGACAAACGGCCCCAGCTCTCCGACCTGCGCGAATCCGGGGCCATCGAGCAGGACGCGGATGTGATTTGCTTCATCTACCGGGATGAGGTATATAACAAGTCGCCCGACAACCCCCGCCGGGGCATCGCCGAGGTGATCATCGGCAAGCAGCGTAACGGGCCTATCGGCACCGTGGAACTGGCCTTCTTGAACGCCATCACCACCTTCGAGCCCCTGGCTCGGCAGGATTACCAGCCGCCGCCCGTGGGCCAATAACGCCGGACGGATAACCACCACCCCATACCCATGCGCATCGACGAGAGCATCGAATACGACTTCGCCGCCATCGAGGAAAGATGGCAGACGATCTGGCAGGACGACTCCCGCTACGCCTGCCAGGAAGACCCGGCCCGGCCTAAGTATTACCTCCTGGAGATGTTCCCCTACCCCTCGGGCCGGATCCACATGGGGCATGTCAGAAACTACACCATCGGCGATGTCATCGCCCGCTACCAGCGTATGCGCGGCGCCAACGTCCTGCATCCCATGGGCTGGGACGCCTTCGGCCTGCCGGCCGAGAACGCCGCCGTCAAGCACCGCACCCACCCCGCCGCCTGGACCTACGACAACATCGACTACATGCGCCGCCAGCTCAAGCGGATGGGCTTTAGCTACGACTGGGGCCGGGAGTTGGCCACCTGCGACCGTGACTACTACCGCTGGGAACAGGGCCTGTTCATCGAGCTGTTCAAGCGGGGACTGGTCTACCGTAAGCAGACCACCGTCAACTGGTGCGAGCCCTGCCAGACGGTGCTGGCCAACGAGCAGGTCGATAACGGACTCTGCTGGCGCTGCGACACCAAGGTCCTGCCCCGGGAGATGAACGGCTGGTTCTTCAAGATCACCGACTACGCCGAGGAGCTGCTTGCGGAACTCGACCGCCTGCCGGGCTGGCCGGAGAAGGTGCGCAACATGCAGCGCAACTGGATCGGCAAGAGCATCGGCGCCTCCATCGATTTCCCGGTCGAGGGCCAGAACCAGCCCCTCACCATCTTCACCACCCGGCCTGACACCATCTTCGGGGCCACCTTCATGTCCATCGCCCCGGAGCACCCCCTGGTCGAGGCCCTCGGCCAGAAAAGCGGCCAGGCCCAGGCGGTGCGGGCCTTTGCCGAGGAGACCAAAAACGCCCGGCAACGGGCCAACTACGAGGACGTGCTCGACAAGGCGGGGGTGTTCACCGGCGGTTACGCCCTCAACCCCTTCACCGGCGAGCGGCTGCCCATCTTCGCCGCCAACTTCGTGCTCATGGAATACGGCACCGGGGCAGTGATGGCGGTGCCGGCCCACGACCAGCGGGACTACGAGTTCGCGGTCAAATACGGGCTGCCGGTGAAACAGGTTATCCAGCCCCTGGCCGACGCCCCGCCCCCCGGCGCCGCTTACGAGGGGCCGGGGGTGCTGGTCGATTCAGGCGAGTTCACCGGCCTGGCCAGCGAGGCCGCCAAGGCGGCGATCATCGGCCAGGCGGAGGCCAAGGGCTTCGGCAAGGCCCAGACCACCTTTAGGCTGCGGGATTGGGGGGTCTCCCGCCAGCGCTACTGGGGTACCCCCATCCCGATGCTGGAATGCGAACGGTGCGGGGTGCAGCCGGTGCCCCTCTCCGAGCTGCCGGTGACCCTGCCCACCGAGGTCGAGTTCGACGCCTCCGGCAAGTCGCCGCTCCATACCCTTAAGAGCTTTTACCAAACCACCTGTCCGGTATGCGGCGGCCCGGCCCGCCGGGAGACCGATACCCTAGACACCTTTGTCGAGTCCTCCTGGTACTTCGCCCGCTACACCTCGCCCAAGTTTGCCGGGGGCATGGTCGAACCGGGGGCGGCCCGTTACTGGCTGCCGGTGGATCAGTACATCGGCGGGGTGGAGCACGCCATTTTGCACCTCCTCTACGCCCGCTTCTTTACCAAGGCCATGCGCGACGTGGGCTACCTGGCCATCGACGAGCCGTTCACCAACCTGTTGACCCAGGGGATGGTAATCAAGGACGGCACCAAGATGAGCAAGTCCAAGGGCAACGTGGTCGATCCCGACACCCTGGTGCGCCAGTACGGGGCCGACACCGTCCGGCTGTTCAGCCTGTTCGCCGCCCCGCCGGAGCGGGATTTGGAATGGAACGACCAGGGGGTGGAGGGCGCCTCTCGCTTCCTGACCCGGCTCTACCGCCTGGCCTTGAGCCTAGGCCCGACGGACGGCCAGCCCCTGCCCTCCGGGCTTGACCCGGCTAGCCGCCTGGTCCGGCGCAAGGTTCATCAGACGATCCAGAAGTTTTCCGCCGATATCGAGAACAACTTCCACTTCAACACCTGCATCAGCGCGGTCATGGAGCTGATCAACACCCTGACCGGCCAGGAGCCGATCCACCCGGCGTTGGCCGGGGAGGCAATCGACACGGTGATCAAGCTGCTCTCCCCCATGACGCCCCATTTGTCCGCCGAGCTGTGGCAGCGGCGCGGGCATCAGGGCCAGCTCGACCGGGAGCCGTGGCCGGTGTCCGATCCCCAATTGGCGCGGGAGGAGGAGTCAACCATCGTCATCCAGATCAACGGCAAGGTCAGGAGCCGGCTCCAGGCCCCGGCCGGCGCCGACCCCGAGACGGTAAAGGCCCTGGTCATGACCGACGAGCGGGTGGCCAAACACCTGGAAGGACGGACGGTGCGCAAGCTGATCGTGGTGCCGGATAAATTGGTCAACATCGTGGTTTAACGTCCGGTCATGAAGCGCAATCAAGACAAAATAAATGCAATCAGCCAGGGAATAACCAGCCCAGGTTTGGCGTTGCTCCTGGGGCTCCTGCTCGTCCTCGCATACGGCTGCGGCTATCACAACCCCTACGCTGAAAGCGGTGGCCGCCATATCCGTCTCTACCACCAGATGTGGAAAAATCGCACCACCGAGGTCGGCCTGGATAACACCTTCTACCAAGAGCAGTCCGACTGGCTGCGCCGGAGCCCGCTCATCAGCCTTACCGACTCCCCGGCCAGCGCCGATTACGAGCTGATTGGCAGCATCGATCGCCTAAACCTGCCCGAGATCTCCTTCGGGGCCTATCAGGAGGGCATCGAGGGCCGGGCCGATCTGACGGTGAGCTTCGCCATCAAGGAGGTCAAGACCGGCAAGATCGTCTGGGAGCGCAAGTCGGCCCAGCGCCAGGAGACCTTCTACATGACCCAGGACCCCCTTCAGCTCCAGGCCAACCGCCGGACGGCCTTAAACAAGATCGCCGACGACTTCGCCGAGGAGATCTATTTGCAACTGCTCAAGATGACCAGGACGGGGGAGCCCAAGCAGCCGTAACCGGCCCGCGCATCCCCGACCCGCCAAACGTCAAACCCCTGGAGAACCCACGATGACCGACCGCCGCCAGCTCGCCAACGCCATCCGCGCCCTAAGCATGGACGCCATTCAAAAGGCCAAGTCCGGTCACCCCGGCGCCCCCCTGGGCATGGCCGACATCGCCGAGGTGCTATGGAACGACTTTCTGGTACACAACCCCTTGAACCCCAAGTGGGCCAACCGCGACCGCTTCGTGCTCTCCAACGGCCACGGCTCCATGCTGCTCTACTCCCTGCTGCACTTGAGCGGCTACGACCTGGACATCGAGGATATTAAAAATTTCCGCCAGTTACACTCAAAAACCCCCGGTCACCCGGAGTACGGCTACACCCCGGGGGTGGAGACCACCACCGGCCCCTTGGGCCAGGGGATCGCCAACGCGGTGGGCATGGCCATCGCCGAGAAGACCCTGGCGGCCCAGTTTAACCGGGAGGGGCATGAGATCATCGACCACCACACCTACGTGTTCATGGGCGACGGCTGCCTGATGGAGGGCATCTCCCACGAGGCCTGTTCCCTGGCCGGCACCCTGAAACTGGGCAAACTCATCGCCTTCTACGATGACAACGGCATCAGCATCGACGGCGAGGTCAAGGGCTGGTTCACCGACCACACCCCGGAGCGCTTCGCCGCCTACGGCTGGCACGTCATTCCCCGCATCGACGGTCACGACCCGGAGGCGGTGCGGCGGGCGATTAGCGCGGCCCGGGAGGTGAAAGACCGGCCCAGCCTCCTCTGCTGCCAGACCGTAATCGGCTGGGGCTCGCCCAACAAGCAGGGCAAGGAGGAGTGTCACGGCTCGCCCCTGGGTGAGGCCGAAATCGCCTTGACCCGCCAGGCCATCGGCTGGCCGCAGCCGCCCTTCGAGATTCCGACTGAGGTTTACCAGGGCTGGAACGCCAAGGCCAGGGGCCAGCAGCACGAGGTGGATTGGGAGACGCGTTTCGTCCTCTACCAGGAGGCCTACCCGGCCCTGGCCGCAGAACTCGACCGCCGGCTGGCCGGCGAGCTGCCCGCTAACTGGCAAGAGGGGGCGGCAGCCTTCATCGCGGCGGTCAACGCCAAGGCCGAGAAGGTGGCCACCCGCAAGGCCTCCCAGAACGCCCTAAACGGCTTCGGGCCCCTGCTGCCGGAGCTGATCGGCGGCTCGGCGGATCTGGCCGGCTCCAACCTCACCTGGTGGCAGGGCAGCAAAAACATCGGCGCCGAGGCGGACGGCAACTACATCCACTTCGGGGTGCGGGAGTTCGGGATGGCGGCGATCATGAACGGTCTGGCCCTGCACGGCGGCTTCATCCCCTACGGCGCCACCTTCCTGATGTTCTCCGAGTACGCCCGAAACGCCCTGCGCATGGCGGCCCTGATGAAGGTGCAAGGTATCTTCGTCTTTACCCACGACTCCATCGGTCTGGGTGAGGACGGCCCCACCCACCAGCCGGTGGAGCAGGCCGCCACCTTGAGGCTGATCCCCAACATGCAGGTCTGGCGGCCCTGCGACGGGGTAGAGTCGGCGGTGGCCTGGAGGATGGCGGTGGAGCGCCGCACCGGCCCCAGCTCCCTGCTCTTCTCCCGCCAGGGCCTGCCCCATCAGATGCGAGACGCGGAACAGATCGGCATGATCGAGCGCGGCGGCTACGTCCTCGCCGACTGCCCAGGCACGCCCCAGGCGGTGCTTATCGCCTGCGGCTCCGAGGTGGCGCTCGCCACCCAAGCGGCGGCGGAGCTTGGCGTCTTGGGCATCCCGGTGCGGGTAGTGTCCATGCCCTGCCCCAACCTCTTCGACGCCCAGGAGGAGGCCTATCGGCAAGCAGTGCTGCCTGCCAAGGTACCCCGAGTGGCCATCGAGGCTGGGGTGAGCGACTACTGGCGCAAATACGTGGGGCTCGACGGCGCGGTCGTCGGCATCGACCGCTTCGGCGAGTCGGCCCCGGCCGAGGTGCTGTTTGACTACTTGGGAATCACCAAGGAACGCCTGCTGGCGGCGGTCAGGGCGGTGCTTAGCCAGGGATAACCTTGGGCGGCGGCCAGACCCAGACCCCGATTCTGCCGGAATCGGGAGCAACCGCACTCACCGCCTGTCCCAGCTTTCCTCTCCATGCGTATCGGCTCAGTCCAACTGGACTCCCCCTTCCTCCTGGCGCCGTTGGCCGGCTACACCGACCTGCCCTTCCGCCTCCTCTGCCGGGAGTACGGGGCAGGCGGCGGTTTCTCCGAGATGATCAGCTGCTTCGGCCTTACCTACCAGCAGGATAAGACCCATGCCATGCTGGCAAGCGCACCCGAGGAACGTCCGGTCGGCATCCAACTTTTCGGCGCCGATCCCCTGGTCATGGGCCAGGCAGCGGCCATCGTCTCCAGGCACCCCATCGACTTTATCGACCTTAACATGGGCTGCCCGGTTAAGAAGGTAATCAAACGGGGGGCGGGCTGCGCCCTGATGCGGGAGCCGGACCTTGCCAGCCGTATCATCCGCCAGGTGGTGGCCAACAGCGACAAGCCGGTGACCGTCAAGTTCCGCTCCGGCTGGACGCATGAGACAATCACCGCCCCTGATTTTGCCATGATGGCCGAGGAGGCCGGGGCCCAGGCGCTCACCATCCACGCCCGCACCTGGTCGGACGGCTTTGGCGGCCAGGTTGATTGGGATGTTATCGCCAGGGTGAAGGGATCTGTCCGCATCCCGGTGATCGGCAACGGCGACCTAGCCTCCCACGCAGACGGCTTGAGGATGATGGCCGAGACCGGCTGTGACGCGGTGATGATTGGCCGCGCCGCCCTGGGCGCCCCGTGGGTGTTTTCCCCTCAAGACGGGCCGCTCACCATGAGCCAACGTCTTGCCGCCCTGCACCGCCACCTCGAACTTATCGGCCAACTGCTGCCGGCGGAGCGGATGTTAGGACGCATCCGCAGCACCGCCTGCCGCTACTTCAAGGGGGTCGCTGGCGGGGCGGCCATTCGGGAACGAATCTTTGCCGCCCCGGATTTTGAGGCACTCAAGGAACTCACGGCCCGGCTGGCCGTAAGTTAATTGAAAACTACTGCGATCTCCCGCAACAGGCTCTAAAAACCGATGACTATCATCACGAAATTCCCGGTATATGACCTTGAAAAACGCCTGCTGGTTGAAGCGGGCACCGAGCTGACGCCAGAGTTTCTGGCAGGGTTTCAGGCGTCCCAGCGAAGGTCCCATGACCCCCTCCCCCTGATACGCCACGGCTTAATCCGCGACGATCTCCTCCGCCAGTTCCGAACCCCCCCCTACGACATCATCTTTTCTCAGCCAGACAAGGTGGCCGACATCCTGGCGGTAATGGAACGAGTCCGGCTTCCTCCTCCCATTTTCAAGGGGTTAGACTATTTCCGACGGCACGATTTCCACACCTACCGGCACATGCTGATGATCTTCGCCCTCTCCATCCTCATCGCCGGAGAGTTGGAGAAGAGCGAGGATCTGATCCACGACAAGATCGCCCACAGCGGCCCCACCCACGATTTGGGCAAAATCGCGGTGCCGCTTGCCATTCTCCTGAAGAAAGAGCCGCTGACGGTCCGCGAGCACGACATGCTCCGGCATCACACCCTGACCGGCTACCTGCTTCTCGCCCACTACATGCAAGATACGTCA
>JAJXUT010000010.1 GCA_021782655.1 Deltaproteobacteria bacterium
CGCGTCAGGACTTTGTGGTCATGGACTTGCGCGAGGCGGCCCAGCAGCACCGGAAGAGAAACAAGGACCTGGTGCGGCTTAGGGGGCGGATCCTGGACCGGAACGGACGGCCCCTGGCCTTGGCTTACGCGGTGGCCGATCGCCAGCAGCAGGTCAAGGACCTGCCCGCCTACCTCTCGGCCTGGACAGACGCGAGCGGGGATTATATCCTGCTGCTGCCGCCCGGCAAGTACTACCTCTCGGCCCAAACCGGGTTTCCCCCTGCCCCGGAGCTTACCTTGGGCCAGGAGGTAACTCTCTCCTCCGACACCGACGGGGTTGACCTCAAGACCGCCACCGAGGCCCCGGCCGCTGCCGAGCCTCCCGACGCCCCCTGATTTAGGCGCCGTGCGACTCGGCGGCTGGCCACCCGATTTGTTGTCTCCATTTGGCCTAAAACCGCCTTCCCGTTTTTTGCCTTAGCTGAAAAGTTATATTGCGCAATCGGCGTTTTTATGTCTATATAATCAGGGGATGCGGTTTGTTTTTTGGGTTACATTCAATGAAAAGGAGTGGAAAATGCCAGAGGGTAAAGTGAAGTGGTTTAATGCCAAAAAGGGTTTCGGCTTTCTTGAGCGGGACAATGGCGACGACGTCTTTGTCCATTTTTCCGCCATCCAGACCGATGGATTCCGCACCTTAAACGAAGGGGATAAGGTGACCTTCGAGGTGGTGGACGGCGAAAAGGGCCCCTCGGCCGCCAATGTGAAGCGCATATGAGCCTGTTGTGGAACTTGCTTTTTGTTCGCTTGGCACACGAGTGGTTGATTCGTATGTCGCTGACGGCACAACAGGCTGTATGTAGGTTGTGACGGCTTGAGGTTCTGCGACAGGCTCATACTAGCAATTTTTCCTCTCACCCACGGACAAAAAAAGGCCAGGACTTGCGCAAGTCCTGGCCTTTTTTTGTCCGTGGGTGCCGTGAGGCCTGGTTACGGGTTGGGGCCGTCGTGACAACTCCAGCAGGTGACTCGCTCGCCGGCGGCGAAGGTCTTGGCCCCCCCATCGTCTATGTTGAAGGTTTTGGCTACCTTAATGACGGCAAGGGATGATCCGGCACTGGTGGTGCCGTGGCAGTAGTAGCAGTTGGTCTTTGGCGTGGTGCCGAAGGCATCAGGGTGGCTATTGACCCAGGACTGGCCAAGGTTATGCATGCCATGTGGACCGCCGTTAACACTACTGGGCATGGTCGCATGGCAGACCGTGCACTCGCGGATGGCTGCGGCGTAGCTCTGGGCCTGGATAGCACGTAGGTTGTCGTTAGCCTGGTTGTCGTTGGCGCTTGGTTTATCGGTGAACTCGGCATGTGTCGAGTTGTGGCAGGCTTCGCATTGCAAGTTGCCGTGACCGGTGCTGAAGCGGAACAGACTCCATCCCTGTGCCGGAGTGTTCGGATTAGAGGCGAAGCGGATATCGTTCCAGGTCTTGAACGTGCCGTCGGCATTTATCGCCACCGTCTCCCTGACACCGTCATGGTGGCAGGATTGGCAGGTTGGCATGTCGAACCAGCCGTTGCGCGCCTTGTTCCCAACGGTCAGCATTGAGCCATGGCAGGATTGGCACTCCATGGTGTGGTTGCCATTGCTGTTCGTGGGGTTGCCCATGGCGCCGCGCAGACATTGGGTCTTCTTGCCTGGATGGCAGTTGTAGCATGCGTCGCGGGTACCGATACTGTCAAGGGTTTGGGTCTGGCCCGGCAGAGTGACGTTGGCGTGTCGGTTATGCATGGCGGCGGTCATGCTGGAGACGCCGGGCACGCCGCTGATGCCCCATACCGCCAGGGCATTGCTGTTGTGGCAGGTGTCACACAGTACGGGCTTGCCGGTGACGGCCGAGGACTCCAGGCTGCTGCCGTATCCTTTCTGAGTTAGGAGACTGGTGTAATTAGCGGTGTTGGCGTTTTTCTCGTCATGCAGACGCAGGATGTTCATCCGCCAATCCTTCTCTGATCCTAATGGTAAATTTACCCAGCCGGATACCGGCTTGGCGGCGGGATTGCCGGTGTTGCTGGCGTGGCAAGTGCCGCAGTTGATCTCGCTTGATACCGGCAGCACGGCGGTGGTGCTGGCGATTGCCTTGTTGGTGCCGTCGTAGGCTGTAACCTTAACCATTGGGAAGTAGTTTTCATGCATGTTGTCGTCGATGGGGGTTATGGGGATGCCGCTGGCCTCGAACCAGTTAAACTGGCTTTCCCAGGTCAACGGGGCAGGTTTGGAGGAGGCCATAGGGTTGCCGGTTAGACCGATATCGAGTGAGGGGCTGACACCGAAGAGGGGTAGAGCGTAATTCCAAAAGTTGGTCTTGGTGTGGCTTACGCTGTTGAGCGACCCATCGGGGGCGGCTGTGGCTTCGTAGGTTATGGTATAGCCACTGTCGGCTAGCTTGCCGCCCACAACCAACTGGGCATTAAGGTCATTGAATGGAGGGAGCAGGGTAAAGACGGAGAAGTCGGAATCTGAGCAGTGCATTCCGAGATCATTCCAGGCGAACAGATGGGTGCCGTTTATAGATGTGGCTGGCGTACTTGAGGTGGCTGGCGCACTTATGATATAGCTGGCCGAAGCAGTAGCTGTATTGCCAGCTTTGTCTTTGGCCTTGACGACAAAAGTTTTGTTGCCGGGCGTTGATGTGTCTATGACTCCTCCGTTGACGACTGTGCCGGTGCAGGTCGCCATTTTCGACATATTATCACCGCAGGTGAACATGGCGGTTACCTTCTGATTGAGTTTATAGGTGGCCCCGGCTGCCGGAGTGGTGATGGTTGCGCTAGGCGGGGTGGCATCGCGTTTGATGGTCACCGATTTAATGCTGGTGCCGTCGCTGGTGGTCGCCTTGCAGGTATAGGTTGCACCGGATGTATCATTGCTGCGGGTAACTGTGTCGCATCCAGATTTGCTAGTTATTGCCGATTTGAGGGCAGACAACTTCCAGGACAACGTAACATTGCTAACGTACCAGCCGTTATTGCCTAGATCTCCTGTCAATGTTGGGGTAATGGTTGGTGGTGTTTTATCTTCTGCAAGGAGCTGGCTATGTGTAAAAATTATTATTACGAGGCTTAAAGCTGAGATGAGCACATATTTTTTCACATCACACCTCCTTGTTGAATTTACTGACAAAATTGGCAACACAGCATGGACTCAATGCGAAAAGATATAGGTGTTTTCTATAAATCTTAATGCTAATGATAATTAATCGCCAAACGTCTTTTTGTCAAATATAGTTTAAGCTTTTGATGAAAAATTTTCTCTCACCGTGGGAGTAGTAGAGAGCTGAAACATTGTACTGCTGGGGGATGATTGCAAAGCAATCCATTGCAGGTTTGTTTATAGCAATATGCTTGCCATAACATAAGATTGGCTTATGCTGTATATGTTATCTGCTTGATTATACGCTTAGTTTTGGATGGATATGATTTTGTGGCGGGATGTTTTACTGTTTTACTGTTACTAACCTTTAGTGCATGTTAGTTTTTGGGCATAGCAGCCAAAAGACGCAGGGCAGGACAACCAGCACCAGCGGCACCTGGATCAGCAGCCCGGAGATGATGGCGATGGCCAGCGGCTGCTGCATCGCCGAGCCCTGACCGATGGCTAGGGCTAGGGGCAGAAGGGTGAGGATCGCCACCACGGTGGTCATCACGATGGGCCGCATCCGGTTTTTACCCGCCTCCACCAGGGCCGCCAAAGACTCCATGCCCTCGGTCAACAGCTCCCGGTATTCCGAGAAGTAGAAGATGGCCACCTCGGTGACGATGCCCACGATCATGGTCATCCCCATCATGGCCGAGATGTTGAGCTCGGTGCCGGTCAGCCAGAGCCCGGCGAAGACCGCCGACAGGGAGAGGAGGGGGATGACGATGATGGACAGCACCACCCGGAAGCGCTCGTAGAGGAAGAGGAGCAGGAGGAAAACCAGGGCCAGGGCGGCGACGAAGACCGCAAACAGCCCCCGGAAGGCGATCTGCTGCTGCCGGTACATCCCGCCCAGCGCGAAGTACATCCCCTTGGGAATCAACCCTGGCTGGCCCAAGGCCTGGCGCACCTCCCGCACCACCGAGCCCATGTCCCGGCCGCTTATCCGGCCGGTGACCGCCACCATCGGTTTCAGGTTTTCGCTCGTTATCTCCGGCTGGCCGGTGACCGGGGTGATGCTGGCCACCCGTCGCAGCGGGAATAGGTGGCCGTCCGGGGCCCGCAGCATGAAGGCGCCGATATCCGAATCCATGGCCCGCTTCCGGGGCGGGATCCACACCCGCACCCCCACCATCTTGATCCCCTCCTGCACCTCGGTGGTCACCGTCCCGGAAAGGTAGGCGCGCACCATGCGGGTAACCGCGTCGGGCTCCATCCCCTCCAGGGCCGCCTTGGTGCGATCCACGTGGATGTCCAAGGCGTCGCCCGCCAGGACGATGCCGTCTCTTACATCCACCACCCCTGGCAGTTTTTTGATCGTCTTGGCCACTCGGCGGCTGGCCGCGAAGAGCTGCCGCTGGTCGTTGGCGTAGAGCTTGATCTCGATCGGCTGCGGCACTGCGGTCAGGTCGCCGATCAGGTCCTCCATCAACTGGGCCAGCTCGATCCGGAGCCCCGGCACCTGGCGCTCCACCTGGCCACGGATCTCGTCCATCACCTTCTCGATGGGCCGGCGCGGCAGGGGTTTTAGGCGGATGAAGAAGTCGCCGGTGTTGGCCTCGGTCAGTCCTCCGCCTAGCTGGGTGCCGGTGCGGCGGGAGTAGGTGGCCACGTCCGGGTTGGCCTTGATGATCGCCTCCACCTGGCGCAGCAGCCGGTCGGTCTCCGAAAGGGCGGTGCCGGGCGGGGTCCAGTAGTCGAGGATGAAGCCGCCCTCGTCCATGGCCGGCATGAAGCCCGAGCCCACCTTATGGTAGCTGAAGTAGCCCAGGGCCAGAAGCGGTGCCACTCCCAGGATGATTAGGGTCGGACGCCCAAGCAGGGTGGTCATCAGGCGTCCGTAGAGGCGGTGCGCCCAGGCCATGACCGGCCCGCCCTCCTCCTCTTGGGCCTCCTTTTCCCCTAAAAGGTGATCGGCCAGGATGGGGATTGCGAGCCAGGTAATCAGGAAGGAGATGAGCAGGGAGGCGGCCATGGTCACCGACAGGGCCTTGAAGAAGGCCCCGGTCACCCCGCTCAGGAAGGCCAAGGGGAGGAAGATGACGATGGTGGCGGCGGAGGAGCCGGCCAGCGGCTGGGCGAATTCGCGGGCCGCAGCCATGACCCGGCCCCGGTGATCGCCGCCGCTGCCCCTAAGTCTTCGGATGATGTGCTCCACCATGACGATGACGTCGTCGATGATTAGTCCCACCGCCGCCGCCATGCCGCCCAAGGTCATGATGTTGAAGCTCATGCCCAGGAGGTCGAGCAGGACGATGGTGGCGGCCAGTACCGTGGGCACCACCACCACCGCGATCAGGGTGATCTTTAAGCTGCGCAGGAAGAGCAGTAGCACCGCCGCCCCCAGGATCACCCCGATGATAATGGCGTCGCGGACGCTGACCGCCGAGTTGACGATCAGTTCGCTCTGGTCGTACCAGGCGCTTATCTTTACCCCCGGTGGCAGTTGGGGCGTGAACCGGGCCAGCTTGGCCTTGATGTCGTCGGCGATCTGGACGGTGTTGCCGCCCGGCTGCTGATAGACGTTGATCAGCACCGCCTCCCGCCCGTCGGCGGTCACCCGCTGCCACTGGGGCACGGTGTCCTGGCTCACGGTGGCGATCTCCTCCAGGCGGGTCACGCCGTTGGGGCCGCTTTTGACGATGGCCTTGCGGATCTCGTCTAAGTTGGTCAGCCGGGTGTCGCTCATGGCGAGATAGAGCTTGTAGTGATCCTCCAGCCGGCCCACGGCGGTGATCACGTTGCTGGCCGAGAGGGCTTTGGCCACGTCGTCTAAGGTAAGCCCGTAGGCGTCAAGCCGGGCCGGGTCAACCGTCACCCGGTATTCCTCGAGGCTGCCGCCGGTCACCTGCACCCGTGAGGCCCCGTTGACGCTGGAGAGCAGGGGTACCAACTGGTAACGGGCCAGGTCGTGCAGTTCCACCTGGGAGTGGCTGGCCGAGGTGAGGCTGTAGGCCAGCACCGGGAAGACGGTGGGGTCCATGCGCTCCACCTCGAAGGTGGTGCCGCTGGGTAGCCCAGGCAGCACCCGGCTGACCGCCGATTCCACCTGCAGCATGGCTTCGATCATGTTGGCGCCCCAGGCGAAATTCACCGACACCTCGGCGCTGCCCCGGCTGCTGGTGGAACGCACCGACTCCACCCCCGGCACCGCCCGCACCGCCTGCTCCACCGGCCGGGTCACCATCAGCTCCATCAGCTCGGCGGCCCGGTCGCCGGCGTCCAGCGAGATGACCACCCGGGGGAACTCGACCTTGGGAAAGAGGGCGACCGGCAGCTTAAAGGCCACCACCGCCCCGGTCACCGCCATCATCAGCACCAGGAAGAGGATGGAGCGGCGATGGGCCTGCACCCAACTGGTGAACAGGCTCACTGCCCCGCCTCCTCCCGCACCGCCATCCCCTCCTTAAGCTCGTAGTTGCCCAGGGTAACCACCTGGTCGCCGGCGGCAAGAGCCCCCTTGACCTCCACCACCCCGTCGTTTTCCAGCCCTGGGGTCACCGCGACCCGGTGGGCTTGGCCGTCGCGAACCACAAAGACATAGGCGCCGTTGGCGTCCCGAAGCAGGGCGCTTCGGGGCACCACCTTCCCCTGGCGGCGGTTTATGGCAATCACCCCCTTGACTTGGGTGCCCAGAGCTAGCTCCGCCTTGCCGGGCGGCAAGACGACGGTGACATCGACCAGCCTGGTCTGGGGATTGACCATGCCGAACACCCGCTTGACCAGGCCCGGAACGCTCATCCGCTCGTCAAACACCGATGACACCGCAACCTGCATCCCTGGCCTGACCCGTCCCCGTTCCTCCGGTTCGATGCCGATCACGGCCAGCAATTGGTCGCGGCAGACAAGCTGGATGAGCGAGGTGCCCGCCGGAGGCCGGTCGCCGGGCTTGGCGCCGACCTGGCTGACCAGTCCGGCGAAGGGGGCCTTGAGCACCGTCCGTCCGTTGTCGGTGCCCAATTGACGCTGGGTCGCCAGGGCCTGCTCCGCGTCCGCTACCCCCTTCTTGGCCTGCTCCACCTGGGCCCTGGTCGCCATCTGCCGTCTCGCCATTGCCTCGACCCTGGCCAGCTCGGCGCGGGCGAACTCGAGGTTGGAGCGGGCTTGGATGAAGTTTGTGGCCTCGGTCAGAGCGACCGCCACCTCGACCAACGGCGCCCCCTTTTTTACCACCTGACCCGGACTGACCCAGAGTCGGGTCACCTGCGCCGCGTAGGGCAGATTCAGGTTGGTCGTGTCCTCGGGGGCGGCGCTGACCGTGCCGTAACCGGTGATGGCGTGATCAAGCTCCTGAATTGCGAGCGGGGCGGTGCGCACCACCGCCACCGGCTGGCCCTCGGCCAGACAGGCCGCCGTCCGTAAACACAGCGATAATACGATTATTGTTGCCAGTTTATTTATGGTCGATCTCATCATCTTTCACCTTGAGCCCTGCACCTTGCCCCTCGAACCTTCCCTTGAAGTCGATACCGAGCAGGGTTTGCAGGGTGGCCTGTTGCTCGTCAAGCGACTGGTCAAGGGCCAGCGCCTCCAGTCGCTTCTCGAACAGGGCGGCGTCCAGAGCGGCGTAGGCGGTAAAGTCGAGGTCGCCGTCCTTAAGGGTCGCCTTGGCCTGGGCCACTGTCCTGGCCAGGGGCGGGATGGCCGCCTCGGTCTCCTTTAACTGCCGTTTAAGGAGGACGATCTGATCCTTGACCATCCCGGCCTCGCCGTAGGCGGTATCGAGACGGGCCTGGTATTCGTCTTTTAGCCGCTTCCTCGTCGCCTGGGCCTGGGCGATGTGGCCCTGGTTGCGGTCGAAGAGGGGCAGGGTCAGGGTGACGGCCAGGCCGTTGGTGTTGATGCCGCTGGTGTCCCGGGCCCGGGATAGGCCGACGTTTAAGGCCGGGAATTGGGCCAGCACCTCCTGGCGCACCTGCTCCTCCTGGCTCTGGTATCCCGCCCGCAGGGCGAGCAGGTCGGGCCGGCGTTGCGGCAGCCGTTTGAGCGCGGCGGCGATCTCCTCCGCGCTTAAGGTGCTTAGATCCGCCCCGCCGGTCAGGTCGAGCCGCGCCTCCGGCGCCAGGCCCAGGATGGCGTTCAACTCGTGGCGGCTCTGGCTCTCTTGGCGCGCCAGATCGGCGATCCGCGTCTGTAGCGCCTGGAGTTCGGCCAGGCTGATGCTTGCCGCCTCCGCAGTTGTATCCCCCGCCGCCAAGGCTTGGGCGGTGCGTTGGTAACGGTCGGTGAGCAGACAGTGGTAGGCCTGGAGTTGGTGATTAAGCTTCTCCTGACCGCTGATCTTGATAAAGAGCAGCCGGGCTTTCTGCACTACCTGCCACTCCTGCCAGAGTACGCTCAGATCAACCTGGCGGGCCTTGGCCCTGGCCGCGTCCAGGGTCGCGCTGCGGCTGACCAGGCTGCCCAGGTCGTAGGAGAGCCCGAGGTTTTCGGCGTTCATCAGCCCCGGATCGCCGCCGGTCGGGTGATCGAGCCCGGCGGACAACTGCGGGTTGGGCAGGAGGCCGGCGGTCAGCATCTGGGCCTTGGCCTCCTGCCGCTGGTCGCGGACGGCCTTTAGGCCGGGGTTGTTGGCCACCGCCAGCATGGCCACCTCGGTGATGTCCAAGCCGTCTGCGGGGTCGAAACGGTGGGGGGCAAGCCCGGGGATGGGCGAGGGGGTAAGGGTGATTTGCAGCCGGGCCGGGTCAGGGGCCAGGCTTGGGGCGGCGGGGAGCGGCTGGGGATGGTAGGAGGCGCAGCCCGAGACGCCCAGCCCCAGGAGCAGGAGGCATAGGAATTTAACGCTCATGGCCCCTTGCTATACTACTTTGCCCAGGCGCGGACAAGCGGAAAATATCGAATGGAAAAACGGCTGCTTATCCTTGATTGGCTGTTCCCAGGCTGGCCCTGGCCCGCTGGAGATGGGCCCCGAGCGCGGCCTGGTCATCGATGGCCCGCCCGATCTCCCGGGCCGCCTCTGTAAGCCCGGCGGCCTGGGCCTTGGCGGCCCACTCCCGGTAGCTATCCGCATGGCCCTCGTCGTGCCTTAACCAGTGGTCGAGCATGACCGCCAGCCGCCGGGCCTCCTCGCCCTCCGGCGCCGGGGGCGGATCGGGCCGGGGTGGATGATGGGCGCCGTCTTCGTCGTGATGGTGGGGGGTCGCGTCAGGTCGCGGCCCGCCGTTATCCTGATGTGGGTGGCCGTAGTGGCCGTGCCGGTGGACATGGGTGCGGTGGTTGCCGTGCCGGTGGGCGTGCTCGTGGATCAGGTTGACCTTGAGGAGTAGGTCTTCGTTGGCGATGATCTCGGCAAAGGGGCCATCGGCGGCGATGCCGCCCTCCTCCCCGAAGACCACCGCCCGGTCGGCGATGTCCCCGGCGATGCCCAGGTCGTGGGTGGCGGCGATGATGGTCTTGCCCTCTCGGTGCAGGCCGTTTAGCACCTCGATCAGCCAGACCTGGGTGCGGGGGTCGAGGCCGTTGGTGGGCTCGTCGAGCAGCAGCACCTCCGGGTCGATGGCCAGGCTGGAGGCGATGGCCACTTTTTTCTTCTGGCCGTCGGACAGGGTGTGCGGGGCCCGGTCGCGTAGCTCGGTGATCTTGAGCGATTCCATCTGGCGCTCGACCACCTCCCGCACCCCGGCGGGCGACAAGCCCATCTGCAAGGGCCCGAAGGCGATATCATCCCAGACCGTGGCCGAAAAGAGCTGCACGTCGGGGTTGGAAAACACCAGGGCCACCCGTTTGCGAAAATCCGCCGCCACCGCCATATCTTCCAGGGCCACTTCGCTTAAGGGCCGGCCAAAGGCCTCGATTCGCCCGGCGGCGGGGAAGATCAGCCCGTCCAGCAGGGCGAGCAGGGTGGATTTGCCCGTGCCGTTGGCGCCCAGGATGGCGGTGCGCTCGCCCGCCGCAAAGTCAAGACTTAGCCCATCCAGCACCAGCCTGCTGCGGGCGTAATGATACCGAACTTCTTGTAGCCGAAAGGCCAGGGTCACGACCAGAACCTCCTTTCCAGTAGGATCAGGCCGATCCCGCCCGTAAGCGACAGGGCCAGCCAGAGATAATCGTTTCTCGTGCAGCGGTAACGGTTGACGGTGGGGAAATCGCCGTGAAAGCCGCGGGAGAGCATGGCCTGGTAGATATCCTCGCTCATCTCCATCGACTTGGTGAAGGTCACCCCCACCCGCGAGGCCACCCAGCTTCGCCCGGCGGCGGCGGACAGGGGCATGATGGTCCGGCTCTTGCGGGCCCGGTACATGTCTTGAATCAGGCGGAGGAAGACGAAGAGATAGCGCTCGGTCATGCTCATGGTGACCACGAAGATGCGGGGCACCCTCAGGGCGCGTAGGCCGGAGAAGATGTCGCTCCAGCGGCTGGTCACGGTGAGCAGCACCGCCCAGGCGACCGAGGCCGCCACCCTAGAGACGAAGACCGCCGCCCCCCCCAGGCCCTGACGGGTGATGGTCAGCTCCGCCGGGATGGTGTACGGCCCCCAGGCGTGGGGGTGGGCGAAGCGGGCCAGCACCACCAGGGGTTGGCCGGGGGTGACGACGTTAAAGATGGCGGGCAGCACCACGGCGGCGGAGAAGAGGGGCATGAACAGCCAGATCCGTTTCTGAAAGAAGCCTAGCGGCACCCGGGAGAGACGGGCCAGGACCAGGGCGGCGCCGTAGGCAAGCCACAGGGCGGCCAGCGAATGGAGCAGACTGACGAGGACGATTAAGGCGAGGAAGCTTGCCAGCTTGACCCGGAGGTCGAGCGACTGCAATAGGCCTTTTTTCCTGGCGTAAAACTCAGAAAAGAGCGCGTGTTCGGCAAGTTTGGCTACGGTGAGCAGGGTTTGGTCTAAAAAACGGGATTGCGCCACGCGTCCTCTTTAAGGGGAATGAGTTACTTTTTGCCGTCTTTGGCGGCCAGGATTCTGGCGATACCGTAGGTGAGCGCCGCGATGATGATCACCCCCACCGCGCCCGAGAGCACGTAGCCCAGCAGGTCGCCCGTTAGACCATGGCCAGCGATGGGCGCGTAGTCGGGCAGGGGGGCGCCCCACAGCTCGGAGAGCCGCTTCATGCCCTGGGGCTCGAAACCAACCTGTTTGGCGATTGCCTTGAGGTCCCACTCTCCCCAGGCCGAGCCTGACTTGCACAGTTCGGGCACCAGGATGCCCAAGGGCGAGAGCAGCACCAAGGTGCCGATGGCGTACCACAACCTCTTGATGCCCTTCTGGTTCATAGCTTACGCCTCCTTGGCCCGCAGTCGCGTCCCCGCCGGATCGGTGGCCAACAGCAGCTCGGGGTTGTTCTTCTGGAAATACCGGATCACCAGGGCGGTGATCAGGGCCTCGACCAGGCTGAAGACCAGCATATGCTCGCCCAGCATGGCCGGCACCGCGATACTTAACGGGAAGGGCGAGTAGAGCGGCTGACCGCTGGCCGAATGTTCAAGCAGCGGCTGGATGCCGAACTCGATTCCCGCCGCCAGGGCCGAGACGCTAAGGCTTAGGTAGGCGGCGACGGCGCTGGCGATTAGCCGGCGCAAACTGGTGACCGGCGATGACCCCGCCAGCAGCCGATATACCCCGTAGCCGACAAAGACCCCGATGACCCCCATGTTGATGCAGTTGGCGCCAATCGCGGTGATGCCGCCGTCGCCGAACAGCAGGGCCTGGATGATCAGGGCCACCGAGACGGAGATCAGGGCGGCCCAGGGCCCGATGAGGATGGCGACCAGGGTGGCGCCGGTGGCATGGCCGGTGGTGCCGCCGATAATGGGGACGTTGAACATCATAATCACGAAGCTGAAGGCGGCGCCCAGGGCCAGATAGGGGGCCTGCTTGGCCTTTAAGGTCTTGTTTAGTTTTCGTGCCGCCGCCGCCCAGAAGGGGATCACCGCCGCGCCGAGGGGGCCGTAGGTCATCGGCCCCAGGTAACCGTCTGGGATGTGCATGAGCTACTCCTAAAAGTGGAAGGTGGTGCCTGCCAATAGCGACCAGTCCGGCCCCGCCGAGGTCAAGGCGTGCTTGTAGCCGCAATCAAGCTCCATGCGGTCGGAGAGGGTATAGACCAGGCCTCCGAGCAGGAAGGCGGGGTTGTCTTCGGAAGTCTTGTCGGGGTTGCGATCCACGCCCAGGTTGCCCACCAGCTTCAACTCCTTAATCAGGTTGTAGGTGGCGGCCAGGGAGGCGTGCCAGAGATTCTCCCGGTCGTTGGCGTCGTTCTCGTTTCTGATGTAGCCCAGGTTGGCGTGGATGGCCCAGGGGTCGGCCTCCTTGCTGGCGATGGCATAGACGTGATAGCCGGTCTTGCCGGCGCCCAGGCCGCGGTCCTCGTCGCCGGTGGGCAGGTTGAGGCCGGGCTTAATCGCCAGGGCCAGGCCCTCCCGCTCCAGGAAACGCCACTTGACATCCAGGGTGGTGTCGCCCAAGCCGCTTTCATCACTTTTGGTCAGCCCGCCGTCGGTCTCCTTGTTCCACAGGTAAGGGGCGATGGCCACCAGATCAACGGTCTTGACCAGCCCGTAGGTAAGGATGGTGGCGATCTGGCCGCCCCTGGTCTCGACCGAACCATCGTCGTCGTGGTCGTACTGGCCGTTGACCTCGAGCTGATACCTGCCTTGGCCCTGGGTGCCGGCGTCGTCGGTGATCAGGGGGTGCATGGCCCAGGCGGCGCTGGGCAGGGACAGGGTCGGCAGGGCCAGTCCTAGACAGAGGATTTTTTGCAACTTCATGATCTAACTCTCCTTACCTCTTGAGCTTTATCTTGTTGGACGCCTAGTCTCTATTACGGGGCAGTCAGAGGGTGGTGGTACCGGTCTCGATTGCTTGGAACTTCATGGCTACGTTTTTACAAAAAGTAGCACCAGGCCGCCGGCATTGTCAACAGCTTTTGCCTGGTGGCTAAAAAATCGTCTGACGCCCGGCTGATAAGCCGGAGAGTGGAAATAACCTGGGCCATAGACCTAACGGCGACGGCATAAAGAACCGTAAGAGTCTTGGGGAAAATGGTCCAAGTTGTAGGGCGGCTCCTAAAAGGAAGTCAGCTCCGGGCTGTATTCTCCGCCGGGCGTCAGGCGAACGTATAGGGGCGGCGGCACCGACAACTCCTCGCCGCCGCCCTTGACCGCCTCCAGGAGCATATGGGTGGCCCCGGCGCCGGGATGGGGATGCACCAGCCGCAGGCGTTTGGGCGTCAGCCGGTGCTGACGCAAGGCGGCAAACATCGCCTCGGCCCGGCGGGCTGGGTAGATCAGCGCCAGCCGCCCCTTGACCCGCAGGGCGAAGGCCGCGGCGCCGACGACATCCGGCAGGGCGGCGCATAGCTCGTGACGGGCCATTGCCTGCTCTTCGTCCGGGTTTAGCCGTCCGCAGGTCACTGGGAAATAGGGGGGATTGGCCACCACCAGGTCAAAGCCGCCGACGGGCAAAAGTTCGCGGATCAGGCGCAGGTCGCCCATCACCAGGCGCATCCGCGAGCCAAGTTGGTTTTGCTCGATATTGCGGCGGGCCAGGGCGGCCAGCGGCCCCTGAATCTCCAGGCAGGTGAGGTCGAGATGGGGGTGACGATA
Organism: Deltaproteobacteria bacterium; assembly: GCA_021782655.1. GTDB lineage: Bacteria > Desulfobacterota > Desulfobulbia > Desulfobulbales > VMSU01 > VMSU01. Next base: position 13,722 of record JAJXUT010000010.1, read on the forward strand.
GGCGAGGATGAGCGACACCACCCCGCAACCGGCACCGAGATCGAGGACCAGATCCCGGGGCTGCGGCTTACAGAAGTGGGCGAGCAGGATGGCGTCGAGCGAGAAACGGTAGCCGTGCCGGTGTTGCGAGCAGGACAGGGCGCCGTTGAACAGGGTGTCGCAGGTGATCTCCCCCGCAGTCATGCTGGCCGGCTCAACTAAGCTTCGGCTCCGGGAAGAGCTGGTTGATCACCAGGCCGGTGATGGCCTTGGGGTAGAAGTAGGTCGATTTGTGGGGCATGACCAGGCCCTCGTCCGCCACCTGTCGCACCTGGCTGACCCGGGTCGGATTCATCAGGAACAGCACTGGGGTGCGATCCCCGCCCGCGATGGCCTCCTTGACCGCCAGGTCCAGGGCCTCGTCCGGGTCGGGGAAGTAGTGAATCAGGCTCTCCTCCTCGCACCGCTGGTGGCTCAAACCCAAGAGTCGGTCCAGTACCAGGTCGGAGAGCACCACCACGTCGAGCGAGCGCAGGGCCTCGGAGGGCCGGCTGGCGGTGGCCATCGCCATCGCCCCTGGCCGCATGGTCAAGAGGAAGCAGCGATCCTCGCCCGGGTGGTAGAGTCCGAACATGGTCTCGTTGCCACCCTCGTCCATGCGGGCCAAGACCTCGCTTACCAGCAACTCCCGCGAGCCGCCGCCGATCTCCTCGACCACGAAGCCCTCTGTCAGCCGTCCGGTAAGCTCCTGAACCAGGCAGCGGCCCGGCAGCCGCACCAGGCGGTGGGTGGGCAGCACGGTCAGACCTTCATCCTCCATGCCGCACAGGTACATCATGGTGAAGTCGTAGGGGCTGTCCGGGGCCACGGCGCCTTGGCGTCCGCGCATCAGTTCCCGTAGTTGCAGGGCGGTGGTGTAGCGATGGTGGCCGTCGGCGATGTAGAGGGCCTGGTCGGCGAACAGCCGCCGCGTCTCGGCCAAGGCCCCGGCCTCGGTAACCGCCCACAGGGTGTGACGGCAGCCGTCCTGGTCGTCCACCGAGGCTAAGGGCTGGGGATGACGCGCCGACTCAAGCAGATTCAATATCCGTCCTTCCGGGTCTGAATATAGAGAGAATATGGGGGAGAATTGGGCCTGGCAGGCGTCGATCAGGCGCAGGCGGTCGCTGGTCACCCCCCGAAAGGTCTTCTCGTGCGGTTTGATCACCCCCTCCGAGAACTCGGCGAGCCCCACCAGGGTTATCAGCCCCCGGCGCCGGAAACGTCGGCCAGAGGGGAGCTGGTACTCGGTTTGGTAGAGGTAGATGGCGGGCTCGGCATCCTGGATCAGTATCCCCTGCCGCCGCCAGTGCTCGAAGGTCTGGCGGGCCTGCTGGTAGCGTTCGTCGGACAGATCACCGGCGTCCACGCTCTTGGCCAGGTCGAGGTTGACCATGTTGTAGGGGTTCTTCCGCAGCAGGGCCTGGCGGGAGGGCTCGTCGATCACGTCGTAGGGCGGGGAGACCACCTCCTCCAGGTTGACGATCCTCTCCGGGTTGTATCTAACTCCACGAAACGGCGCGATGCGGGCCATGCTCTCTCCTTGTCGGCTTTGACGGAAAAACTTCCGTGCCAAACCGCGAAATGTTCATTACTATGCGGGCGTAATTCTCAAAACTCCGGGCCAGCCTAGCCTTGAAAGAGTCTTACCCCTTGTCCTTTCCCCATCTGACAAGCCCGTCATAGTAAATTAACAAGCAAATAATGCAACCATAAATCAAATCGGAGCGCGCCATGTTTGACGTCTTCATCAAGACCCACTTCTCCGCCGGCCATCACCTCCGTGATTACCCCGGCAACTGCGAGCGGCCTCACGGCCACAACTGGAACGTCACAGTAACGGTGCGGGCGACCGAACTGGATCCCCTGGGTATGGGGATTGATTTCCGGGCTGTCAAGGAGGCGGTGAAAAAAGCGACTGACCTCCTGGATCACTGCGACCTAAACCAGCATCCCGCCTTCCGCGACCGAAACCCTTCCTCAGAGAACATCGCCCACCACCTGTTCGAGGCCCTGGCCCCGGAACTCGCCTCCCCCCGTTACCAGCTCCACAGCGTCACGGTAGGCGAGACCGAGAACACCGGGGTCACCTATCGCCGTGGGTAGTGAGCCCGAGCTTTCGGTCTCGGAGCTGTTTTTAAGCCTTCAGGGCGAATCGACCTATGCCGGGCTGCCCTGCGTCTTCATCCGTCTGGGCGGCTGCAACCTGCGCTGCCGCTATTGCGACGCCCGCTACACCTACGAGGAGGCCGCAACGGTCCGTAGCCTTGCCTATCTGCTCGATTTCGCGGGGCGCTACCCGGAGGCCATCGTCGAGATCACCGGCGGCGAGCCCCTGCTGCAACCAGGGGTCATCCCCCTGATGGCCGAGCTGGTCCGGGGTGGCCGGACGGTGCTCTTGGAGACCAACGGCAGCTTGGACATCGCCCCGGTGCCGGAAGGGGTGGTGACGATCATGGATGTCAAGTGCCCGGAGGGCTCGGGTGCCGACTCCACCCGCCGGGAGAACCTGAACCGGCTCAGGCCTCAGGACGAGCTGAAGTTTGTCCTCGCCTCCCGCGCCGACTACGAGTGGTCATGCCGTTTTCTCGCCGAGCACCGGCTGCTTGCCCCCATGGCCGACCGCCGACCGCGAGTCATTCTCTTCTCGCCAGTGACTAGCCGTCTGCCCGCTGCCCTCCTCGCTGCCTGGCTTATCGCCGACCGTCTGCCGGTACGGCTCCAGCTCCAGCTCCACAAAGTCATCTGGCCGGATAGCGAACGCGGGGTGTGAGGCCCTCAGCCCTGGCGGAAGACCACTAAGCGCAGAAAATCGATCATCTCCCGCCGTCGCCGCTGGTTCTTGATCTGCTCGGGGATCAGGTCGCAGGCGGTGGCGTGGGCGATGGCCATCTTGTATTCGATGTGGCTCGCCAGCCGGTTGTCGAGATACCAGGCGTAGCTCAAGCCCAGAAGCAGGCCGGGGGGGGTGAAGCCTTCCCCGGCGTTCAATACCCTGGTGAAGCGTTGCTCGGCCCCGGAGGCCCGCCGCATCCGGGCCAGGAGTAGATAGCACTCCAACTCCTGGTCGCTGAAGTAGCAACGCCTGGCCGTGGGCGGGCGCAGGGTCAGTCGATAGACCTTGCCCACCGGATCGTCCTCCAGTTCCAGGGGCCGCAGCTCCTTGCGCCAGGCGTAATCACCCAAGAGCGACTGGCCCAGGCCCACCAGAAAGGCCAGTTCGAAGCGCCCGCCTTCCGCCACGTCCTCGCGCATGTAGATCAGCCCGTCCTCCGGGTTGTAGAAGGAGTACAGGCTGTCCCACTCCTGCCCCCGCCGCCAGTCTTGGCGGGCCACGGTGACCATGCCGCGCCACAACTCAAGGTGCGCCGCCGGGATCTCCCCATGCCGCCAGAAGACCTCAAGTAGCCTAGGATCATCACCCAACCCGCGTTCCTCAAGCAGCGCCGCGATCTGCTGGTAACGCCGGCATGGCACCTCGACCTGCCGCCCGCCCGAGGGCGAAAAGGTGGCCTGGGGCAGGGCCAGCTCCCGGCCGTCCTCTTGGCCGCCCAGGTGCTCCCTGGCCACCCACAGCACCTTGACGGCGGTGGCGAAGGCGGCGGGATCGTGGCGCACCTTGCGATCGTGCAACCCCTCCTTGGAAAAGATGCTGGCCTCGATAGGGGAAAAGCCTAGGTTCCAGACCGTCACTCGGTCGAGGTAGATGGGGCTCTTGCCCTCGATGGCGTAACTCTGGATGATGTTGCCGGGGATCTCTTGCATGGCCAGCAGCAGCACCTGGCGGAAGAGCCCGGACACCCCGCCGGGGATATTGCGGTGGTAGGCCTTGATCAGGTCCGAGACGTAGAAGCGTCGGCCAGGGTCGTCGATGGCCAGGTCCGTCTCTCCGGCCTGCACCCAGAGGTTGGCCACCAGGAGCTTCATGGCTTGGAGGTTGTCCCGCACCGCCTGGGCCAGACCCGGCACCTGCATGATGGGGGCGATGCTGGTGTAGAGGCTGCCGGGGGCGAAGAGGATGATGTCCGCCTCCCGGATGGCCTCCACGACCTCGGGCGGCACCTGGGGCGGCGAGGCGGCGAAATCGACCAGCACCTGCTCGATGGGCACCCCGCGTCTAGCGGCGGCGGACTTGCTCTCGCCGGCGGCCACCACCCCGTTGCTGTAGCGGACCTTCAACATCGAGGGGGTGCAGGTGCAGGGTAGCACCGCGTCCGGAGCCACCCCGATCAGGGCCGCCACCTCCCGCAGTCCGTCGCAGATGGCCGCGGGGCCAGGGGCGGACTCGCCGGGCGGGGTGTGGCCGTAGATGGCCGCAGCCAGCAGCAGGTTGCCCAGGCAATGGGGCCGTTTAAGGGCCACGGCCAGCCTCTGGTCGGAGAAGAGCCGCCTAGTCAGTTCCGTGATCCCTGCCGCCATCTCCCTTGGCAAGCCCCGCAGGTTGAGGCCGCCCCGGTCTAGCAGGTCGTCCGGGGAGGCGGGGAGGCGGGCGAAACGGTGGTTGAAGATGGCGAAGAGGGTGGCCGCCACCTGGCTCGCCGCTGTCGCCGGCAGGGCGTAATCGGCCAGTAGCCGTGATTGTTGGATGGAGGAGAGCAGCACATGGCGAAGGTCGCCCAGACCGATGAGCGGCAAGTCTTTCAGTAACTCCCCGGTCGAGCCACCGTCGTCGGTGGCGCAGACGATGGCGGTAGTCTTGGGGAAGACGGCCTTCAGGCCCTGGAAGGGGTGCTCCACCCAACTCAGGCTCCGGCTGTCGCCGCCGATGATGGTGGATAACCCGGTGCCGCCGCCGAAGACCACCACCTTGACCTGGGCGGTGTCCTTGGCCGCCAGGGCGGCGGTTAGGGCCTTGAACCCGGCCCGCAGCCAGGGTGGCCCGAGGGGGGCACCCTGCAAGACCAGTTCGATCAGCTTCTCCGCCAGGTTGCGGGAGGTCAAAAGCTCGAAGGGCGAAAACTGGGCCGTCTTGAGCCGTTCCAGGCAGTCCGCCAGGGGGTCGGTTAAGTTATCGGGCATAGGCCGCGCGGATGCTGATGCTTTATCGCGCTCACAGGCCGGTGGCGGCCATCTGCTTGCGCACCACCGTCTCGGACTGGGCTAGCGCGGCCCGTTCTTCGGCGGTGAGGGTGAACTCGATGATGCGTTCCACCCCCTCCGCCCCCAGCACCACCGGCACCCCCAGGAAACAGCCGCTGATCCCGAACTCGCCCTCCACGAAAGCGGCGCAGGGCAGGACCCGCCGGCTGTCCTTGAGCACCGCCTCCGCCATCTCCACCGCTGCCAGTCCCGGGGTGTAGAAGGCGGAGCCGGTTTTTAGGTGGTTGACGATCTCGATGCCGCCGTGCTGGGTGCGTTTGACGATCTCCGTAAGTTTTTCCTCGGGCAGGAGGTCGGTCACCGGCACCCCGGCGACGTTGGCCAGCCGTACCAGGGGCAGCATGTTGTCCCCGTGCACCCCCATGACCATGGCGTTCACATCTCTGGCCGACACCCCCAGGGCCTCGGCCAGGAAGGTCCGGTAGCGGGCCGAATCCAGCACCCCGGCCATGCCGATCACCCGCCGCTTGGGCAGGCCGGAGGCCTTGAAGGCGGTGTAGACCATGGCGTCGATGGGGTTGGTGACCACGATCAGCACGCAGTCCGGGGAATGCCGCACCGCCTCGGCGGCGCAGGACTTGACGATGGCCACGTTCTTGGCCAGGAGGTCGTCGCGGCTCATGCCCGGCTTGCGGGCCAGGCCGGCGGTGATGATGACTACGTCCGAGCCGGCGGTGTCGCGGTAGTCGTTGCTGCCCTCGATCCGGTACGAGAAGCCGTCCACCGGCCCGCCTTGCAGCAGATCCAGCCCCTTGCCCTGGGGGATTCCCTCCACCACGTCCATCAATACCACGTCGCCCAGTTCCCTGGTCATGGCCCAGTGGGCGGCGGTCGCCCCCACGTTGCCGGCCCCGATTATGGTGATTTTCTTGCGCATTGTTTCCTCTTTAGGTTTTAAGATGGATGTTGTTAAGCCGTGTTGGTGCGAAAATAAAGAAAACGAAGGCCTTCCGGCCCCCGGTCCGAGCGGGCGCGGCGGGGAGGATTCATCCTCCCGAGGCCCGGATCATGGCCTCCACCCGCCGCACGTCCTCCGGGGTGTCCACCTCGATGGAGTCGTGCTCGGTGAGTACCACCTTGATCCGGTAGCCGAACTCCAGGGCCCGTAGTTGCTCAAGCTTCTCGAAGCGCTCCCATTCTCCCTCCGGCAGGGCCACGAAGCTGAGCAGAAAGCCCTTGCGGTAGGCGTAGAACCCCAGGTGCTTGTAGTAGGTGGGCGGCACCGGTTCGTCTGGATTGCGCTGGAAGGGGATGGGCGAGCGGGAGAAGTACAGGGCCAGGCCCTGGCGGTCGAAGACCGTCTTGACGTGGTTGGGGTCGTTGATCTCCTCAGGCCGGATGATTTTGTAGATCAGGGTGGACATGGGCAGGGCCGGGTCTGCGAGTAGGGGCCTGGCCACCTGTTCGACCACCTCCGGATCGAAGAGGGGCTGATCGCCCTGGATGTTGACCACCACGTCCCGCTCGGCGATTCCCATGATCTCCGCCGCCTCGGCCAGTCGGTCGGTGCCTGAGACGTGGTCGCCCCTGGTCATCACCACCTCGCCGCCGAAGCCGCGCACGCAGGCGGCGATCCGCTGGTCGTCGGTGGCCACCGCCACCCGGGATAATAGCCCCACCGCCGCCGCCCGTTCGCAGACCAGCTCGATCATCGGCCGGCCCATGATCTTGGCCAGCGGCTTGCCTTGGAAACGATTCGACCCATAGCGGGCCGGGATGATGGCCACCACCCGCGCTTGTTCTTCTTTTGCTTGCATCTCTTCCCTTGCTCTCGCTTGTCTGGGCGCGGCGGGGCGGAAATTTGGCCGTTCGGAACCCACACCTGGTTGACCCTGACCTTTTGCCTGTCACATCAGTCGTATCATAGGTAACGCTCTTGACAAATAGAGTCAAGAGTTGCATTATACCCTTTTCCGTTAGCCAGCTTCCCCGCGATTGGCCGGCCACGGGAGTTTCGTGCGGTCTGGCCGTCCCCGCCGTTCCTGGCCCATCCGACGTTCGCCCCTGGTGGTTGTCGCCCTTGCGGTCTGGTCTCGACTCTTGAATGGTTGGCTTAAGGTGGCGTTTTCGCGGGCCGCCTGGGCTTCAGGATGCGGTCATCTTACTCGTGTGGAGTGGTTTTAAATGAAATTACCCTCGTTGACCATCGGGCCGTACACCGCGCCCATACCCTTGATCCAGGGAGGGATGTCCATTCGGGTCTCCACCGCCGCCCTGGCCGTGCCGGTGGCGGAATGCGGCGGCATCGGGGTGATCGGCGGCTCCGGCATTCCGGTGGACGAGCTTAAGGCGGACATCTTAAAGGCCAAGCGGGGCACCAAAGGGATCATCGCCGTCAACATCATGTTCGCCATGCGCGACTTCCACGCCCTGGTCATGGGTTCGATCGAGGCCGGGGTGGACATGATTATTACCGGGGCCGGTTTTTCGCGCGACATCTTCAAGATCGGCCGGGAACACAACGTCCCCATCGTTTCCATCGTCTCCTCGGCCCCCTTTGCGGTGCTGGCCGAGAAGTTTGGCGCTGCGGCCATCATCGTCGAGGCCAAGGAGGCGGGCGGGCACTTGGGTACTGACCGGCCCCTGCGCGATATTTTCCCCGAGATCCGCAGGGTGGTGACCAAGGTGCCCCTGATCGCCGCCGGCGGCATCTCCGACGGCTACGAGATGGCGGAGATCATGGACAAGTACGGCGCTGACGGGGTGCAGATCGCCACCCGCTTCGTGATGACCAAGGAGTGCGACGTGTCCGAGGCCTTCAAGCAGGCCTTTGTCCGGGCCAAGGCCGAGGACGTGACCGTGATGCGTTCGCCGGTGGGGATGCCGGGCCGGGCGATCCGCAACGCCTTTATCGATGAGTTGCAGGCCGGCGACCCGGGCTTGCGGCCAGAGAAATGCGAGTTCAAGTGCCTGCGCAAGTGCGACTATGTTTACTGCATCAACGACCGGCTGACCCGGGCCGCTGGCCAGGGCGACGTGGAGCACGGGCTGATCTTCTCCGGCGAAAAGGTGTACAAATTCAACGAAATAATCACCGTCAAGCAGGTGTTTGAACAGTTCGTCTCTCAGGCCGAGTCGGTGTACAAAGAGCCGTCCGCTACCTGAGCCGGGCCGCCAATTTTATCTCCCTATCCTATGCCCATACCCCCCTGGCCGATACTAGCCCCTGGCCGCCGGCCCGCATCGCATCGAGGCGGTTCATGAGCGGCAAATCCGTCCCCCCCGTCTCCGAGGCCTCTGCCTTGCCCGAGCCGCTGATCATTCCCCGGAGTGAGCATCCGATCTCCCGGCAACACATCGACCGTGAGGCCCTGAAGGTGATGTACCGTCTGCGGGATGCCGGCCATCTGGCCTACCTGGTCGGGGGCGGGGTGCGCGACCTCTATCTGGGCAAGACGCCCAAGGACTTCGACATCAGCACCAACGCCAGCCCGGCGGAGATCCGCCGCATCTTCCGCAACAGCCGGGTGATTGGCCGCCGGTTTAGGCTGGTGCAGGTCTTCTTCGGGGGCGGCAAGATCGTCGAGGTTTCCACCTTCCGTTGCCGCACCGACAGCGACGACCCGGCGGACGAGGCCACGGTGCTGCCGGCCAACAACGAGTTCGGCGATCCCGTCGAGGACGCCTTCCGCCGTGACCTGACCATCAACGCCCTGTTTTACGAGATCGAGAATTATACGGTCATCGACTACACCGGCGGGGTCAAGGACCTGCATGAGGGAGTGGCGCGGCTGATCGGCGATCCGGGGCGGCGAATTACCCACGACCCGGTGCGGATGATGCGGGCCATCCGGCACGCGGCCCGGGCCGGCTTCCGTATCGCTCCCGAAACCTGGGACGCCATCCTGGAACACAAGGATAAACTCGCCCTCTGCCCCGACTCCCGGGTGCGGGACGAGTTGTTCAAAGACCTGCGCGGCGGGGCCTGCCGGGCCTGGGCTGAGCTGGCCCTGGATTCCGGGATATTTTTCGTCATCTTCCCCTTTTACCGGCAGGCACTGGAGGGGCACCTTGAGGCGGGGCGGAATCGTGAATTGTTGCTGAACCTGCTGGCGGTGCAGGATCGGTTGGTCGCCGAGGGCCAGGTGGTGCCGGAGGAGATCATGCTCGCCCTGCTGCTCCTCCCCCTGGTCAAGGCCGAGCACGATCTGATGGCCATCAAGTCTCAGCCGCAGGCCACCGCCCTGTTTGCGGTGCTGCGGCAGCGGCTGGAGGAGAGTTTGGCCCGGCTGAACATCAAGCGTTGCACCCAGGACGTTACCGCCCGGGCCTTGGTTACCCTGCCGCTGTTGGTGGCCGCTGACCAGGGGCCAGGCGGTTGGCCTAAGTGGTTGACGCGCAAGAGTTATTTCCAGATCGGCTTGCAGCTCTTCAAGCTCTATGGCGAGGCCAGCGGCGCTCAGGCGGCGGAGGTTGAATTCCCTGCCGCCGTCCCCGCCGTGGAGGTCCGTTCCCGGTCTGGTAACGGCGGTAGCCGGGGGCCGGCCTTCGCCCCCGGGGTGAAGGGAGGGGTGTTCGGATTTAGAAAATCTTGAGGGTGGCCATGGGGATAATGGACGATCTGGCCGGGTGGCGGGCGCTGCCCCTGGTGGAGCTGATGGCCCTGGCCCTGCGGGCCAAGCTCGCCCATCGGGGGGGACAGTTTTCCCTGTGCGGCATCGCCAACGCCAAGTCCGGCCAATGCTCAGAGGACTGCCGCTTCTGCGTCCAGTCCGCCCACTTCGCCACCGGGGCGCCGGTATATCCCCTGTTGAGCCGGGAACAGGCCTTGGCCGCGGCTTGGGCCGCCAAGAACGACGGCGCTGGCCACTTCTCCCTGGTCACCAGCGGCCGGGGCCTGGGGGGACATGAGCTGTCGCGGGTGGCGGAGTTGATCGCCGCCATCCGGGAGGAGGTGGAAATACCGGTGTGCGCCTCGCTAGGCATCCTGCGGCAGTCGGACCTGGAACTGCTCAAGGAGGCGGGCCTGGTACGTTACCACCATAACCTTGAGACCTCTGAATCCTTCTTTCCCCGCATCGCCACCACCCACAGCTTCGCCGAACGGGTGGATACCATCCGGGCCGCCAAGGCGGCGGGGCTTGAGGTTTGCGCCGGTGGCATCCTCGGATTGGGAGAGAGCGAGGACGATCGGGTGTCCCTGGCCCTGACCCTGCGCGGCCTGGAAGTGGACTCCCTGCCGGTCAACATCCTGATTCCTCTGCCCGGCACCCCCCTGGCCGGGGCACCCTCCTTGCCGGTGCGCGACATTCTGCGTTCCCTGGCCCTCTTTAGACTGCTGCTCCCCGCCATTCCCATTCGCCTGGCCGCTGGCCGGGAGACCGCCCTGCAGGATTTCCTCGGCTCCGCCTTCCTGTCTGGGGCCGACGGGATGATGATTGGCGGCTACCTCACCGAAAAGGGCCGCCTTCCCGAGGAGGACTTACGGTTTGCGGCCCGGATCAGGGAGCTGTGGCTGGAGGCCTGATTGTCTTGCCCGGCGTGGGGGCGTTCAGGGCCGGTACAAAATTTTGGGCGGCCAAGTGGTTGTTGTGACGCGATAAGCCAAAATTTTATCCCCGCCGCTTGCCGTTGGTGGGGTTTTAGGCCGGGGTTCTAGCCCCTGCCTGCGATTGGCTTATAGTTTAACTGACTGTATTTGGGTGTCTATTTCAGGAAGCATTGATTTTTTTGTTTTTGGCATCCTGGTTGCATTTATACCCGGCAAACCAAACCTCCCAATCTCCTTTCCAAAACAAAAAACCCTGCCTTGTTCCCTCAAGGCAGGGTTTTTTGTTTTATCGGTGCCGGATTAGGGCTTCAGAAGGGCCGTAACTGCCAGATGCCGCAGGGGCAGGTGTCGGCGCAGAAGCCGCAGGCGATGCACTTGTCGTCGTCCGAGACGTACTCGTAGAAGTCGATCTCCGGCAGTTCCCGGCGGGAGATGGCGTGGGTCGGGCACATGGTCTCGCACAGGTGGCAGTCCCGGCAAGAGCCGCAGGACAGGCATTTCTCCGCCTGGGCCTCGGGGGTGGGCGTTGGCATCGACTCCGGCAGGTAGTGGGCCACGGTCAGCCGGGCGAGCGGGATCACCTGTTTGTCGAACGGCTTCCACTCCCGGCCCTCGATCTCGGCGATGATGGCGTCGGCGGCGTTCTTGCCGGCGCCTAAGGCGTTGGTGGCCAGGCCCGGACGCTCCACGTCGCCCACCGCGAAGACCTTGGGGTCGCTGGTGCGGCCCGCCTTGTCGGTCTTGACCCAGGAGGCGCCGCCCACCTTCAGGCACTCGACATTCTCGGGCAGGAAGCCCAGCTTGGGCACGTCGCCGATGGAGATGATCACCGTCTGGGCCGGGATCAGGTTGCCCTGGTTGTCGATCAGGCCCTCGTCCGTGACCTCCTTGGTCATCACCGGCCACTGGAAGGTGGCGCCCAGGGCCTCCGCCGTCCGGCGTTCCTTGCCGAAGGCCAAGGGCTTCTGGATGTCCACCAGGGTGACCTGCTTGGCGCCAAGGCGGTAGGCCTCGCAGGCCACGTCGCAGCCGACGTTGCCCGCCCCGATGATCACCACCCGCTCGCCGATGGGCAGCGGGGCGTCGCTCTTGCCGGCCTTCAGGAAATCCAGGGCCGGGATCACCCGCTCGTGGCCGGGGAAGGGGATCTTGCGCGGCTCGTGGGTGCCGACCGCCACCACCAGGTAGTCGAAGTCACGCTTCAGTTCGGTGAATTTGGCGTTGGTCATCTCCACCCCGAAGTGGACGTGGACGTGCTCCATCTGCAGGAAGCGATCGATCTCCGCCTGCCAGGTGGCCATGGGCAGCCGCTCCCAGGGGATGACCTGGGCCAGCTTGCCGCCCAACTGGTTATCCTTCTCGAAGATATGGGCCTCGACTCCGGCCCGGGCCAGTTGGTAGGCGGCGTTGATGCCCGCCGGGCCGCCGCCGATGATGGCCACCTTCTTGCCACAGGCCGGCTTGCAGACCGGGGCCGGGGCGCCTAGCACCGAGCGGCCCAGGAGGGCCACGTCGATGGCGCTGTCCACCACCTGGCGGGAGCAGTTCTCCATGCACAGGTTGGGGCAGATGGCGCCGCACACCGAGGCCGGGAAGGGGGTGTAGGACAGGATCAGGTTGTAGGCCTCCTGGCCCTTGCCGTCGCGCAGGAGCCGCAGCCGGTCGATGGTGGGGATGTGCACCGGGCAGTAGAAGGCGCAGGGGGCGGCGGACTCGCGGTTGGCCCAGTAGGGCTTTTTGCGTCGCAGTTCGCCGGTCTCGATGATGCCGATCGGCGAGCGGTCGAGGCCTGGGGCCAGGTCGCGCAGGGGGTCGCCGCCCAAGGCCTTGTCCCAGACCTTGGCCCGGAACTCGTGCATGGGCATGGGGCCGGAGAACATCAGCGCCCGCTCCTGGGGGGTGATGGCGATGAGCATCCGCCACTCCTCCCGCACCGACAGGGTGGGGAGCAGCTCCTCGCGGTCAATGGCCCTAAGGTATTTCGGCAGCCTTTCCAGCAGCCACTGCCACTGTTGGTCGTCGGGCTTCACCTCCTTGACGTTGGTCTTGGAGTAGGAGCCGTCGGTTTCGCCCCGGTAGTAGATCCAGCCGCCCACCATGCCGACGCAGGGGCGGTAACCCAAGACGTTTTTCGACTTGGGCTCGACGCCGCAGACCACCCCGATGCCGCCGCAGTTGAACTCGGCGAAGGTGTCGCCCACCGAACCCAGCACCCAGAGTTGGGGCCGCTGGTAGTCGGGGTTCCATTTGGTCATGGTCAGGGCCCGGGCGCCGATGGAGCCGCCGATCATCACTCGGCCTTCGGCCATGGCGTTGCAGACCCCGTTCGAGGCGTGGCCCTGAACCACAATGTCGGCGCCGATGTTTAAGTAGCCCACGTCATCCGAGGCCGGGCCGTGGCAGACGATGGTGGCGCCAGGGCGGCCCATGCAGCCCAGACGCTGGCCCACCGGCCCGGTGATGTCGATGGTGATCGGCCCCTTGGCGCCGATCAGGCGGCCACCGACGTTGTGCTGGCCGTAGGTCTCGAGCACGAGGTGGCTGGATTGGGCAAACGCCGCCTGCACCAGGGTCTCGAAGTCCTTGGAGCTGATCCGCTGGCCGTTGGCGTCTCTTCCCTTGACGGTGATGGCATTCATGTTCTCGCCTTGCACGTATTTACTCCTTTCGTGGTTCGCTGACCGGTTACGGCCTTTAACTCGCCCGGTAAAATCCTAGCAGATATATTTGATTTGCAGGCGTTCGGCAACATCCTTGTCGGAGATGCCCAGGGCGTCCGACATGCCGATGGGCAGGCTTTGGGAGCGACCGAGCGGGGCCATGACCTTCTTGATCTCGGTGCGCAGGCCCAGGAAGACATCGACCACCCTTTGCGCCACCTGGTCGGGGTCTAGCCGCCGGTAGAGCTTGGGGCTCTGGCTGGTGATGCCCTTGGGGCAGATGCCTAAGTTGCAGACGTTGCAACGGTTCTTCTCGCTGCCCAGGCAGCCGGCCGCCGACTGCATGATGTACTTGCCCATGTGGACGCCCGAGGCGCCGAGCATGATCAGCGCCATGCCGTTTTGCACCGGGTTGCCGTTTTTGCCGATGCCGCCGGCGGCGAAGATGGGGATCTCGTTCTGTTTGCCCTGCGCCACCAGGTCGAGGTAGCACTCCCGGACGTTGGAGGCGATGGGGTGCCCGGTGGCGTCCATGCTGATGTTGTAGGCGGCGCCGGTGCCGCCGTCGATGCCGTCGATCAACAAGGCCCCGGCGTAGGGGTTGCGTACCAGGTTGTTCAACACCGACTTGGCGGAGGTGGAGCCGGAGATCTTGGGATAGACCGGCACCCGGAAGTTCCAGGCCATGGACATGGTCTGGATCATCTTCATCACGCTCTCCTCGATGGAGTAGAGGGTCTGATGCACCGGCGGCGAGGGGAGATCGACGCCCTCCGGCACCCCGCGCAGGCGGGCGATGAGCTTGCTGACCTTGAACCACATGAGCAGGCCGCCGTCGCCGGGCTTGGCGCCCTGGCCGTACTTGATCTCAATGGCCGCCGGGTCGCACTGCATCTCGGGGATGGCTCGGATGATCTCGTCCCAGCCGAAATAGCCGGAGGCGATCTGGAGGACAATGTACTTCAGGAACGGGCTCTTCAGCACCCAGGGCGGGCAGCCGCCCTCGCCGGTGCACATCACCACCGGGATGCCCAAGACCTCGTTGCAGTAGGCCACGCCTTGCAGAAGCCCCAGCCACATGTTGGGGGAGAGGGCACCGAAGGACATGGAACCGATGATGAAGGGGAAGATCTCGCGCACCGGCGGGATCCACTCGCCCTTGGCCTGGCGGCGGATATACTCCTCGGGCGGCAGGACGCGACCGAGCAGGGTATTCATGTGGAACTCGTGCCGGCCGGCGTCAAGCGCCGGGTCGGTGAGCATGGAGATGCGGTTAAACGAAATCTGGTCCAACAGGCTCGAACGGTCGTTACGCCGACCGCCGCGCTTCCAGGCGTCGCCCTTCTGGTAGCTGTGGAAGCGGGCCCGCTCGTCGTTGGGGTTGACCTGGGGGCCGATGGCCTCGTTGGGGCAGACCATCGAGCACATGCCGCAGCCGATGCAGCGGTGATCCAGGTCGGTACGCTGGCGGATGCCGACGAAGGTGCGGTACTCGCTGCCCCGTTTCTTTTGCAGGATGTCCAGCTTCGGCATCCGCTGCCGCCGGTAGGCCAGGTAGATGGCCTCGGTGGGGCAGACCGAGGTGCAGCGTCCGCACAGGGTGCAGCGTTCTTCCCGGTGAGCGACGATCCAGGGCAGGTCGTGGTAGGTCAGGCTGCTTGGGGTAGAGGAAATCGATCGAATTGAGACCATATCGTGTACTCCTGTCGGGAGGGGGGGACAATGATGGTGTTTTCCCGCATTGGCTGGAAATCTAGTGACTTGTCGCGTTCGGGGATCATGGCGTCCACCCCGCAGATCTCGGAGGCCAGGGCCCATTCGCCGGGTTTGCCGCCGATGGTGGCGGGCCGCATCTTCTTGGTGTCCATGACCATGATGGTGGTCTCGTCCGGCAGCGAGCCCATGACGCAGTTGGGGCCATCGATGATCATCCGGCGGCAGACATCGCGCAGGCCCTTCAAGAAGGCGCCCTGGGGATGACGTTCCAGTTCGTCGGTCTTGAGCGGGGTGATGACGTGCTTGTAGGCCTGCAAGGGCAGTTCGAGCCGCCGGGTCACGTAGTGCAGGATGTGGGCGAAGACCTCGGAGTCGCTCTGGTAGCCGATGTAGCCGGGGTAATGCATGCCGGTGAGATACTCGCGGATGGGCACGAAGGCGGTGTTCTCGCCGTTGGTCATGGTGCCGATCCCCTGGATGAAGAAGGGGTGGCAGGCGTAGAGGTTGATGCCGTAGTTGGTGTTCTGGCGGCCCTGGGCCATGCAGATGCGGGAGGTGATGCGGTTGTCGTCAAGCCCCAGGGCCTGGCCGATTTCGAGTGGCCAGCCCACCTCCTTGATCATGGCCACGTCCGGCCAGAAGGAGAAGGCGGTCAGGTCGCCGCCGTGTTTTTCGCCGTCGGCCCGCAAGGCCAGGCGGGTCAGCATCAACTGCTCGTCGATCGCTCCCTGGCTCAGTTTCTTGCTCGACTCCGGCAGCCGGTAAACCCGGACGAAGTACTTGTAGCGGTCCTTAGCCTCAATCATGGCGGGATTGAGGTTGAACTCGTGATCGTATTTCAGGGTGTAGCCCTTGGCCTCCATGAAGGCGTTGAGCCGGTGCAGGGCCGCGTCGGTGTGGGCGATACCGGAGAGGATGGGGTCACCGGTCTGGTACTTGTAGTCGGTGAAGCTCACCCCCCTGAGCAACAGGCCCAGACCGCTGCCGTCGTAGCCCTCCTTCATGGCCTCCATGGCCGAGATCACGGAGAAGGGGGAGAACGGCACGGATGCGGTCTTCATGGCGAGACGACACATGAGTATTCTCCTTTGGAAAAGTTTGGTTGAACGAGGTAAGGGGCCGCTCGGCGGAAGGTTAATGCCGCCTCGGCGCCCAACGGCGCTAATTTAATCAATAAAACCAATTCGGTTTCAGCGCCTGAAAATTTCGGCGCCAACCAAGGGCACGATTGACAGGAGGATAATGGGAGGGGTGGCTCCCGCCCTCGGGCAGTGCCGGGGCGGAACGATGGCGGAGCATCATCAATGGACCGGCGGCAATACAACAAGACAGATCACTGCGCACGTGCTTGGCCTGAAAGCATATTCGGGACTTCTTAGCGTAATCGCCAGGGACTGTCAAGCAAAACCGTGCGGGGCGGTGCTGTCGGGGCGAGACTAGGGGGTGGGGCCTTCCGAGACGGCGGGGATGGAGCCCTGGAGCGGGCTGGTGGGGGGCGGGGAGAAGTAACCGCACAGGGTGTCGATCACCTTGCCGCGCATGTTGTCCACCAGGTGGATGCCACAGGCGTTTAAGTGCTGACGGGAGATCCCGTCCACCCCGCCGCAGATCAAGGTGTTGACCTTGAGGTCCGACAGACGTTTGACCTTCATGATCGGCATGGGGTCGGAGATGGTCTCGGTGCGCTGGTCGGTCACCACCTGGTCGTCCGAGGTGGTGATGAGCAGGAAGCTCTGGGCGCAGTCGAACCGGGGGGAGATTCGGGCGCCGAAAAGGGCGATGGCGGTGGTGAGCATTTTTCTCTCGTTTAGAAGAGGGATGCGGCCCCGGATAAGCTGGCCTGACCGATAGTGTTGCAACTGGGATGCCATGATTTTGCTTATCTCCGGGCGGGTGGAGGAATGACCGGCGGCATTAGGAGGCGCTAACCGCTCCCGTGGCGGTGATTGCTGGGGCTATAGCTGCGGCTGGCGGACGTTGGCGGCGGGGAAAAGGAAGACGTTTTCAGATGGGCATTGCAGGACTGCAACCTTGCAAGCATGGGGAGTGCAATTATGCAAGGCGAGAGGAGGCCGCTAACTACGGGTGGTGAATTCGCGGCCTGCTCGGCTTTTATTATCTTAGTGGCTCTTGCCGCGTTCCGGGGAGAAGTTGATGCCGTAGCGTTTCATTTTGCGCCAGAGGGTAGTCTTTTCTATTCCTAGGTATTCGGCGGTAACTATCCGGCATCCGTTGAATTTTGTTAGCGCCTCCATGATTGCCGCCGCCTCGGCTTCAGGCAGCGGGGCACTGGCTTGTGCCCTTGGCCGCCCGGCGTTCTCCGTCAGGCAGTCAATGAACTCCGCAGGCAGGTGCTCGACCGTGATCTGGCTGCCATGGCAGAGGACGAAACAGTACTCGATGATATTTTCCAACTCCCTGATATTGCCGGGGTAGTCGTATTTCATCAGTAGGGTCATTACCTCTGCCGACACCGATTCGATCTCTCGCTGCTTGAGGGAGTTTAGTTTGGCGATGAAGTGCTCTACCAGTAGGGGAATATCTTCTTTTCGATCACAAAGTGGTGGAATAACTATTTTTATCACGTTGATTCTGAAGAATAGATCGTCGCGGAAATGGCCGCAGGCGACCAGCTCCGAAAGGCATTTGTTGGTGGCCGCCACCACCCGGACATCGGCCTTTTCGGTCGTCGTGCCGCCTAGGGGCTCGTACTCCTTCTCCTGTAGCACCCGCAGCAGGCGCAACTGGAGGGCGGGGGAGATGTCGCCGATTTCATCGAGGAATATCGTGCCCTTCTCGGCCAGGGCGAAGCGGCCCTTTTTGTCCTTTTTCGCCTCGGTGAAGGCGCCCCGTTTGTAGCCGAACAGCTCTGATTCCAACAGGCTGTCGGGGAGGGCGGCGCAGTTGAGGGCGATGAATTTGCCCTTGCGGTTGCTTAAGGTGTGGATGGCCTTGGCGAACAGCTCCTTACCCGAGCCGCTTGGTCCCTCGATGAGGACGGTGCTGTTGCTGGCCGCGATGTCGGGCATGGTGGCGAGAATTTGGCGTATCTTATGATTTTTGCTAACAATATCCTCGAAGATGTAGTTCTTGGACAACTCCTTGCGCAGGTTTTCGATGGTGGACATGTCGCGGAAGGTGGACACCGCCCCGATGATCTCCCCCGCCTCGTCGCGCAGCACCGAGGTCGAGACGCTGATGGGCACCTTGAGGTTTTTGGCGTTTAGGATGTTGATGTTCAGGTTGATCACCTCGTTCCCGCTCTGGATCGACTGCTTGATGGCGCAGGTTGACTGGCAGATGTTGGCCCGGAAGATGTCGAAGCATTTCTGTCCCAGGGCCTCCTCCCGGCTGACGCCGGTGATCTTTTCAGCGGAGCGGTTGAAGAAGGTGATGTTTAGCTCCTGATCCACGGTGAAGACGCCATCGGCGATCGAGTCGAGGATGGTGTCGCTGAACTTGATTAAGGAGTGATTGTGGCGCATGACGGTCGATACCTCGCGGGCCGGGCGAAGGGGTTGGCCTTTGGCAGGCGGTTTGCCGGGCATATTATCAGTTGTTTGGGAAATTTTCCACATAAAATATCAGTTTTATATTGGTAAATTATTTCCGAATAATGCCGACAAGTTGGGTTTTGATGGTAGATTTTGCCAGTTAATTTCGTGTTGGCTGCCGGTAGTGGCATTTTATTTGCTTTGGTATCAAGGCAAAGGCAACAATGGTTAGCCAGGGACAAGCCAAGGGGAAACACGAAAACCAAGGAGGTGTGCCATGAACGCGACAGAGACAACAAGCAGGTGGAGTCCGGAGAGGAAGACAGCGATGTGCATCGTGCTGTCCATGTTCTATTTCGCCATGCTGGCCTATCCCTTCGGGGTGGCGATGGAGGGGTATGTCTGGCAGAAGGCCTTGATCGCCGGGGTGATCTTCTTCGCCATCTCCATCCCGGCCTGGATCGTCAACCTTAAGCGGGAGTTCTACGACGCCACCGCTACGGAGGCGGGAACGGTCGAAGAGATGATGGAGCGGGAACTCGATGTTAGCCACTACGACAATCTCGTTAAAGCAAGCAAGATCGGCGAACTGGCCAGGGTGCAGAAGTGGCTGACTTTAGAGGACATCGCCCAGATCCTCTTCTGCCAGGGTGGCGAGTGCGGCAGCAAGTTTGGCCAGATCGCCATCAAGCGCAACTATCTGACCAAGGATCAGGTCGAAACCCTGCTGTCCATGCAGCAGGCCCAGTCGTGAAAGCGGCCAGAGAGCCTTGAATAATCAAAAAAACCAACCGCTTGGGGCGGGGCAACAAAAAGTTGTTCCGCCCCAAGCGGTTTTTAAGGAGAAAACGATGAACAGAAAATGGGGGATGAGTCTGGCCATGCTTGTCTTGGCGGCGGCCATGTCCGGGGCCGCCGCCAGTTGGGCTGCGGTTGATAACGGCGTCTGTCTTGACTGCCACGGGGATTCCTCGTTGACCCGGAAGGATGGGGAGGGAAGCGTCTTTGTCGATCAGAAGTCTTTTCAGTACTCGGTGCACAACATCAATGGCATCGGGTGCCTCGATTGTCATACCGACGTGGGGGATTTGGATGTCTCCCAGGCGGTGCCGCATAAAACGCCCTTGGCGGCGGTGAACTGCGGCGGTTGCCATGAGCAGGCCGCCAGCCAGTACCGGTTGGGGGTGCATCAGAAGGCGAGCCACAAGGGGATAATCATCCAGTGTCAGGCTTGTCACGGCTATCATGACGTGGTGAGTAACGAGAACAAGCCGGTGCGGGAACGGGAGAATCGTTCCTGCCTGAAGTGCCACAATCCGGGCAAGTACCACAACTGGCTGCCCCAGAAGGAGACCCATTTTACCTACGTCCAGTGCACGGTCTGCCACGCCCCGAACATGCCTCACGTCATTCATCTGCGCTTCTACGACTTGGCCAAAAGGCAGTTCCTGGAGCCAGAGCGGGTGCTGGCCGCCCTAGGCACCGATTTTGACGGGTTCATGCCCATGTTCAGTCGCGACGCCAAACCAGAGGAGATGAGCGCCGACGAGTTTGAGAATATGGTCTTCGCCTTGAACCGCCGGGGCTTGTACGTCGGATTCCATGCCGAGCTTTTGTCCCAGAACGATCCCCGGGTGCACCAGGTGACCAAGGTGTCGGCCAAGCGGGCCTGCGCCGACTGCCACGCCGCCAACGCCCCCTTCTTTGATTCGGTGGCGATGTTTTTCGTCGATCAGAACGGCGGGGTTCACCAGTACAAGCTCGATCGCAAGGTGCTTGAATCTTACAGCGTGAGCAACTTCTACCTGCCGGGCAGCGGGGCCGTAAGTCGCCTTCGTCCCCTGGACTTGGGCGGTATCCTCCTGGTGCTGGGCGCCGGAGTGGGGGTCATGCTGCACCTCGCGGGCCGTGCCGCCACCGCCCCGTTGCGCAAACGGCGTCACGATCGGAAGGAGGGAGAGGCTGATTGAAACGGCTCGCTCAGGGGTCGTGTGGCCGGGCAAGCATGAGCTGGCCAGGGCTCGTGGCAAGGTGGAAAAATACTATAACGCGAGGTGCGATATGGAAGTAATGAACGCTATTGTCGAGGCGGGGCTGGCCGGGGAGGAGGGTGCGTCGGTGGCCGGGTTGACGCGCAAATTGCGGAAACCTGTCGTGGCGGCGGCCAATAAAATGGTGTATATCCACCATGCTCCGATCAGGGTTTGGCACTGGGTCAATGCGGCGGCCTTTGTCGTGCTGCTCTTAACTGGGGTGCAGATTAGGTTCGCGGGACGGCTTAATCTGTTTTCGCTGGAGGAGGCCATCCACCTGCACAACTACGTGGGGTTCATGGTGATCTCCAACTATTTCCTCTGGCTGCTTTATAACCTGGGCTCTGGCCAGATTCGGCTCTATCTGCCGAATCCTCGGGGGATGGCCCGGAAAATCAAGGAGCAGGTTGTCTATTACACTTACGGCATCTTCCGGGGCGACCCTAATCCTCACCAGGTGACCCCGGAGGACAAGTTTAACGTCATGCAGCAGCAGACCTACGCCATCATTATGTTCGCGCTGATTCCCTTGCAGATGGCCACCGGGCTCTTTCTCTGGGAGATAAAGCGCTTTGAAAACTACATCAACTTTATGGGCGGGGTGAGGATTGTGAATTTGCTCCACGTTAGCCTGTTTTTTTTCTTTGCCGCCTTCCTGATCGGTCATATCTATCTGGCCACCCTGGGGCATACCCCCTTGGCCCACATCAAGGCGATGTTTACCGGCTACGAGGAGGAATGAGGGGGATGCCTTTGGTGTCCTGGGGGTTGTTGTGACCTCGATTGTTAGGGGGAGGGTGCTGGTCACCGGTGGCGGCGGATTCGTGGGGCAGGCGGTTGTTCGGCGCCTGGTGGCTGCGGGCCGGGAGGTGGTGGTGGCGGGCCGGCACCGCTACCCCGAGGTCGAGGCCCTGGGGGCGCGGTGCGAGGTGGGCGACATCCGGGCGGGCGAATTCCTCAACCGGGCCGCCCGTGGCTGCGAGGCGGTCTTGCATGTGGCGGCCAAGGCGGGGATCTGGGGCCGGCGGCGGGACTATTTTTCGATCAACCTGGAGGGCAGCGAGCGGGTGATCGAGGCCTGCCGGGCCAACGGCATCGGTTATCTGGTCTATACCAGCACCCCGAGCGTGGTCTTCGCGGGCCGGGATCTTTCCGGGGTGGACGAGACCGTCCCCTACGCCCGGCGCTTTCTCTGCCATTACGCCCACAGCAAGGCCCTGGCCGAACAACGGGTGCTGGCGGCCAACGGCCCGGAATTAAAGACCGTGGCCCTCAGGCCCCATCTGGTCTGGGGGCCGGGCGACAGCAACCTCATTCCCCGCCTGGTGGCGCGAGGCCGGCGGGGGGGGCTGGCCAGGGTTGGGGACGGCAACAACCTGGTCGATATCTCCTACATCGACAACGTGGCCGACGCCCATCTCCTGGCCCTGGCCAACCTCGAAGGCCCGGCCACCGCCGCCGGCAAGGCCTACTTCATCTCCCAAGGCGAGCCGGTCAGCCTCTGGGGGTGGATAGACGACCTGTTCACCCGGCTTTCCCTGCCCCCGGTGCGGAAACGGGTGTCCTTCCCCGCCGCCTACGCCGCCGGGATGCTGTTTGAGACCGCCTACCGGCTGCTTGGCTTGACATCGGAGCCGCCTATGACCCGTTTTCTGGCCGAGCAGTTGGCTGCCTCGCATTGGTTCTCCATCGAGGCCGCCCGCCGTGATCTGGGCTATCAGCCCCGGGTCTCCACCGAGGAGGGGCTGGGCCGACTGGTAAGCTGGCTGGCGACCGAGGGCCGATTCTAGCCACCCACCCCTCTTCTTGTCTGTTGGTTATTTCCTCTCTCGCGTTTGGTCTTGCAGATAGGCCCTGGTCAGGGTGAGATACTCACTGGGGCTGAGCTGATCTGGACGGCGGGTCTCGTCGATCCCGGCTTGGCCGAGATAGCGGCGGATATCCTCCCGGCTGTGTCCGCCGTCCGCGCTGCCTAAGGCGTTGACCAGCGTCTTGCGGCGCTGTTGAAAGGCGGCCTTGACGATGGATTTGAGCAGGGCCGGCGGCGTCTCTCCCTTCCCGTCGTCTGAGTTAAAAAAGCGGATGCGGATCACCGTGGAGTCCACCTGGGGCCGGGGGTGGAAATGTTCCGGCCCCAGGGTGAGGAGCGGCTCCAGCGTGGCACAGGCAGCGAGCAAGACCGACAGTACCCCGTAGGCCTTGGTGCCGGGTTTGGCCAGCAGACGTTCGGCGACCTCCCGTTGCAGCATCAGCACCGCCCAATCAATAGCTTCTTTGTGTTCGATAAGCAAAAAAATCGCTGGATTGGAGATGGAGTAGGGCAGGTTGGAGATGATCTTGAGTCGCCCCCCGGTCTCCTTGGCCAACTGTCCGAGGTCGGTTTTCAAGAGATCTTGATGCCGTAGGCTGACGTTGGTGGGCAGACCGCCCTCCTCCTGGTGCCAGCGGACGATGCCGGAGTCGATCTCGATCCCGATCACCTCCCTGACCCGCCGGGCGAGCGGGACGGTGAGCGACCCCAGTCCCACCCCGAATTCGACGATGGTGTCCTCGGGCGCGGGTGCCGCCCGGTCGAGGATGGCGGCGATTACCCCTTCGTTGGTCAGGAAGTTCTGGCCTAAGCGCTTTTGGGGCGCCAGTTGCCGGTCGGCCAGGATGGCCTTGATCTCTTGGCGGCTGGGCATGGGCTAGGCGGATTTGTCCGGGGCCGGTTTCGGCGTCTGGCTGGGGCCGCGTCTTTGGCGCAGGCGGGTAAAGAAGCGGAAGGTCAAGGCGTAGGCCATGACCGTGAACGGGGCGGCCAGAACCACCCCCCCCAGGCACATGACCACGATGGCCTCGCCGCCCAGGCTGGACAGGGCCGCCAGGGTAACCTTGATCCCTGAACCGGAGAAGATCACCTCCATAACCAGGTGGATTCGCTCCCAGGACAGGTCGTAGGGGGTGAGGGCGGTGCCGATCCGCCAGGAAAGGTAGTATTGCAGGAAGTAGGTCAGCGGGTTGCAGACCGCCCAGCCGGCGATGAAGGCCCCGATCAGGTTGGCCCGGATAAGGGGGGCGATCAGGATGGTGGCCACGGTGTGAAAGGGCATGGTGGGGGTGATGCCGATAAAGGTGCCGAGCGCCACCCCCCGGGCGATATGCCGGGGTTCGCCTTTCAGCCGGAGGAAGCGCAGTTTGTAGTAGCGCAAGGTGCGTTGCAGCTTGTTCATGCGAGTATGGGGGTGCGGGAGTAGGCGTCCAGGTCGAGGCATAGGGTCTTCCTGGTCTCGAATTGATACCAGCCGGCCAAGGCGATCATGGCGGCGTTGTCGGTGCAAAATTGGGTTGGGGTGAGAAACAGGGCGCGGCCCGCCTCCCGGCAGCGTTCGGCAAACAGTGCCCGCAGCCGGGGGTTGGCCGCCACCCCGCCCGCCACCACGACGTTGGCGATTCCCAGCCATTCCGCGGCCCGCAGGGTCTTGACCACCAGCACCTCGGTCACCGCCTCCTGAAACGAGGCGCAGAGATCGGCCACGGCGAGCCCCGGACGGTTTTCCCGGGCCAGGTTGGCCAGGGCGGTCTTGACCCCGCTGAAGGAAAAATCCAGGCTGTCCGGGGCCAGCCAGGCCCTGGGGAAGGCGATGGCCCGCGGGTCGCCATCCGCAGCCAGCCGGCTGATCTCCGGGCCGCCGGGGTAGGGCAGGCCGAGGAGCTTGGCCGCCTTGTCAAAGGCCTCGCCCGCCGCGTCGTCCCGTGAGCGTCCCAGGAGCTGGTAATCGAAGTGGGAGCGCACCAGAAAGATGCTGGAGTGGCCGCCTGAGGCGATGAGGGCGATGAAGGGGAAGTCGGGTTTCTCATTCCCCAGGAAGACGGAAAGCAGGTGGCCGGCCAGGTGATCCACCCCCACGTAGGGGATCCGCTTGACCAGGGAGAGGGCCTTGACAAAGGAGAGCCCGATCAGGAGCGCCCCCACTAGCCCCGGCCCCTGGGTCACCGCCAGGCCGTCTAAGTCGTCCAGGCTCACCTCGGCCTCGTCTAAGGCCGCCTGCACTACCGGATAGATGTTTTGCAGATGGTGGCGGGAGGCCAATTCCGGCACCACCCCGCCATAGCGGCGATGCACCTCGATCTGGGAGTTGATGACGTTGGCGGACAGGCGGCCATCGATAAGCACCGCGGCGGCGGTCTCGTCGCAGGAGCTTTCCACGCCCAGGATAATCATTTTGCCTCTCTTTGGCGAATTGACGGCGTCAAGCACTTCCCTTGCCCAAGACCTTTAAGGAGCTTCCGACCCGCCTCTCTTTTACCTGATGCCCCCGTTCTGGGCAACGAAAAGTGAAAAACTTCCTGCCGGTGGGAAACCCTTTGACAATCGGCAAGCGTCGGGCTATGCAGGAGTCCCAAGCCCCTGGGACTAGCATTTGTATCGTATAAGCCGGTTTGCAGCCGGCCCGGAATCAACCATGCCCGCCATGTCCTCCACCCTGCGCGACACCTTTGCCCGCACCATCTCCTACCTGCGCGTCTCCCTGACCGGGCAGTGCAACCTGCGCTGCCTGTACTGCCGGCCCCTGGGGGGCGCGGGGCTGCCGTTTCCAGAGGAGGTCTTGAGCTACGAGCAGATCCTGCGGGTGGTGCGGGTGGCGGTGGGCATGGGGGTGGAGAAGGTGCGGCTCACCGGCGGCGAGCCCCTGCTGCGGCCTGGGGTGGTGGATTTTGTGCGGGACTTGGCCCGCCTGCCGGGCTTGGCCGAGATTAGGCTGACCACCAACGGGGTCTTGCTGGCCGGGATGGCGGCGGAACTGTACCGGGCGGGCATCCGCAAGCTCAACATCAGTCTCGACAGCCTGCAACGGCAACGCTTCGCCGAGATCACCGGCCACGATCTGTTCGACCAGGTCTGGGCCGGGATCGAGGCCAGCCAGAGGCTGGGGTTTTCCCCCATCAAACTCAACGTGGTGGCCATGGCCGGGGTGAACGACGACGAGCTGGTCGAGTTCGCCCGCCTGACCCGCTCGGAGCCGTTTGCCGTCCGCTTCATCGAGTGCATGCCCGTGGGTCAGGCCGGGGCGGGACAGGAGAGCCGTTACCTGCCGTCGGGCCTCATCCGGGAGCGGATCGAGGCCGTCCTGGGCGAGCTGGCCCCGGTTAAGAGCGCCAAGCTCGACGGCCCGGCCCGGGTCTTCACCCTAGCCGGTGCCCCTCGGGGCAGCGTCGGCTTCATCAGCCCCTTGAGCGAGCACTTCTGCGCCACCTGCAACCGGCTGCGTCTGACCGCAGCTGGTCGGCTGCGTTCCTGCCTGCTCACCGACCAGGAGACCG
>JAJXUT010000094.1 GCA_021782655.1 Deltaproteobacteria bacterium
TTTTATAACCGCCAAAGAAAACAGAAAAAACTCGGGTACCTTTCTCCGGCTGCCTATGAGCGCCGGTTTTATCAACTGCAAAAAGCTACGTAGGATTTTCGTGTCCACTATTGACGACCCACCTCAGCGCCTCGGTGATCTGAAGACCGGTCGTGCCTGGGCTATCAAGGAAAACATCCGTCATCTTTGGAGTTATCAAAGCCCCTTTGGGTGGAAAGATACTGGAAGAAATGGTACTTTTGGGCCACCCACAGCAGATTGGAACCGATAAAGAAAGCGGCCAAGACGCTGAAAGACCATCATTACGGGATCCTGAATCTTTTCAAGCATAGGATCAGCAACGGTCCGGCTTAGGGCATAAATTCAAGAATCGAAACCCTGTGGAAAGCGGCTTGTGGATTTCGCAATAAGGTCAGGTTCAGAACGGTGATACTTTTTCACCTCGGCGGTCTCGATTTACAACCTTCTACCCACTGAAAACCCGGAAGCACCAAAAAAGCGGGTGTAAAATATTTCCGTTTCCATGCACTCAGACATTCAGGCGCTTCAATGATGGAAAACAGCAATATTTCTATCGGCACTATCCAAAAAATTCTTGGGCACGAGAACAGAACCACGACAGAAATTTATTTACACAATCTAGGAGATTCTGATCGATTGGCGATGCAGGTCTTTGAGCAAGCAAGAAAAAAGTCTCACACAAACTCTCACACAGAGGATTGCAAGGCGTAAAAAAAGGGTTCCGAGAAACCTCGAAACCCTTGGTACTACTGGAGCCGGCGATGGGAGTCGAACCCGCGACCTACTGATTACGAATCAGTTGCTCTACCACTGAGCTACGCCGGCTTTTTAATCCTGAAACTGATGACCGTTGGCAGGTTTACGACTTGAATTTAGACGCCGGTCAGGCTAGAACACATATCAACTTTGCCGGGGCCTGTCAAGCGTCAAGTCAATCGGGACTAGGCGGCCAGGGCAGGGCAAATTCATCTCCCAGTCATGAGCAAACACTCAATACTTGTCGTTGACGACGAGCCGGAGCTGGCCGACGGACTAAGGCGGATGCTGGCTGCCGAGTTCCCGGCCCTTGCCGTGTGGGCGGAGACCGATCCCCAGCAGGCCCTGGCGCGGATCAAAGCGGAGCCGGTGGACATGGTGTTCACCGATCTTAAGATGCCGGGGATGGACGGCATGGAGCTTCTGGCGCGGATCAAGAAGGTCGATCCCGCCGTCTCGGTGGTGGTGGTGAGCGCCTTTGGTAGCGTCCAGGCGGCGGTGGAGGCGGTCAAGCACGGGGCCTTCGACTTCATCTGCAAGCCGTTTGACTGCGAGGCCATCTGCAGGCTGGTGCCGATTGCCTTTGAGCGCAGCCATCTGATTCGGGAGAACATCAGTCTGAAGCGGCGTTTTTCGGACCGGGTGAACTTCGCCAACTTCGTGGGCCAGTCGGAGCCGATGCGCCGCTTTTACGGCTACATCCAGGCGGTGGCCCGCACCGATTACACGGTGTTGGTGCGCGGCGAGTCGGGCACTGGCAAGGAGCTTACCGCCAAGGCCATTCACGCCCTAAGCCGGCGCAAGGAGGCGCCGCTGGTGATGATCAACTGCCCGGCCATCCCCGAGCACCTGCTGGAGAGCGAGCTGTTCGGTCACGCCAAGGGGGCCTTCACCGGGGCGGAGACCAGCCATGCCGGGCTGTTCGAGGAGGCGGACGGCGGGGTTATCTGCCTGGATGAGATCGGCGACATCCCGTTAAGCGTCCAGACCAAGCTCCTGCGGGTGCTTCAGGAGGGCGAGATCCGGCGCCTGGGCTCCGGCAAGACCCGCAAGGTGGACGTGCGGGTGGTGGCGGCCACCAACCAGGACCTGGAGCGGAAGATCGCCGAGGGCTCGTTTAGGAGCGATTTGTTCTACCGGTTAAACGTGGTCACCATCTGGACCCCGGCCCTCAAGGAGATCGGCGAGGACCTGCCCCTGCTCGCCAACCACTTCTTGAAGATGGCCTGCGACGAGCAGAACCTGACCCCCAGGCGGCTGTCGGGCGCGGCCTTGGCCTGCCTCTCCCGCCGGCCCTGGCCGGGAAACGTCCGCGAGTTGCAAAACGTGGTGCGGCGGGCGGTCTTGTTCTCAAGCGAGGAGGTGATCGGCCCCGAGCATTTCTTGAACCTGGGCGGCCCGATAGCGGTAGCCAGCGGGCTGGGGGCCGAGTCCCGCCCCGAGGACGGGCCTTTAGGCCTTTACCGGGCGGCCAAGGAGTCGGTGGTCGAGCAGTTTTCCCGGCAATACTTCAACCACCTGCTGCGGACGACCAGGGGTAACGTCTCCCGGGCTGCGGAGCTGTCTGGCCTCACCCGGGCCGCCCTGCAAAAAATCATCCACCGCTATGATTTGCGGCTTGGCGATTTCCGGGGGCTTTGAGCATGAGTCCGGCCTTGGTCATTGCTGGGGATTTTTTCCTCGAACCGCCATTTTAGGCTTGCAACCCTTGGCCCGGTAGGGTTAATAATAGGCCATTTTATGGTGGGCGCGCCGATGGGGCGGCCAGGGGCGATGGCCGCTGGAGAATATCAACCTTTATCTTAATTACGAGGGACTATGACTAAGACCGAACTAGTAGCAGCGATTGCCGAGCAGGCCGGGATCACCAAGGCGGACGCCAGCCGAGCCTTGCAGGCCTTGATCGAGACGATCACCACCACCTTGGACAAGGGCGACTCCGTGTCCCTGACCGGTTTTGGAACCTTTGCCATCGCCGAGCGCGCCGCCCGCACCGGGCGTAATCCCAGCAACGGCAAGACCCTGGCCATCCCGGCCAAGAAGGTCGCCAAGTTCAAGGCCGGCAAGGGTCTAGCGCTCGCCCTCAACCAGTAATTCTGCCAGGTCTTCCGGGGCCGGAAGACGTAACGCGCCGCGAAAATCTCCCGCCTTGGGAGATTTTTTTTTCTGTCGAGGAGGAAAAAATGTCTGAATTTACATCCAAGGTTTTTGACACCGAAATTATTACCTTAGCCGGCACCAAGGAGCAGATCGTCCGCGGTGGCCGGGATCGCTTCCACCTGCTGCCCCAGGCCTTCGCCGGCATCAAGCAGATCGGGGTGATCGGCTGGGGCTCGCAGGGCCCGGCCCAGGCCCAGAATCTCAAGGAGTCGCTGGCCGGCACCGGGGTCAAGGTGGTGGTCGGCCTGCGGGCCGGCAGCTCGTCCCTGGCCCGCGCCCGGGAGGCGGGCTTCACCGAGGCGGACGGCACCCTGGGTGAAATGTACGGGGTGATCAAGTCCTCGGACATGGTCACCCTCCTGATCTCCGACGCGGCCCAGGCCGAGAACTATCAGTCGATCTTCGACGCCCTGCGGCCTGGCGCCACCCTTGGCCTTTCCCATGGTTTTCTGCTGGGATATCTTCAGAGCATCGGCAAGTCCTTCCCGAAGAACATCAACGTGGTGGGCGTCTGCCCCAAGGGCATGGGGCCGTCGGTGCGGCGGCTCTACGTCCAGGGCAAGAGCGTCAACGGCGCCGGCATCAACAGCAGCTTCGCGGTGGAACAGGACATCGACGGTCGGGCCACCGACCTGGCCCTGGGCTGGGCGGTAGCCATCGGCGCCCCTTACATCTTCAAGACCACCCTGCGCAACGAGTTCTGTAGCGACATCTTCGGCGAACGCGGCATCCTGTTGGGCGCGGTGCACGGTCTCGTCGAGACCCTGTACCGGCGTTACGTCATGGAGCAGGGGATGAAGGAGGAGGACGCCTTTACGGCCTCGGTGGAGAACGTCACCGGCCCGATCAGCAAGACCATCTCCCACCAGGGCATCCTGGCGGTTTACGAGCAACTGGGCGAGGAGGGCAGGAAGATCTTCGAGCGGATCTACAGCCACTCTTACGGCCCGGCCAAGGATATTCTGACCGAGATCTACGACGAGGTGTCCTCCTGCAACGAGATCCGTTCCGTGATCATGGCCGGCCAGCGTTTCAAGAGCTATCCGATGGGCAAGATCGACGGCACCAAGATGTGGCAGGTGGGCGAGAAGGTGCGGGCCGCCAGGGCCGGTGGGGCGGGGGAGGAGATCGATCCCTTCACCGCTGGGATGTATTGCGCCACCATGATGGCCCAGATCGACCTGTTGATCGAGAAGGGGCATTGCCTAAGCGAGGTGTGCAACGAGTCGGTGATCGAGGCGGTGGATTCCTTGAACCCCTACATGCACCACAAGGGGGTCGCCTTCATGGTGGACAACTGCTCCACCACCGCCCGGCTGGGCTCCCGCAAGTGGGCGCCTCGCTTCGACTACAACCTGACCCAGCAGGCCCTGATGAATTACGATCAGGGACGGCCCGCCGATCAGGGGCTGATTGAGGAGTTTAAGCGCCATAAGGTGCATCAGGCCCTGTCCACCTGCGCCACCCTGCGGCCCCCGGTGGACATTGCCTTTTTGGATTGAGGCCCGGCCGGCGGCCAGGCGTTAAGGTGACGGGCGAGACCAGGGGCCGGACGGAGGCGTAACGATGGACTTCATTCTAGACGATATCGAGGCCCGGGTGCTGGGGGCGTTGGTCGAGAAGGATATGACGACGCCCGAGTACTATCCCCTGTCGCTCGCCGCCCTGACCGCCGCCTGTAACCAAAAATCCAACCGTGACCCGGTGGTCGATTACGACGAGACCACCGTGGTCCGGGCCCTGAGCTCCCTGCGGGAGAAGCGCCTGGTGGTGCGGAGCGACGCCAGCCGGGTGCCCAAGTACGCCGAGACCTTTGTCAAACGGCACAACCTGCTGGGCCGGGAGGCGGCCATGCTGATGGTGCTGCTCCTGCGCGGCCCGCAGACGGTGGGCGAGTTGCGGGGCCGCGCCGAACGTGCCTATCCCTTCGAGTCTCTGGAGGAGGTCGAGTCCACCATGGCGGCGCTCGCCGAGACGGGCTACGTGCTCCGGCTGCCCCGTCAGCCGGGCCGCAAGGAGTGCCGCTACGCCCAGCTCCTAAGCGGGGAGCCGGTGGTCGAGGAATATGCGGCCAGGCCTGAGGCCGCCACCTTGCGGGTCCGGGAGGAGGATGACCGGCTTGCCGCCCTGGCCGTGACGGTGGCGGAGTTGCGGGCCGAGCTGGACCGTCTGCGGGAGGAGTTCGCACGCTTTAAGGCCCAGTTTGAATGAGCCCGCCTTCCCACAATACTCTCGACAACCAGCGATTTTTTTAGTAAAGTTCTTCTTTTTGCATGGTGGTTGACGAGGGATGATGGAGATGTTGCCAGCCCACCAGCGGGTGGTCATAACCGGTATCGGTCTCGCCGCTCCCAACGCCGACAACCTGGCTGATTTCCGGGCCAAGGTGCTGGCGGGGAAAAGCGAGATTAGGGAGATCGAGCTGCGCTATTTGGGCCGCGCCCCGGCGGGGATCTGCGTCTTTCCCGAGACCAAGCACCGCAAGAAGAAGGACAACAAGCGCGGCACCCGGGCCGGTTGCCTGGGGGTGTACGCGGCCCACGAGGCCCTGCTGGACGCCGGGCTGACCCTTGCCCCGGGCGCCTGTTATCGTCCCGACCGGACAGGGGTCTATATCGGTTTGACCGAGCACGGCACGGTGGAGACCGAGAACGAGGTCTACAATATCAGCCAGTACGGCTATAACGTGGACTACTGGACCCACCACCACAACCCGCGCACGGTGCTGAACAATCCGGCGGGCGAGATCACCATGAGCCTGGGGATCACCGGCCCCCATTATTCGGTGGGCGCCGCCTGCGCCGCCGGTAACGCCGCCCTGATCCAGGGGGTGCAGATGCTGCGACTGGGGGAGGTGGATCTGGCGCTGTGCGGCGGGATCTCCGAATCGGTGGGTTCCTTTGGCATCTTCGCTAGTTTCAAGGCCCAGGGGGCGCTGGCCTCTCATCCCGATCCCACCCAGGCCAGTCGGCCCTTTGATCTGGACCGGGACGGGATCGTCATCTCGGAGGGGGCCTGTCTTTACTGCCTGGAGACCCTGGAGCGGGCCGAGGGCCGGGGGGCCAAGATTTACGGCGAGATCGCCGGCTACGCCATGAACTCCGACGCCCTGGATTTCGTTCTGCCGCACGGCCCGCGGCAGGCCGAGTGCGTGCGGCTGGCCCTCTCGCGGGCCGGGTTGCGGCCAGATGACATCGACATCGTCAACACCCACGCCACCGGCACCAGGCAGGGTGACATCGAGGAGTGTCGGGGGCTGGTGGAGATCTTTGCCGACTGCCCGAACACCTATTTCAACAACACCAAGAGCATCATCGGGCACGCCATGGGCGCCGCCGGGGTCTTGGAATTGGCCGCCAACCTGCCGGCCTTCGACGACCACTTGGTGCATCCGACCATCAACGTGGAACGGCTAGACCCCGAGTGCGCCCTGCCCAATCTGGTGGTCAACCAGGCCCGGCGGGTGGAGAGGGTTAACGTCATCCTCAACAACTCCTTTGGGATGCTGGGGATCAACTCGGTGATTATCGTCAAGAAATATGAAACGGAGCCCAAGGGCGGCGACGGACGGCTGGGGAGCAGACCCCAAGTTGTCCGCGCACCCTGTGGTGAGGACTGCTGATGACCAGAGATGCGATCAAGGAAATAGTAATTGAAATAATCAAGGATATCGACGAGGAGGCCAATACCGCCGCCCTGGCCGTCGACCGTCCCCTGCGGGATCAGCTCGATCTCGACTCGATGGATTTTCTAGACATCGTCATGGAGCTGCGCAAGCGCTACAAGCTTCAGATCCCGGAAGAGGACTACCCGCAGTTAAACACCCTCGAATCCTGCGTCAACTACCTGGAACCCAAACTGCGCCACCTCTAACGCGGCGGTGCAAGACCCGGTCGTCATCATCGGCGGTGGCATGTCGGGGCTGGCCGCCGCCATCCGGCTGGCTCGTTTCGGACTGCCGGTGCTGGTGCTCGAACGACATCACCGGCCGGGGGGGCTCAACTCCTACTATTACCGGCACGGCCAGCTGCTGGAGACCGGCCTGCACGCCATGACCAACCACGCCGGGGCCGGGGAGCGCAACGCCCCCTTGAACCGGCTGCTCAGGCAGCTCAAGCTGTCCCGCCAGCACTTCCTCACCCACGAGCAGATCGGCTCGGAAATTTTCTTCCCCTCCCAAAGGCTGCGTTTTAGCAACGACATCGCCCGGCTGGCGAGTCAGATCGAGGAGCGTTTCCCCGCTTCAAGGCCGGGCTTTGGACGGCTTGTCGATTTCGTCCGCAGCTACGACCCCTTCGCCATCCGCCCCTGGCGCTCGGCCCGGGCGACGCTCGCCAGCTTCATCCCCGAGCCGCTCTTGGTCGAGATGCTCCTCTGCCCGCTGATGATCTACGGCAACAGCCAGGAGGACGATATGGACCTGGCCCAGCTGGTGATTATGTTCCAGGCCGTATTCCTGGAGGGTTTCTTCCGGCCCCAGGGTAGTATCCGCGACTTCATCGACCTGCTGCTTGGCCATTACCGGAATCTGGGCGGCGAGCTGCGGCTGTCCGCTCCGGCACAAGCCCTGCTCACCCGCGGGGAGCGGGTGGTGGGCGTTAGGCTGGCCTCTGGCGAGGAGCTTAAGGCGCAGGCGGTGATCTCCACCGTCGGCGCCCCTGGCACCATGCGGATGTTGCCCGATTGCCTGGCCGGGGAGCGGGCGGACTACCAGGGCCGGATCAGCTTCATGGAATCGATCTACCTCCTGCCTCGTCAGGCCCTCTCCGGGGTGCGGCGCGACGCCACCTGCATCTTTTACAGTGATCGTGAGCGCTTCGTCTATCGCCGGCCAGAACAGGCGGTCGATCTTGAGGTGGGGGTGATAAATTTTCCAGAAAACTTCCAGGGTCTGCCCGAGGGCGAACTGGCCCGCATCCGGGTGACCCACCCCGCCAACTACGACCTCTTCCGCCAGGCGACGGGCGACGGCCCCGAGCGGGGGCCGGACTACCAGGCGCTCAAACGGCGCTGCCAGGAGCAGTCCCTGGCCAAGATCGGCAAAATGGTTGGGAATTTTGGGCCAAAGGTTGTATATCAAGACACCTTCACCCCCCTCACCATCGAGGATTTCAGCGCCAAGGAGGCGGGGGCGGTCTATGGCAGCCCGCTTAAGGTCAAGGACGGCGCCACCCGCTACCGCAACCTCTTCCTGGCCGGCACCGATCAGGGCTTTTTGGGCATCGTCGGCGCCATGCTGAGCGGGGTGACGGTGGTCAACCAGCATATTCTGCCGGACGCGGGCCGGTTGGCCGACTAGGCGGAATCACCCGGAATCAAAGAGAGCATCATGGTCTATCACGCTGTCGAGGAACTGGCCCCGGAATACGACGCCATCGTCATCGGCTCTGGCCTGGGCGGGCTGACCGCCGCCAACCGCCTGGCCAAGGCCGGGCATAAGGTGCTGCTTCTCGAACACCACCACCAGTTCGGCGGCCTGGCCACCTGGTTCACCCGCCGGGGGCACATCTTCGACGTCTCCCTGCACGGCTTCCCCTTCGGCATGGTCAAGACCTGCCGCAAGTACTGGAGTCGGGAGATCATGGACTCGATTGTCCAGCTCAAGGATATCCGCTTCGATAACCCGCAGTTTTCGTTCGCCACCACCTTTGATCGCCAAGATTTTACCGGCATTTTAGAGAACAAATTCCGTATAAGCCGCACGGTGATCGACGACTTTTTCACCA
>JAJXUT010000095.1 GCA_021782655.1 Deltaproteobacteria bacterium
CTGCACCGTGCCCTTGCCGTAGGTGTGGTCGCTGCCGACGATGAGCGCCCGGTGGTAGTCCTGAAGGGCGGCGGCCAGAATCTCCGAGGCCGAGGCGCTGAAGCGGTTGACCAGCACCAGGAGCGGGCCGCTGTAATAGACGTCCGGGTCGTAGTCGTAGAGCACCTCCGCCTTGTTGTCGCTGCTCTTGATCTGCACCACCGGCCCGGTCTTGATAAACAGACCGGCGATCTTCACCGCATCGACCAGGGCCCCGCCGCCGTTGTTTCTGAGGTCGATGATCAGGCCTTGGGTCTTGGTCTTGTTGATCCCGGCCAGGGCCTTCTTAACGTCGTCGGTGACGTTGCGGCCCTCCTGGGCGTGGCCGTTATCCTCGAAATCGCGGTAGAAGGTGGGGATCTTGATGTAGCCGTAACGCTCGTGGTTTTGGCCTTCGAGGAGGGTGGACTTGACGAAGGTCTCGTCTAGTTGCACCACGTCCCGGATGATGGGGATGACCACGGTGTGGCCGTCGGGCTTCTTGACCGTCAGCCGGACCTCGCTGCCCTTGGGGCCGCGGATTAGGCGCACCGCGTCGTTGATCCGCATGTCGGTTATATCGACCGGGGTGCCTTTGCCCTGGGCCACCATCAGGATCACGTCGTGGGCGGTGAGTTGCTTTTCTCGGGCCGCGGCCCCGCCGGGGATGATCCGCCGAACCTTGATGAACCCGTCCTCCTCCTGGAGTTCGGCGCCAATCCCCTCCAGCGAGCCCCGCATGTGGATGTCGAAGTCCTCCTTCTCGGTGGGCGGCATGTAGTCGGTATGGGGGTCGTAGGAGCGGGCGACGATGGTGAAGAAGCGGTCGTACTCGTCCTTGGCCTCCCGTTTCATGATCCGCTCCAACAGCTCGCGGCTGGTCTTGAGCACCTTTTCCTTGGCCTCCTTGATCAGCTCCTGTTCGGACTTGGGCGGCTCCTTTTCCTTGTCGGGGATGTCCTTTTTGGCCTCGTTGGCGGCGTCGCGGTTTAAGTACTGGGAGACAATCTGATACTTGATGGTCTTCTCCCAGCGATCCTTAAGCTCGTCCTCGGTTTGGCAGTATTTGATCTTTTTGTCGTCGGACTCCAAAAACTCCTTCTTGTTTAGGTCTAAGTCGCGTTTTTCAAAGTCGTCAAGGAAATGTTGCACCGTCGCCACCCTGGCCTTCAGCATTTCTTCCGCCACCAGGGGGAAGATTACCTGACCGTTGCGCATCTCGTCATCGAGTTTGGTGGAAAATTGGGAAAGTTCGTCGATGTCCTTTTGCAGGTAGAACTGCTTCCTGGGGTCGATCTGTTTAAGATAAAGGGAGAAGGCCTCTCGGGAGAGGTCGTCGTCCATCGCCTTGTGGGAGAAATAGTTGTGTTGCAGTTCCTGGGTCAGGATGTAGCTGAGTAACCTGGCCTTGTTCTTTTCAAAACCCGCCTCGTGGGTGGTGGCCGCACCCTGGGTTAAGGTTGACCAGCAGAGTAAGGCGGCGAGGAGGAGGCCAAAGATGCGTTTGGCGGTCATGGAGACTCCGAATGGGCGAAAGGGTGAGGGCAAGCGAGCCGGGAGAAGGTGGTCAGGTCGAATATCGAGGGGCGACGCCGTCCGCCGAGTCGAACAGCCGGCGCACCGCATCGAGATAGTGGTCGGTGGTTTTGGTTTTGTGTATGATCTTCCGCGTCTGGTCGGGGTGGGCGAAGTTGTCGGCCAGGTAGTGCCAGTGGCCCTTCATCCGATCAAGCAGATGGGCCGGGCCGGACAGCACCCGGCGGTACCCTTCGTACAGTTCGGCATGGAATTGCTTCACTATAGCTATGTCCCGGTGGCATTTCAAGGAGGGATTGTGAAAAGTTTGCAGCTCGGCGGCCAGGAAGGGGTCGGAGAGTAAACCCCGGCCCAGCATCCAGGAGTCGATCCCCGGGAAGCGGCGGCGGCGATTCCGGAAATCTTCCCCGGTGCGAATGTCGCCGTTATAAACCAGGTGGTGCTGGCAGTGAGCCAGGCAGCGGTCAAAGGCGTCCAGATCGACCTGGCCGGTGTAGAGTTGCCGGCCCAGCCGGGGGTGGACGATGACCTGGGCCAGAGGGTAGCTGTTTAGGGCTGGCCACAGGGCCTCGATCTCGTCCGCCTGGTTGAGGCCCAGGCGCAGCTTGATGGACAGTGACCCGGCGGGCAGCCCCGCCGTCACCAGGTCGAGGAATCGGCGGATATCGTCGGGGAAGGGCAGTAGCCCGGAACCGCGCCGTTTGTTGACCACCGTCGGGCTGGGGCAGCCCAGGTTCCAGTTGACCACCGGGTAGCCCAGGTCGCGGATCAGGCGGGCGAGAAACAGGAAGTCGTCCGGGTCGTTGCTCAGCACCTGCGGCACCACCGGCAGCCGTTGGTTGTGGGCCGGCAGGAGGTCCTTCAGGTAGCCGGGCCTGACGCTCCGAGCCCTGACCGAGCTGAGAAAGGGCGCCATCGCCCCATCCACCCCGGTGAAGTGCCGGGCGAAGGCGGTGCGGTAGAGGTGGTCGGTGATCCCCATGACCGGGGCCAGGATGATCCTCATCTACGGTTTCTTTTCCGCCTCCTGACGGAATACGGCGGAGTTGATCCCGTATTTCCGCATGATGTGCTGGAGCGACTGACGCTCTATCTCCGCCGTCTGGGCGGCGAGAGAGACGTTGCCCTCGGTGCGGCGCAGGAGCTGGGAGATGTATTGCAGGTTGAATTCCGCCAGGGTCTTTTTCCTGGCCTCCTTGTAGGCGATATGGAAGTCAATCTCCGGTTTTTCAACGTTCGCCGCCGGCAGCAGGGAGGAGGAGTTTTCAAAATCCTCCCGCATCAGGTAGTCGCCCTTGGAGAAGATTACCGCCCGCTTGATCTCGTTTTGCAACTCGCGGGCGTTTCCCCTCCATTGCCGGGAGACCAGATACTGCATGGCCTCCTCGGAGAAACGTTTGGGCTTTAAGGACAACTCCGCGCAGAAAAGGGAGAGGAAGTGCAGGGCGATGAGCGGGATGTCCTCGGGGATCTCCCTGAGTGGCGGGGTGCGGACTGAAACCACCTTGAGCCGGTAGTAGAGGTCGGAGCGGAATAGGCCGGCGGCGACGTTTTCCTCCAATTCCCGGTTGGTGGCCGCGATCACCCGCACGTCTATGCGGCGGGTGGCGGTGTCGCCCAAGAGCTTCAGCTCCCGCTCCTGGAGCACCCGCAGCAGCTTGGCCTGCAGGGAGGCGGAGATGTCGCCGATCTCGTCTAGGAACAGGGTGCCGCCCTGGGCGGCCTGGAACAGGCCCTCCCGGTCGGTGGTGGCGCCGGTGAAGGCGCCCTTGCGGTAGCCGAACAGCTCGCTCTCCAGGATGGTCTCGGGGATGGCGGGGCAGTTGACCGGCACGAAGGGCTTGCCGGTCCGGCTGCTCAAGCTGTGGATCATGTGGGCGGCCAGTTCCTTGCCGGTGCCGGTCTCGCCGGTGATCAGCACCGTCACGTCGGTGCGGGCCACCAGCTTGATGGTGGTGATCAGCTCTTTTACCCGCGGCGACTCGCCCACGAAAAAGGTCTCCTTCGCCTTGTCCTTGAGCTTCTGCTCCAGGTCCATGTTGCGCCTGATAAGCTGGTGGTGCTCCAGCGCCCGCCGCACCGTG
Organism: Deltaproteobacteria bacterium; assembly: GCA_021782655.1. GTDB lineage: Bacteria > Desulfobacterota > Desulfobulbia > Desulfobulbales > VMSU01 > VMSU01. The sequence goes on from JAJXUT010000095.1 coordinate 3,639, forward strand.
TGCAGCAAGCGTTCCTCCTCGAAGGGCTTGGTGATGAAGTCGTAGGCCCCCTCCTTCATGCAGTCCACCGCCGTGTCGATGGCGCCGTAGGCGGTCATGATGATCACCGGCAGGGAGGGGCTCTTCTCCTTGATGGCCCGCAACAGCTCCATGCCGTTCATTCCCGGCATCTTCATGTCGGCCAGCACGCAGTGGATCTGATTGCTTTCCATCTGCCGCAGGGCTTCTTCCCCGCTGACGGCGTTGACGGTGTCCAGTTCTAGCTCGTTGCCGATCAGCCGGGCCAGGAAACGGGTCATCTCCTGGTTGTCGTCAACGATGAGGATCTTGCGCTTCATTGCTTATCTCCTGCGAGCGGGAACCAGAGGATGAAAGAGGCGCCTCCCCCGGCCTCGTTCTGGGCCAGAATCTCCCCCCCGTGCTCCTTGACGATGCCGTAGCTCACCGCCAGTCCCAGTCCCGTGCCCTGGCCCGGCTGCTTGGTGGTGAAGAAGGGCTCAAAGATTTTCTCTCTTATCTCCTCGGGGATGCCGTCCCCGGTGTCGGTGATGGTGACCCTGACCCCGTTCTTGTCTCGGTCGTACTTGGTCTTGATCCGGATCTCGCCGCCCTTTTCCATTGCCTGCTGGGCGTTGATCAAGAGATTGGTGAACAAGCGCCGTATCTTCTCCTCATCGACGGTCAGTGCTGGGAGATCGGGGTCGTAGTCGCGGACGATGTCGATCACCCCCCGCAGGGAGGTTTCCTCGAAGGAGACCACCACCGCCTCGATGGCGGCGTTTAAGTTGACCGAGACCAGGTTGGACTTGGTCTGGCGGGAGAAGTTAAGCAGGTCCTCCACAATCTTTTTGCAGATCGTGGCGTTGTTGTACACCACCTCCAGGTCCTCGTGGGTCTGGCCGGTGGTGGGGCAATCCTTGCGCAACATCTTGGTGTAGCCCAGGATCAGGCTCAAGGGGTTGTTGATTTCGTGGGCCACCCCGGCGGCCAGTCGGCCGATGGAGGCCAGCTTGTCCGCCTGTCGCACCCTTTCTTCCATCGCTCGGCGCTCCTCCTCCGAGTCCCTGAGGTAACCCAGCATCCGGTTGAAGGATTCGGCCAGATCCGAGGCCTCGTCGTAATAGTCGCGGGCGTCGAATTGGATATCGAGCCCCCGGTGGCGGTTGACCACCTCCTTGAAGAAGGCGCTCATCCTCCTTAGCGGCACCACCGCGATTCGGTAGTGGAAGTAGTTTAGGGCCGCGAACAGGGCGGCGATTCCCGCCAGGCCGAACAGGAAGAAATAGACCGCCACCTGCCGCAACTGCCTGAAGGTGGCGGTGACCGGCACGGCGATCGACTCCAGGCCCACTACCTCGCCCACCTGCCAGTGGCGGCCATGCTCCCGTCCATACTGGAGGGTGATGGACTCCGGCGAGGCCGAGGGCTCCCCGTGGCAGAGCAGGCAGTGGTCCTCCATGACCACCCCCTTTAGGTGCAGGAAGTACTCCTGGCCGTTTCTGGTTACCAGGCCCCGCCAGTCGTGTTTCGCCGCTGGCTCATTCTGGAAGAGCCGGATAAAGGATTCCTCGAAGGTGTCGGCCTTGTTGGCCGGGTTCATGGGGTCAATGGCCACCCGCCGGTAGATGTAGTTGGGAAAGCGGGTGGCGAAGCGTTTCATGATGCCGGTATTCATGAAGGAGCTGGACATCACCTGCCGGATGAAGATGTTGCCGGGCATTAGGTGGAAGATCTGGGGCCGTAGCTCGTCGCGGGCGTAATCCATGGTGGCGTCGATGTGGCCCAGCACCAGGTCGGTCTTCTCGTAGGCCTCGTTGATGTATATCCGCTTTAGGTGCTCGTAGGCAAGCAGGGAGCTGATCGAGATGACGCAAAAAAGAATGGCACCCAGCCCCAGCATGAATTTGGAGGAGAGGGTGAGCGGCGCGTGGGGCGCGGGTTCGATTGGCTGGGAGTCCGGCATGTTTTGGGGTACCTCGCATTCTTCCTTGCTCATCCCGTTGCAGTTGAGGGTAGGGATAGCGCCATCAACTGCGGATGCTGACGATACCTATCACATTGTCGCCGTTTGGCCTAGGGTAAATTTAAGGGGCAGGTTATAAAGGTGCAAGGTTCAAGGGGCAAAAAAGGGGCCGCTTGCGCGGCCCCTTCAAGACTTGCCAGGTGAGCCAGACGGGATCAGGCCTCGGCGAACTCCTTGGCCGCCTCTGCCGCCTCGGCGTCGTATTCCGATTTGTTGGCGGCGGAGAAGAAGGCGGAGAGCAGGTTCAAGGCCAGGAGCACCCCGATCACCACCAGGAAGCCGTGCATGAAGGCACTGTCCTTGATGGTCAGGGGGATGCTGCTGTTGCTGAAGATGTGCTCGACGTTTTTGATGCCGTTTTCATGCAGGTAGCGATGCTCCAGGGTGGTGAAGATCACCCCTGAGATGTCCACCCCGAAGATCAGCCCCAGGGAGCGCATCATGTTCAGGATGCCGCCGGCCACGCCCAGTTTTTCGCGGGGGGCTGAACCCATGATGGCGCTGTTGTTCGGGGGGGTGAAGAGCCCCATGCCCACCCCCAGCATGACCAGTACCGCGATCAGGAGGGGGGTCTGCACCGAGGTGCCCATGAACATCAGGGCCAGGCAGGAGAGCGCCGAGACCAGCATCCCGGAGGTGGTCATCACCCGGGGGCCATACTTGTCGGAGATCTGGCCCGAGAAGGGGGCCACCACCGCCATGGCCAGCGGGATGGGGGTAAGGAGCGAGCCGGTCATGGTGATGCTGTAGCCGAGGACCTTTTGGAGGTAGAAGGGCATGAGGAACATGATGGCGAAGAGGACGTAGTAGGACAACATGCCGGTGATGTTGCCGAGCAGGAAGGTGGTATTTTTAAAGAGTTGCAAGTCGATGAGCGGGAACTCGACCTTTAGTTCGGTGAAGATGAAGAGTGTCATCAGGACGATGCCGGCGACGAAGTAGGTGATGATGGTGGGCGAGCCCCAGCCGAGCTTGACGCCTTCGTTAAAGGCGAGGACGATGCAGGCGAGTCCGGAGGCAAAGAAGGCGGTGCCGAGGTAATCGACCCGTTCCTTCTTGGCCAGTTTCTGGTTGGGCGGCAGGATCATGAGGGCGGCGATGGTGCCCAAGACGCCGATGGGGAGGTTGACGTAGAAGATGGAGCGCCAACCGGCGCTGGCGATCAGGATACCGCCGACGAAGGGTCCAAGGGACATGGAGATGGCCTGGACGGCGCCCTGGATACCGATGGCCTTGCCGCGTTCGTTGGCAGGGAAGGCCTGGGTGATCAAGGCGACGGAGTTGGCCTGGAGTAGTCCGGCGCCGACGGCCTGGACGACACGGGAGACGATCATGGCGGTGGCAGTGGAGGACATGCCGCAGAAGAGGGAGCCAATGGAGAAGACGACGAAGCCGGTGTTGTAGAGTTTGGAGCGGCCGTAGATATCGGCTAGTCTGCCGAAGAGGGGCAGGAAGATGGTCAAGGTGAGCATGTAGGCCATGGCGACCCATTCGATGACCGACATGGAGACGCCGAAGGTAGTTTTGAGGGTGGGCATGGCGACGTTGACGATGCTGACGTCAAGGGCCGACATGGTGGCACCCAGAAGTACGGTGCAGAGGATGAACCACTTCCAGCTCGGATGGGAAGAGATCTTGGGATGAGGGAATTGAAAGGCGCTCATGGGTAGGTTACCTCCTTGGTATAGATAACGTGATGGTGAAAATAATCTTGATGAAGGTTATTTTTTGTTTTTATGTTTATCGCAGCGGCTGACATTAATTGTTGTCGCTAAATGTTTAATCATGTTTTGCCATGTAATTGTTACCTCCTTTAGATGGTTTTAATTTTTGTTATGTTAATTAACGTTAATTAGCATATCAACTGTCCAGAATCTAAATCCGGTGCCTTGCTCGGTGACGGTGTTTCCCTGCACGGCTAATTTTTTAAGCAAGACTCCGTGTTTTCTGACATCGGCGATCATTTGTCCATTCTCCTCCGATGCCTTTACCCGGACATTTTTATCGTGATACTTGTCGGTGTAATAGGCTAGGGCCAGGCGTTCCGCCTCGGCGGCCTTCTGCGAGACGGCGGCGATGGCCTGGCCGTCCTTTAAGGTTTCGCTATGGGTGACGTAGGGCACCAGGCCCTCGCCGTTTTTGTAGTGGAAAGAGGTGATGGCGCCCATGGCCCCGGTGAAGATTAGGAGCATGATCAGGACGGCGAGCCCGTTGATCTCCTGGCCGAAGCCGTTGAAGAAGCCCGACGAGATTACCATGGTGCCGGACAGGTCATGATCCACCATTCCGGCGGTTTCGCCCTTTTTCATAACCGAGAGCAGGGCCGAGAGGATGTTGGCGGCTAAAAGCACCCCAATCACCACCAGGAAGCCGTGCATGAAGGCATGGGCCCTGGTTAGCACCGGGATGGCGGTGTTGCTGAACAGATGCCGGGCGTTGACATAACCCTTGCGGGCCAGGTACTGATGGCTCAAGGTGGTGAAGATCATCCCCGAGATGTTGACCCCGAAGATCAGCCCCAGGGAGCGGGTCATGTTAAGCATCCCGCCGGCCATGCCCAGCTTGTCCATGGGGGCGGAGCCCATGATGGCGCTGTTGTTCGAGGGGATGAAGAGGCCCATGCCCAGGCCAATTAAGACGCTGATGGCGATCAGTCCCGGCACCTGCACCGAGGTGCCCATGAACATCAGGGCCAGACAGGCCAGGGCCGAGACCAGCATCCCGGAGGTGGTCATCACCCGGGGCCCGTATTTGTCGGAGATGTGGCCCGAGAAGGGGGCTACCATGGCCATGGCCAGCAGCAGCGGGGTAAGGAGCGAGCCGGTCATGGTGATGCTGTAGCCGAGGACCTTTTGGAGGTAGAAGGGCATGAGGAACATGATGGCGAAGAGGACGTAGTAGGACAACATGCCGGTGATGTTGCCGAGCAGG
>JAJXUT010000011.1 GCA_021782655.1 Deltaproteobacteria bacterium
GCTCTTTCGCCCGGGCATCCCGTCTATTTACCTCAGCTCCTAATCCCTGTCAAGAGGATTTTTGCCGCCTCTCGTAACGACTCTCATCAGGTAACGAGGGTGACGGGAAGGCGCCCAACTTAGCCTAACCATCTTCCCTTGTCAACCCACTTTATTTTGAAGGCGTTGAAATATGCAAACCTAGCCGTAGGAGGGGCGGAGCGAAGGATTTCTTTGTTTTTCTCATTTCTTCCACACTTCTTCCCCAATCGGTTATTATACTGCCAAACAAGAGCGAAGGGAACCCGGCGCCGTGGGCGCACAGCCCGCCCCCCTCTCTCCCACCAGCGCCGCTCAAGGCCGGCGCCCCTAAACCGGAGGACAAAACCATGCGCAAGCCACTAGCCACCCTCACCCTGGTCACGCTGCTCGGCCTGGGCCTTAGCAGCCCGGCCCTGGCCCACTGGCGCGGACGGGGGCATTTCGACATCATCCTCGGGCCTCCGATCGGCTGGTCGTATTACCCGCCACCCCCGCCCCGCTACTATTACGACTATTATCCGCCGCCGGTGGTGATGGCCCCGCCGCCCCAGCAAGTATATATAGAACAGGCCCCCAAGCAGGCGGCCCCGCCTCAGAGCTACTGGTACTACTGCACCAACCCCCAGGGCTACTACCCCACAGTCAAAGAATGCCCGGGCGGCTGGCTCAAGGTAGTGCCCCAACCCACCGCGCCCTAACCAATTACCAAGGAGGAACCAGCTATGAAGACCCCCCCCAAGTCGTGGCGCTTCCTGCCGCTGCTGCTGGCAATCGGCGGCTGCGCCACCATCCCCACCGGCCCCTCGGTGATGGCCCTTCCCGGTTCCGGCAAGAACTTTAGCCAATTCCGGAGCGACGACGCCATGTGCCGGCAATACGCCCAGGAACAGTTGGGTATCACCCCACAACAGAGCGCCGGCCGTAGCGCCGTGGCCAGCGCCGCCACCGGCACCGCCCTGGGGGCCGCCGCCGGGGCGCTGATGGGCGGCGACCGAGGGGCAGCGGTAGGGGCCGGCGCCGGCCTGCTCATGGGCGGCCTCACCGGCAGCGAGGCGTCCCAGGAATCGGCCTACAACGCCCAGCATCGCTACAACAACTACTACATCCAGTGCATGTATGCCAACGGGCACCTGGTGCCCATGCCCAGCCACATGCTGATGAAAACCATAGAACCGGAGATGACGGCCCCAGTTGCCCCTGCACCCACAGCCCCGACCCCACCCCCAGGGGCCGCCACACCTCCCCCTCCGCCTGGTCAGCCGCCCCAGCCCCCGCCCGGCTCCTGACCGGCTCCCGCCGCCTCGCCCTTGCCTCCCAAACATGCCGGGGCGGCCAGTATCAACCAGCGCGGCACGCCGCGCATCTCCTGGAGCGGGCAGGGGAAAGATTTGCTCCCGCCCCGGAGGGCCTCTGTTCGACCACCCCGCGTTCTGAGCCGGGCAGAGGAATTTTGCGATCAACGGGCCACGCAAGGCCCTCTCAACAACCCTATGGAGGAACCACCATGAACAAGAAATTAAAGCTGTTAGCCGCGCTCATCACCATCTCCGCCGCCGGCCTCCTCTCCCAACCGGCGGCAAGCCTGGCCGCCGACTCCGCCCCCCCGCCGCCCATGGCAGGCGCCGGGCCGGGAATGGGGCCAGGCATGATGGGCGGCCCCGGCATGGGCATGAAGGGGCCGGGGATGGAAGGGCGCTTCGGCAAGGCCCTGGGGCTCTCCGCCGAGCAGAAGGCAAAGATCAAGGCCGTCCGCGAGGCGGGCTGGAAGACCTGCGAGCCACTCCGCAAGAGCCTGTTTGAGACCCAGAAAAAGATCGAGGCCGCCATAAAAGCCACCCCCTTTGATGAAAACGCGGTCCGTTCCCTAGCCCAAAGCGAGTCCGACACCAGGGTCAACCTGGAGGTGACCCGGGCCCAGACCAGAAGTCAGATCTACGCCATCCTCACTCCCGAACAGCAGCGGAAGCTGGACCAACTCATGGCCGAGCGCCGCGGGCCGGGGATGCCGCACTGCCGCTGCCGGAAAAATCCGCCGGCGGCGGGCCAGGGTTCTTGACAAGCCTCCGTCCGGCGGAATACGCTTAAACAGCGATTCCACCCTCCGGCCCTGGCCCGGGAAGCCCCGCCTTCCCGCCAGGGCCGGTTTTTTGATCCGATCCACGCATCCCCGACCAAGGATCCGCATGAAGCCCATTATCCGTAATCTTCTCCTGGCCCTGGCCATCATCCTGGCCGGCTGGTTCGTCTGGCATCTGCGCCGACCACCGGCCAACCTTACCAGCTTCCGCACCGACAAGATCAGCCGAGGCGACCTCCTGGTCTCGATCAGCGCCACCGGCACCGTCGAACCAGAGGACGTGATCGACGTGGGTGCCCAGGTGGCGGGCCAGATCGTCGGCTTCGGCAAGGACGCCCAGGGCAAGGTGATCGACTACGGCTCCAACGTCAACGAAGGCACGGTCCTGGCCCGGATCGACGACTCGGTCTATCGCGCCCAGACCGACCAGGCCCAGGCCCAGTACGAGGCGGCCCTGGCCAACTTAAAGCGCCTTCAGGCCGACCTCGGTCAGTACCAGGCCAAGCTCCAACAGACCCAGGCCGACTGGAACCGGGCCCAAAAACTCGGCCACTCCAAGGCCCTCTCCCAAGCCGCCTACGACAGCTACCGTAGCGCCTTCGAGACCGCCAAGTCGGCCCTGGCGGTGGCCCAGGCCGCCATCACCCAGGGTCAGGCCCAGGCCAACCAGGCCCAGGCCAACCTCAAGGCGGCGCACCGCAACCTCGACTACTGCACCATCAAGAGCCCGGTAAACGGGGTGATCATCGACCGCCGGGTCAACATCGGCCAGACCGTGGTCGCCAGCCTCAACGCCCCCAGTCTCTTCCTGCTCGCCAACGACTTGCGGAAGATGCAGGTCTGGGTGGCGGTCAACGAGGCGGACATCGGCAAGATCCACCAAGGCATCCCGGTGTCGTTCACGGTGGACGCCTTCCCCAACCAGACCTTCACCGGCGAGGTGCACAAAGTGCGGCTCAACGCCTCCATGACCCAGAACGTGGTCACCTACACGGTGGAAATCAGCACCGACAACAGCAGCGGACGACTGCTCCCCTACCTCACCGCCAACGTGCGCTTCGAACTTGACCGCCGCCAAGGGGTGCTCATGGCCCCCAACGCCGCCCTGCGCTGGAAACCGTCCCCCGAGGAGATCGACCCCGCCTTCGGCAAGCACAAGGAAGACCAACGGCCAACCGGCCCCCAGAAGGGCGAATCGCCCGCTACGGCCAACACCAATGACTCCCCAAAAACAGGGAAGATTTGGCTGCTCGGGCCTAACAACCTGGCCCGGCCACTCAAGGTGGCGATCGGCCAGACCGACGGGGTAATGACCGAGGTTAGCGGCAAGGAGGTTGAGGAAGGCAAGGAGATCATCACCGGGGTTGAGGCCCAGAGCCAGGGCAAGGAGACGGCCAGCAACCCCTTCACCCCCAAATTCAGGTTCGGGAAAAAACCCGACAAGCCGTAACCGCCATGCAACTGATCGAGCTTAACCGCATCGACAAGACCTATCACATGGGCGACTTCGAGGTGCAGGTGCTAAAGGACATCACCATGGCGATCGGCGAGGGGGAAATGGTCGCCCTGATGGGGGCCTCGGGCTCCGGCAAGAGCACCCTGATGAACATCCTGGGCTGCCTGGATCGACCCACCAGCGGCGAGTACTGGCTGGACGGCGAGGAGGTCTCCCGGCTGTCCCTGGATCAACGCGCCCTGCTGCGCAACGGCAAGATCGGCTTCGTCTTTCAGAACTTCAACCTCCTGCCCCGCACCTCGGCCCTGGACAACGTCGCCATGCCGCTCTCCTACGCCCAGGACAACCCCTCCGAGCGGGAGGCGCGGCTCCGGGCCAAGGAGATGCTAGAGCGGGTGGGACTGGGCGAACGCATCGACCACGAACCCTCCAAGCTCTCCGGCGGCCAGCAGCAGCGGGTGGCCATCGCCCGGGCGCTCATCAACCGGCCCCGGATCCTGTTCGCCGACGAGCCGACCGGCAACCTCGACTCCCGCACCAGCGTCGAGGTGCTCCACATGTTCCAGCGCCTAAACCAGGAGGACGGGGTCACCATCATCCTGGTGACCCATGACCCCAACGTGGCCCACTACGCCCAGCGGGTGATCCACATCCACGACGGCCAGATCGCCTCCGGCATCTATGACGCCCAGACTCCGAAGGAGGAGGGCCAGGCATGAGACTATACCGCACCCTGCGCCTGGCCCTGCGGGCCCTGACCCGCAACCCCCTGCGGGCCCTGCTCACCACCCTGGGCATCGTCATCGGGGTGGGAGCGGTAATCGCCATGATGGAGATCGGCACCGGCTCCTCCACCGCCATCAAGAAAACCATCGCCAGCATGGGGGCCAACGTCCTCCTCATCCTGCCCGGCACGGCGGCCAGCGGCGGGGTAAGCTTCGGGATGGGCAGCGTCAACACCCTCTCCCCGGACGACTGCACCGCCATCGCCCGCGAGTGCCCCTCGGTCAGGAGCGCCGCCCCCATCGTCCGGGCCCGGGCCCAGCTCGTTTATGGCAACCGCAACTGGGTGCCGAACCTGATGGACGGCACCACCCCCTCCTTCCTTAACATCCGCGACCTAAACAACCTGAGCGAGGGCGAGCCCTTCACCGAGCGCGACATCCTAAACGGCAACCGGGTCTGTCTCTTGGGGCCGACCATCGTTAGGGAGCTGTTTCAAGGCGAATCGCCGATCGGCAAGGAGATTAGGGTAAAAAACGTCAGCTTCCGGGTGGTGGGGGTGCTGCCCGCCAAGGGGGCCAACATGATGGGCATGGATCAAGACGACATCCTGCTCGCCCCCTGGACCACCATCAAGTACCGGGTCACCGGCTCCACCCTTTCCAACGCCAACCAGAGCGCCGCTAGTTCCGCCACCAACACAGTAAACAGCCTAAGCAACCTCTACCCCGGCACCGCGTCCGACCTCTACCCGGCCACCTCGGACGTGCAGGCCGCCGACAACCCCATGCCGGTGCGCTTCGCCACCGTGGACCAGATCCTGGCCTCGGCCATCAGCACCGAGGAGATACAAAACGCCATCCGCCAGATCTCCGCCCTTCTGCACGAACGCCACCACATCCGGGAGGGCGAGCCCGACGACTTCAACATCCGGGACATGACCGAGATGACCAAGACCCTGACCTCCACCACCACCCTGATGGGCAACCTGCTCCTGTGCGTGGCCATGATCTCGCTGGTGGTGGGCGGGGTGGGGATCATGAACATCATGCTGGTGTCGGTAACCGAGCGCACCCGGGAGATCGGCCTGCGCATGGCGGTGGGCGCCCGGCCCAGCGACATCCTCCGCCAGTTCCTGGTGGAGGCCATCGTTCTCTGCTTAAGCGGCGGGGCCCTGGGCATCCTGCTGGGACACGGGGGATCGACGCTGGTCGCCCTCCTCCTCCACTGGCCGGTACAGACCTCGCCCGCCGCCATCGTCACCGCAGTGGCGGTCTCCGTCACCCTAGGACTGGCCTTCGGCTTCTATCCGGCCTGGAAGGCCTCCCGCCTAGACCCCATCGAGGCTCTGCGCTATGAATAATGGCGCCCAAAACGCGACCCGCGCCTTGGATAACGGCCCTTTTGCTTAGCCCATCGGCTACCTTTTGGCGAGATCATCATCAATGAATAGACATCGCATCTCCACCCGCTGCCCTCTCGCCCTGCTGCTTGGCGCAAGCCTCCTGGCTGGCTGCGCCGTCGGCCCCGACTACCAGCCGCCCCAGGCCGAGGTGCCGACCAAGTGGTCGAACCAGGAACAAAAGCCCCCCGCCTCCGGGGAGGCGGCCAGGGTGAGCGACCAGGAGCTTGGCCGCTGGTGGGAGACCTTCCGCGACCCGACCCTGACCGCGCTTGAAAAACGGGCCTTGAAGTCAAACCTCGACCTCAAGCTGGCCGCGGCCCGCATCGAACAGGCCCGGGCTTTGCGGCTTATGGCCGGGGCCAACCTGGGGCCAGGCCTGGAGACCAGCTCCCAGTTCCGCCAGAGCCGGTCGCTGTCTAGCCCGCTTGTCCCCGGCGGCGGGGCGGCAACGATCGGCAACCAGTTCCAGGCCGGTTTCGACGCCAGTTGGGAGCTCGACCTCTTCGGCGGTCTGCGCCGGGGGGTGGAGGCGGCGGACGCCGATCTCCTGGCCGCCGCCCAGGCGAGTCTAAGCGCCCAAGTCAGCCTGACCGCCGAGGTGGCCCGCGACTATCTCGATCTGCGGGCACTGCAACAGGGCATCATCAGCACCAAGGGTGAGATCGCGGCCGAGAAGCAGACGGTAGAGTTGACCCGCCAGTTATTCAAAGCCGGGTTCAACAGCCGCCTGGACGTGGAGACCGCCGAGGCCCAGTTAGCTAACCGCCGGGCCCTGCTGCCGCCCTTGCAGGCGGCGGCCCAGCAGGCCATGCACGGGCTGGCCACCCTGCTAGGCCTAGAGCCGGAGGCCCTGACCACCGAATTGTCCCCCGCCGCCGCCCTGCCCGAACCGCCGTCCACCCCACCCGCCGGGCTGCCCTCCGACCTCCTGCGCCGCCGGCCCGACATCCGCCAGGCCGAGGCCAACATCCACGCCGCCACCGCCCGGATCGGGGTCGCCGAGGCCGATCTCTTCCCTAAGCTCAACCTTACCGGCGCCATCAGTCTCCAGGGCGACGCCATCAACTCCTGGTTCAACTGGACTAACCGCCTCTGGTCGTTGGGGCCGGCGGCCAGTTGGCAGCTCTTCGATAGCGGCCGAATCAAGGCCAACGTCATGCAGCAGCAGAGCGTCAAGGATCAAAGCCTTATCGCCTACCGGCAGACGGTGCTCTCCGCCCTGCAGGAGGTAGAGGACGCCCTGGTGGCGGTCAACCGGGAACGGGAACACCAGCAGGCGCTACGGCAGGCCAAGGAGGCGGATCAAAGGGCACTGAACCTGGCCCGGCACCTTTACACCGCCGGCCAGACCGATTTCACAAGCGTCCTCCTGGCGGAGCAGACCCTCTACGCCGCAGACGACGCCCTAACCCAAAGCACCAAGGCCCTGGCCACCAACCTGGTCGCCCTCTACAAGGCCCTGGGCGGCGGCTGGCAGACAAGCGGCTGACCTGGCACTAATTTGGTTGACATCTCGGCACCTCGCATGTAGTAAAAAGGTATCCTCTTGAAAATGATGGTGTTACCGAATCAGGCGCGCCCAACTTCAAGGCCGCCCGCCGGAAACTCTCCTGGATGCCAACCCTCGCCCCGGCGCCGAACATGACCAACGAATCACCTCTACCGGAAGACCCCATCAACCGCCGGGATAATTTCCGGATCGACAACGTTCTGCCCATCTCCATCCGCAAGCTCGCCGGTCAACCCCGGCCCACGGCCCATCTCATCCCCATCGCCGTTGGCGGCAGCGGTTCCCTCACCCAAGACGGCTCGTTCATCTCCGCCTTTAATGAGCCTAATCCTATCCTGTCCCTGACCTTAATCGAGTTGAGGTCCAAGCTCGATCTGCTCCTAAACGCCGCCCACCCGGAGGGCGACCGGCGTCCCAACGACAACGGCCCGGCCCTGCTGACCCTGGGCCAGTTGGTGGCCCAGCTCAACCGCCAGGCCGACCAGCTCTTAAATCTGAACCGCCAGGCCCGCGCCGACGAACGGGTGCAAATCGAGGCGGTCAACTTGAGCGCCAGCGGAATAAAGCTGCTGACCGACGAGGTGCTGGAGGCCAACGATCCGGTGGAGGTGAGGATCTTCATCAACCTGCGGGAACCATTCTGGGTGGTGGCCGGGGGCACGGTAGTCCGGGCCCAACTCCTGTCCTCCGGGCGACGGGAGGTGGCAATCGACTTCACCGGGATCAGCGAGACGGTGAGCGACGAGCTGTCCCGCTATGCCCTGCTCTGCCAGAAACAACAGATCATCGCCCGCCGGGGGGCGCCCTCCTGACCGCCCCGGCCTGTGGTCCCCGAGCACACCGATGCCCGTCGTGCTCGACGCTACCCACCCGCATCCTGACCGGTCTGAATCCAACCGTGACGCCAGGGCCACGGCTCCACGCCAGCCACTCATTTAAGGTGACCAAGACGTCATGTTCGTAGGAATCGGGGTAGCGGTAGTTCTGATCGCGGTGCTGGGCGGCTTCACCCTGGAGCACGGCAACGTCGCCCTCCTCTGGCAGCCGCTCGAGATGATGATCATCTTCGGCTCGGCCCTGGGCGGGCTGTTCATCTCCTCGCCCAGCCACGTGGTCAAGAGCGTCTTCAAGGATCTAAGCAAGGTCTTCTCCAGCTCCGGGATCAACAAGGAGCGCTATCTGGCCCTGCTCATGCTGCTTAACTCCATCTTCTACAAGATCAAGAAAGAGGGGCTGATCACCATCGAGGACGACGTGGACAACCCCGGCAAGAGCAAGCTCTTTCAGGTACACCAGGCGATCATGGCCGATCCCGAGGTGTCGGTGTTCATCTGCGACACCATCCGCACCATGATCACCGCCAACTACCCGCCCCACGAGATGGAGGCCCTGATGGAGATCGACCTGGAGACCAACCACCACGAACGCATGGAGTCCTCGCACGCGGTGGAAAAGGTGGCCGACTCCCTGCCCGGACTAGGCATCGTGGCGGCGGTGCTAGGCATCGTGCTCACCATGAACGACCTGGGCCAGCCCGCCGAGATCCTGGGCCACCATATCGGCGCCGCCCTGTGCGGCACCTTCCTGGGGGTCTTGGCCTGCTACGGCTTCATCGGCCCCCTGGCGGTGACCCTGGCCCACCGCGCCACCGAACGCCAGACCTACATGAACGTCATCAAAACCGGCCTGCTCGCCGCCTACGCCTCGGACTTCATGGTGCCGTTCGCCATCGAATCCGCCCGGCGTTCCATTCCGGCGGGCGAATGCCCCTCCTTCGCCGAGGTTGACGTGGCGATCAAGAAATGGAAGGCCAAAAGCTAACCATCATCAAGAAGGTCAAGAAGGGCGGCGGCGCCGGGCACCACGGCGGCAGCTGGAAGGTGGCCTTTGCCGACTTCATGACCGCGATGATGGCCTTCTTCCTGCTCATGTGGCTATTGAGCATGGGGCCGCAGAAAAAAAAGGAGGATCTGGCCAACTACTTCAAGACCTTCAGCCTGTTCGGCGAGGGCGGGGTTTCCTCTTCGTCGGTGTCCTTAAGCGATGATGCGGCCGGCGGCAAAACCCAGGTTAACCCTGGCCCCTCCTCCCCATCCGGCGACTCCGGCGGCGATCAGGATGGCGACGCCGAGCACAAGGAGATGGAGGCCATGAAGTCCAAGATCCAGACCGACATCAAAAGCCGGCTGGCCGAGGTGAAGGATCAGGTGGTGATCAACGAGTTTGAGGGCGGGATCAAGGTGGACATCATGGACAAAAATGGCCAGCCCATGTTCAAGCTGGGCAGCACCGAGCTTACCGACAAGGCCAAGCAGGTGCTGGCGGTGGTGGCGGCGGACATCAAGGATTCCACCCGCCGGATCGAGATCGAGGGCCACACCGACGCCGTGGCTTACAGCAGCAACCAAAAGTTCGGCAACTGGGAACTATCCACCGCCCGGGCCTCGGCGGCGCGGGTGGAACTGGAGAGGGACGGCTTGAACCCGGCCCTGCTGGTGCGGGTCTCGGGCTACGCCGCCACCGAGCCGATCATCAAGGACAACCCCTTCGACCCCCGAAACCGGCGGATCAGCATCCGCATTTTATATCCCCAAAAACCAGCCCCCGGCGGGCCGCAAGCGGGAGGCACGGGACCGGACGCCAAGCAATCCGGCCCTGGTCAGGCGCCGCCGCCGATCATCGCACTCCCGGCCCCACCCCCGACCCAAGTAGCGCCGCAACTGGTCAAGTAGCACTTCCGTCCTCCCCCCTAAACAGCTCGCTCAAGGCCTGATCCAGGGCATAGCCCTTGTCGAAGTGGCAGGAATAAGGTTGGGAGACAATCTGCCAATCGTTCCTGGCCTGGTTCAGGCAGGCAACGATCTTGCCGAACAACTGATCCAGCCCCTCCGGGGTGCACTCGACGTAGATCAGGTAATCTCCGTTGCGGGAAAACATCCGGGCGTTCTCCCGCCCTCCCTCCCGGTTGAAGTTCTCTACCGCGTCGTGCAGATTCTGGCCAATCTCGTCCATGATCTGATCCACCAGCACCTGCCCCAGTCTCCGGTAACAATCCGCCAAGGCCACGAAGTTGGTCACCAACAGGTCGTAGGGCCGTTCCCGGCGGCCCAGGACGTGGGTATCGTCCAAAAAATAGAGGTAGCGGTAATTGTAGAAGCCGGAGAGCGGCTCCCGGAAATAGGCCTTACGCCTAAACAATTCCAGGTCCATCATGTAACCGGCCACCAGTTCCCGGCTAATGGTCAGCGGGTCCCAACCGATCAGCACCTCCTCCAGGACGGTCACCACCATCCGGTCGATGCGTCCTTGACGGGCCTCCATCTGGAGCATGTCCAGGGCCGCCGCCTTGTCCATCGGCTTCTTGTAAGGCCGCCGGGCGACTAAGGCCTCGTAGATGTCGGCCACCATCACGATCCGCACCAAGCCCCCCAGCTCCTCGCCAGCCAGGCCGTCCGGGTAGCCGGAGCCATCCAGGCGCTCGTGGTGGTGACGGATGATGAAGGCCACCCGGCGGTCGTGATGCTTCTGGGTAAAGAGGTTGGCGCCAAGCTGCGGGTGTAGGCGCATGATGTGGCGATCCTGGGTGTCGAACTGGCCGGGCTTCAAGAGTACATCGTCGGGGATGGCCACCTTACCGATGTCATGCACCAGGCAGGCCCGCTCCAGCACCTCGATCTCCTCGCCAGGCAGGCTCAACCGCTGGCCGATCCGCTTGGAGATCTCCGCCACCCGCACCGCGTGCTCGAAGGTGTAGTGATCGCGGTTGGCCAGCATCTCGTCCATAGTGGCGAAGAGATCGCTGATCAAGAGGTCCTTGGCCCGGTTGGCCGCCGCCACCTCCCGGTGGGCGGCCAGGAGTTTCTCCTCCGCCTCCCGCCGCTCGCCGATCTCCCGTTCCAGGCCGCGAATCAGCTTGCGCTCCCGGAATATGCGATTCAGTTTGGCCTCCAGCTCGTCGTTCTCGAAGGGCTTGATGATGAAGTCGGTGCCGCCGGCGTTGATGATGTTGGAGTAGATGTAGGTCTCGGTATGGCCGGTGATCACCAGGACATCGGTGCCGGGGTAGCGTTCATTGACATGGGCCAGGAGCTGCATCCCGTCCAAGCGTGGCATCATCATGTCGGTGATCACCACGTCGAACTCGTTCTCAACAAGCCGCTCCACCGCCTCCTGGCCGTCCACCGCTACCTGGCAGTCGTAGCCGTGGGCGGTCAGGAGGCGGCTCACAATCTCGCGGATGAACGGGTCGTCATCGACCACCAGCACGCGTCGCATAGTCAGGCGTCCGCCTTATTAAGCCCTGGTCAGGGGCCGGTACTTGATCCGGTGCGGCTGATCGGCCTCGACGCCCAGCCGCACCTTTCTGTCCGCCTCGTACTCCGAGTAGTTGCCGTCGAACCACACCACCCGGCTGTCGCCCTCGAAAGCCAGGATGTGGGTGGCGATGCGATCCAGAAACCAACGATCGTGACTGATGACCACCGCGCAACCGGCGAAGTTCTCCAAGGCCTCCTCCAGGGCGCGCAGGGTGTTGATGTCGAGGTCGTTGGTGGGCTCGTCGAGCAAGAGGACGTTGGCGCCCTCTTTCAACATCCGGGCCAGGTGCACCCGGTTGCGCTGGCCGCCAGACATGATCCCCACCTTGCGCTGCTGATCGGGGCCGGTGAAGTTGAAGCGCCCCACGTAGGCCCGGGAGTTTACCTCCCGGTTGCCCAGGTTGATGGTCTCCTGACCGTCGGAAATCACCTCCCAGATGGTCTTTTCGGGATCCATCTCCCGACTCTGGTCGATGTAGGCGAGCTTGACCGTCTCGCCCAAACGGATGCTGCCGGCATCGGGCCGCTCCTGACCGGAGATCAGCCTGAACAGGGTGGACTTACCGGCCCCGTTGGGGCCGATGACCCCGATGATCCCGCCCGGAGGCAGGGAGAAGCTCACCTCCTCCATCAACAGCCGGTCGCCGAAGGCCTTACTCACCTTTTCGGCCTCGATCACCAACTGGCCCAGGCGGGGGCCGGGCGGGATATAGATCTCGATTTCGTCGACCCGCTTTTCGTTGGCCTGTTCGAGCAGCTTCTCGTAGGCGCTGATCCGGGCCTTGGACTTGGCATGCCGGCCCTTGGGGCTCATCTGGATCCACTCCAGCTCCCGGGCCAGGGTGCGCTGACGGCTCGACTCCTGCTTCTCCTCCTGCCTTAGGCGTTTCTGCTTCTGGTCGAGCCAGGAGGAGTAGTTGCCCTTCCAGGGGATGCCCTCGCCCCGATCGAGCTCCAAGATCCAGCCCGCCACGTTATCCAGGAAGTAGCGGTCGTGGGTAACGGCGATCACCGTGCCGGGGTAGCGTTGCAGGTGGTGCTCAAGCCAGGCCACGGTCTCGGCGTCCAAGTGGTTGGTGGGCTCGTCAAGGAGCAAGATGTCGGGTTCCTTGAGCAGCAGCCGACAGAACGCCACCCGCCGGCGCTCGCCACCCGAGAGCACCTTGACCAGGGTGTCGCCCGGGGGGCAGCGCAGGGCGTCCATGGCCATCTCCAGCCGCGAGTCAAGCTCCCAGGCGTTGACCGCGTCGAGCTTCTCCTGCACCGCCGCCTGGCGGTTGATCAACTTCTCCATCGCCTTGTCGTCCATGGGCTCGGCGAACTTCTCGTTGATGACGTTGAATTCGGCCAGCAGATCGACCACCTCCTGCACCCCCTGCTCGACGATCTCCCGCACGGTCTTCGCCTCGTCCAGGGTGGGCTCCTGCTCCAGGTAGCCGATGCTAAAGCCGGGCGAGAGGGCGATCTTGCCGTCAAACTCGGTGTCAACCCCGGCCAGGATGCGCAAGAGCGAGCTTTTGCCCGAGCCGTTCAAGCCCAAGACGCCGATCTTGGCCCCATAAAAATAAGACAGGGAGATATTCTTCAGGATGGGCTTCTTCTCGTAAAATTTGCTCACCCGCATCATCGAGTAGATGATCTTGTTCGGTTCTTCGGCCATTATCTTTCCTTAAAGGTGGTTAATTGATGAGACGAGGACATTAACTAACGAGGCAGGGCTTGCCACGATGATTGCCATGCCCAGCGAGAACTTCAGAGCAGTTCGGCGCTGTCCGCCTCCACCCAACAGCGGCGGCCATCAGCGAGTTCGATGTAGAGCCAGTCGCCCCGCCGCTCGACCAGGGTAAACTCCACCCCAGCGTGCAGAGGGGCATCGAAGCTTGCGGCGTAGGCCTGGCCATCACCCTTGCGGGCCGTGGTCTCGGCGGCGACGAGCACCCCGGCCCGCTGGCGGTCGAAATGCTCGTAAAGCAGGGAGGCGGACAGAAGCACGGAGAGCGCCAGGGCAAGTGTCACCGGCCAGGGGAAGGGCCTCCGCCGCCGGTAGAGTTGCAGGCCGAGTCCGGCCCAGAAGCAGGCGTTCGCCGCCACCAGCGCCCAGAGCCGCAGGCGGGCGGAAAGGTCATAGTGCCAGAAAAGGATGGTCTTGGCAACCGCAACCTCCGGTTGAGGCGCGAGGCGGTCCGGCTGCTGGCCCCGAGCTGCGGCCAGATTCTGGCGCAAATTTTCGTCGCTAGGCAGATAGAGCAGGGCCCGCCGGTAGTTCAAGATCGCCCGGCCCAGGTCGTGGAGCTGGAAATAGCTGTTGCCGAGGTCGTAGTAGAGCCCGCCGTTTCGCACCCCCTCCTCGTGCACCAGTTTCTCAAAGCGAATCAAGGCCTGCTGATAAAGTCCGGTGGCCTGGGCCGGATCATCGGTCTGGCTGGCCCGCCGAAAAAAACCGTTGGCCTCGGAAAGCAGCCGCTGCCTGGCGTTCAACTCCTCAGCGCCAGACCGGCCAGAGGCAGAGATCAGCAAGGTAAGCAGCAGCCCGGTTAAGGTCATTAAAAACCAAAACCGCCCCCCGGCACTTAAGGCCCGCCCCTGGCCGGGGACGGGTGGCGTCAGATCATCACTCGTAGCGATAAGTTCCATTTCCGTTCCCTCCGGTCGCCTTTGTTGCCTTTAGCCCAAGTCGCTCGCCACCCGACGGGCCAGTTCCACCAGACGACCAAGATCCGCCCCGTCCAGGCCGGAACCGGCGTATTTAGCGGCCTCGCACCCCTCCATAACCTGGCGCAGACGGGCCAGGCATTCGGGCCCGGCCCCCAGGGCGACAAGGCCGGGTTCGGCATCGGCATAGGTCAAGGCCGCCGGATTGCGGTTCAGCTTGGCGCCCAGATAGTCGCGCATCGCCCGGCCCAAGGCCAGGTAGCCCTCGCCTCCCGCCCCCTCGCCGATCCTATTAAGCTCCGCCTTCAGCATCCTACCCGCCTGCCTTGCCCGACGGCTGGCCGAGTCCCGATTCCGGCGGCGGACAGCGAGAAGCGCCAGCCCGAGGACCGCCCAGAGCGAAGGCGGGGCGATAAGCGCCGCCTCCGCGCCCCAACCCAGGCCCAGGCTATCCACCGGTTCCTGATGCTCCAGCAGTTCCGGCCCCTCGTAATTGAAGTTGATCCCCCCGGCGGCGGTCTTGAGGGTTCTTTTGTCCGGGGCGCCCGCCGAGGCGCCATAGGCGTCTTGCAGGGTCACGGTCTTGGCCTCGCTCACCTTAAGCGGCACCGGCTGAGAGCTGGCGATCTCGTAGCGGGAGCTTGCCGGGTTGAAGTAACTCAAGTGCAGGCTAGGAATCTCCTTCACCCCAGCATTATTGGCTCGGATGGTCTGGGTGAAGGTCTTCAGCACCCCGCTGCCCTCGCCAGGGGCCATCTCGTCTGGCACCTTAAAGCCTGTCCCCAGTTCCCGGCCCAGGTCAGGCAGCTTGACCCCGGCCACCGCCGGCCCCGCCACCTGGACGCTCAGGGTGATAGGGTCGCCCACCTTGACCTGGGTGGGGGTGGCGGTCACCGCCAGGGAGTAGGCGCCGACCAGGCCGGTGAAGTCGGCGGGCCGGCCCTGGCTGGGCAGGGGCAGGACGGTGAGCGTCGGCTGGTTGGAGGGCGCGACCACGGTGCGATATGCCCGCCGTGGCCCGCCGAAAAAATCGTTCGGGAAGGAGCCGGAGAAGGGGTCTTGCCCCCGGCCCTGGGTGTAGCCGCTCAAGGCCTGGCAGGAGACGGTGGCCTGGGGCAGGGTCAGGCGGCCCGGCGCCTTGACGGTCAGGGTCTTGGAGAAAGAAACGGTGAGGTAGTTGTTACCGTTAAGCACCCCGCGTGCCTTCTCGGCCAGGATGTCGCCGCCCGGCGCCGGGATGCGCACCACCTCATCGCGCTTGGGGTCCAGGGCTGGCCCTGGCCCGTCGCTAACCGCGAAACGCGGATCATTGAGCACCGGCAGGTTGAAGTTGAACCCCTTGACATCCTTGCCGATGTACCAGGTCACGGTCAGGACGATCGGCTCGCCAACGTAGGCCTGTTCCTTGTTTAGGTCCAGCCGCAGCTTGAAATCCTCGCTCTCCTGGGGCTTGTTGACCAGGATGGGGAGGGCCTGGGTCTGATAGGACTGTTTGCCCACCACCACGGTGAGGGGAGGGATGACGAGCCGGCCCTCCCGCTTGGGGGTGAGCTGGTAGTTGAAGACGTAACCGCGCCGGGAGATCCGCTCCAGGTGGCCGTTGATGATACTCACCGATTCGCTGCTGTTCTGCTGGCCGCCCCGCGACACCACCGTGAAGTCGGTGATAGCCGACAGGTCGGGCTCCTTGGGGCTCTCGCTGCCCTCCACCTGGATCTCAAGCGAGAAGCCCTCGCCTAGCACCACCTCCTGCCGATCCACCACCGCCCGCACCGACACCCCGGCCCCGAAGGCCGAGACGACGGAGCAGGCCGTCACCAGGCAGATCAAACCGACAAGTCGCAATAGTCTCATATAGCACCCCATAAACGGCTGGCGGTCACCAATCCCGCCCCACCGGCGCGTATCCCACCCCCCCCGCCCGGTTCTGGCGCTGACGGTTAAGCCTATCTTTTTGTTCCTGGGCCAAGATATCCTGGGCCGTCTGCTCCTCGGGAACCGCCGGTGCCTCCCCAGACCGGACGGCGGCCTTAGCCGCTCCGGCGGGGGGCTTGGCGTTCTTGTTGGGCGAGGCCGCCGGGACGGTCTGACCGCCGGGACTTGGATTGATACCGGATTGGCCGGCCTGTTCGCCTTGGCCCTCCTTAGCCCTGAGGCCTGGCCCCTGGTTGTTTTCCTGCCGGCCCGGGGATGGCGTCTGCCCGTTTAGTTCCTCCTGGGCCTTGCGAAGTGAGTTTGCCGCCTGCCCCTGGGCCGTCGCCGCCGGGCCCGGCTTACCGGCCCGCAACTCATCCCCGGCCTGGGTCTGGGTCTGCTCCGCCTGCTTGAGGGCCTGGTCTGCCGCCTGACCCTCCTTCCCGGCCCGCTTGCATTGTTCCGCCATTTCCCGGGTCTGGCCGGTGAGTTTATCCTGCCTTCCCGCCTCCTCCTGACCTGCGGCCTGGTTCGCCGGAGAGGGAGGCTGGCTTGCCAGGTCTTGGCTGCGGCCAGCCATTTTCTCCTGCCGATCGGCCATCTGGCCCAGCTTTTTAGTCAGTTCCTGCCGCTCCTTCTGGTTCTGCCGCTCGGCCTGCCGCTGCTTTTTCAGCTCCGCCTCCGCCTGTTGCAGCCGCCGTTTGCCGATTTCGAGGTTGCGGCCCGCCGCCGTTCGCAACCCTTGCGCTTGCGCCCCGGCGGCCCGGAAATGACTTATGCTCTCCTGGTATTTTTTTATCGCCTTCTCCGGGTTGTTGGCCTCCGCCTCGGCCTGACGGAAGAGGGCGTCTCCCAGGTTAAATTCGCTGTTGCCGGTCAACCGGGGATCGCGGCTTAGGATGGCGGCCCGCTGGTAGGCCTCCGCCGCGCCCGCCAGGTCGTTTAGCCGGTAACGGGCGTTACCTAGATCATAGAGGATCTCCGGGGAATCCGGGGCCTTGGCCGCCGCCGCCTGGTAACGCTTGAGGCTATCGGCAAATTTGCCTGCCTGGTAGAGGGCGTTGCCTTGGGCGGCTAGTCCCCGGGCCGTCTCGGCCCGCAGGGGGGCGGAGGCCAGGAGGACGACGGAGAGCGCCGCCCAAGACCAGACCAGCCGCCTCATCGCCAATCCTCCCGCATCGTCATCTCCCCGAGCAGCAGCAAGAGCGCGGCCAGCAGGAAGAACTGGAACTTCTCCTGGAAACGGGTCACGGTCTTAGCCGCCAATTGTCTCTTGCCGGCGTTCATGATCAGTTCCTGATAGACTTCGCCCAGGTTGATGTTGCCGGTCGCCACCGGCAGGTAGCGGCCGCCGGGGGTGGCCTCGGCCATCTGCCGCAGGACGGTGCCGTCGAGTTTGCTCCATACCTCCTGGCCCTGGTACTTGAGGAAGGTCTGCCGGCCCTGATCGTCGATGACGGGGATGCGCGCCCCCTCCTTCTCGTCTCCCAGGCCGATGACGATCAGCCTTACCCCCCGCTCTCCGGCGGCCTTGGCCGCCTCCAGCGGATAGCTGCCATGATCCTCGCCGTCGGTGATCAGGATCACATCCTGGTATCGCTGGGCCTGGTTGTCCAGGACATCGTGCAGCACGGTGCGCAGGGCGTCGCCGATCTTGGTGCCGCCCCGGGAGACCGAGTCAGGGCTCACCCCCTCCAGGGCCAGACGGAAGAAACCATAATCCAGGGTCAGCGGACATTTTACCACCGCCTGGCCGGCAAAAACCACCAGGGCCACCCGGTCTCCCCGCAGTCGGTCGATCACATCCGAGATGGCGAGCTTGGCGTGCTCTAAGCGGCTGGGGGCCAGGTCTTGGGCCAGCATACTCCTCGACACGTCAAGCAGGAAGACCACGTCCCGGCCCGAGCGCCTAACCGTCGTCTCTCGGCGATTCCAGGCCGGACGAGCCAGGGCCACGATCAGCAGGGCCAGGGCCAGAAAGAAGAGCCCCGCCCGGCCCAGCCGCCCGCCGCCCCTGGGCAGGAGGTGATCCCGCATCCCTGAATCGACGAAACGGGCCAGGGCCGCCCGCCGCTGGGCCGCCGCGTACCAGTAAAGCCCGGCCAGCAAGGGAAGCAGGGACAGTAGTGCCAGACGGCCCGCCGCGTACCAGTGGACGCCGTTCACGGCAGCCTCCGGAAAAGGGTGCAACGCAGAACGGCCTCCAGCAGCAACAGGATCAGGGCGGCGGCCGCCAGGGGAACGAAATACTCCCGGTAGTCGAGGTAGCGCACGCTCTCCACCTCGCTCTTCTCCAGATGATCGATCTCCCGGTACACCGCCAGCAGGGCCTGGCCGTCCTGGGCCATCCAGAAGCTGCCGCCGGTGGTCTTGGCGATCTGCTTCAAGGTCTGGAGGTCCACCCCCTCGCCGGTGCGCACCAGTTGGGTGCCGAACAGGGTATCCACCTTGACTACCCCGTCGCCGCCCACCCCAATGGCATAGACCTTAATCCCCCACTTCTTGGCCAGCTGGGCGGCCTCCTCCGGAGCATAACGCCCGGCGTTGTTCTGGCCGTCGGTCAGGAGGATGATGATCTTACTCTTGATGGTATAGGTCTTGCCGCCTTCCCCGGCCTGCCGGGCCAGGGTCTGCTCCGCGGTGTGCAGCCGGGCGGCGGCCAGGGCGATGGCGTCGCCGATGGCGGTGCGGTTGTTGGGGCTGTCCTGGGCCGCCACCCGGATGGTCTTGACAAACCCGGCCAGGACACCGTGGGCCAGGGTCAAGGGGCAGACGGTCTCGGGGTAGCGGTCGAAGCTCACCATGCCGATCAGATCGGCGGGCCGGCCCTTGAGCTCGCGCCGGTTGCCGTTCACGAACTCGGAAAACACCTGTTTTACCACCTCCAGGCGGCTCGACTTCCGGCCCTCAAAGTTCATCTCGTTGCCCATGCTGCCGGAACGATCCACCACCATCTCAATCGCCACCCCCCGGCTTACGTCCCGCACCTTCTCGATCCCCGCCTGGGGCCGGGCCAGGGCCACGATCAGCAGGATCAAGGCCAGGAGGCGGAGATAGCCCGGCAGACGGCGCAGTCGCAGCCGCCAAGAGACCTCCTCCGTGGGCAGCAGTCCCAGGTCGGAGAACAGCAGCCCCCTCCCCCTCCCACGCCGCCAGATCAGCACCAGGCCAGGCAAGACCAGCAAGCCCAACAGGGCCAGGGGGGTGGCAAACCTCATATTCCGGCCCCCGTTCCGGCCCCATCCTCCTGGGGCTCGGTCTGACCGACGAAGCGGCGGCACAGCTCCAAGGCCGCCTCCGCCTCCGGGCGGGAGGGGAGACGGTTGGCGAATTTCACCAGGTCGCAGCCGGCCAGAAACTCGGCCAGCAACCGGGCGTTGGCCGGTTCGGCCATCGGCCCGCCCCGTACCTCCCGCAACTCCAGGAGGAACTCCTCGGTGGTCCGCTCCGGGGCCTTGAGCCCGAAACGGGCCTCGATGTAGCGGCGCAGGATGCCGGAGAGCCGGTCGTAGAAGACCTGGCCCTCGCCCCGGCCCAGGAGGTCAGCGGCCAGCAGCTCGTCCAACGCCCGATAGGCAGCCAGATGCGGGGGAAGAAACGGCGGCGGGAGTTTACTTCGCCGCCGCCAGCGCCGCAGGCCCCAGAACCCGGCCAACAGCAGCCCCGCCATCGCTACCCCCAGCCCGGCCAGCAGCCAGGGAGAAAACGGCGGGAGGACGGGAGGGGCAATATCGGCGAGCTTGACTCCCTGCTCGCCTGGGGCGAGCAGGGAGTCAACCCGCACCGTCACCGGCTCACTGCTGACCGTGGCCACCGGGGAGCCACCCTGGCCCCAGGCCTCGATCGTCAGGGCCGGGAGCCGCCACTCGCCGGGGGCCTGGGGATCGAGCAGCAGCCGAAAATTCACCCGCACCTTGCCCTCGCCACCCATTTCGGGAGGTGATTGGGAGGAAGAGACGACGCTCAGCCCCGGCAAGTCTGGGAGCTTGGCCAGGCGCAGGGAGTAAGATTCGTCGGCCTCGGCCCGCAGCTCAAGGCGCAGGTGCTCGGCCACCGTCAACCGCTGGCGGTCGAGGGTCAGGGTGAGGGTCAAGGGGCCGTTTTTGAACTCCCGGCTGACCGCCGGCCTCCTGGCCGCCGCCGGGGCCGGCGGTTTGACGCAGGCGCCCAGGCCCAACAATGCCGCCGCCATAAGCCCAAAAACAAGCCACCGCCGCCAGCGGCCCGAGATGCACGTCTCCCTCACCGCCGCCTCTCCCGCTGCTTAAAGAAACGCACCAAATCGTCCACGTAGGAGATCCGCCGCCCGTCCTCGGCCCGGATGACGATCGGAATATGATCCACGGCCAGCGAGCCGAACAGCCGCTCCAGCCCCCGCCGTCGCTCCTCGCGCCGCCGTTCGTAGGCGGCCTGAAAGGCGGGATCGGAGGTATCGACCAGCCGGGTGCGTCCGGTCTCGGAATCGGACAGCTCCATCAGCCCCAGCCGGGGCAGGCTCAGCTCGCGACGGTCGAGGATGGAGACGGCGATCAGGTCGTGGCGGCGGGCTAGGGCACCCAGGGGCCGGGCGAAGTCCGGGGCCAGGAAATCCGAAAGCAGAAACACCACCCCCCGCTTGCGGGCCACCCGGCCTAAAAAATCCAGGGTAAAGGCCAGGTCGGTGCCCCGGCCCTCGGGGGAGGAGTCCAGCACCTCCCGGATGATCCTCAGCACATGCGAGGCCCCCTTGCGGGGCGGGATGAACCTCTCCACCCGCTCGGAGAAGAGCAGGAGCCCCACCTTGTCGTTGTTCCTGATCGCCGAGAAGGCAAGGAGGGCGCAAAGCTCCGCCGCCACCTCGCTCTTGCGCCTGCTCGCCGAGCCGAAGAGCCCGGAGGCGGAGAGATCAACGGCCAGGAATACGGTCAGCTCCCGCTCCTCGACGTAGCGTTTGACAAAGGGATGGCCGGTGCGGGCGGTGACGTTCCAGTCGATCAGCCGCACCTCGTCGCCGGGCGCATACTCGCGCACCTCGTCGAACTCCATGCCCCGACCCTTGAAGACGCTTAGATACTCGCCGGCCAGGATATCGTCCACCGCCCGCCGAGTAAGAATCTGGATAAACCGGATCCGGCGGGCCAGTTCGCTGGTCCCGCTCATGGCACGGCGACGGTGTCGAATATCCGGCGGATGATGTTCTCGGGAGTGACCTCCTCGGCCTCGGCCTCGTAGGTCAGGGTGATCCGGTGGCGCAGGACGTCCAAACCAATGGTCTTCACGTCCTGGGGGGTTACGTAGCCCCGTCCGGCAAGCAGGGCAAAGGCCTTGGCGCCCAGGGCCAGAAAGATGGTGGCCCTGGGCGAGGCCCCGTACTGGATGAGGTGGCCGATCTCCAAGCCGAACTTACGGGGATCGCGGCTGGCGGTCACCAGATTGACGATGTATTCCTCCACCTTGGGGTCGAGGTAGATGCGGCGGGTCAGCCGCCGCAGGCGGAGGATGTCCTCCTGATCGAGCACCGGGGCCACTGCCGGCGGCTCCTCGTCTCCCGCCATCAGGCGCAGGATGCGCTGCTCATCCTCCGGGCCGGGATAACCGACCGTGAGCTTGAGCATGAAACGGTCCACCTGGGCCTCGGGCAGGCGGTAGGTACCCTCCTGCTCGATGGGATTCTGGGTGGCCAGCACCAGGAAGGGCTCGGCCAGGGGGTAACTGGCGTCACCGATGGTCACCTGCCTCTCCTGCATGGCCTCGAGCAGGGCGCTCTGCACCTTGGCCGGGGCCCGGTTGATCTCGTCGGCCAGGATAATGTTGGCGAAGATCGGCCCCTTACGGGTGGTGAAGTCGCCGGTCTTAGGGTTGTAGATCAGGGTGCCGACCAGGTCGCCGGGCAAGAGGTCGGGGGTGAACTGAAGGCGCTTGAAACTGGCCCGCAGCGTCTGGGCCAGGGTAGTGACCGTCTTGGTCTTGGCCAGGCCCGGCACCCCCTCGATCAACACGTGCTGATTGCACAGCAGGGCCACCAGCAGCCGGTCGATCAGCGTCTGCTGTCCGACAATCGCCTTGGCGATCTCCCGGCGCACCAACTGCAACGGGGCGCTCTCCTCGGCCACCGCCTGCCCTATCTCCCGAACATCAACACCCATGCCTCCCTCCTCACTAGAAATGGCGCCGCCTGCCGCCCCGGCCAACAGCTCGGCGGGCGGCAAGACAGCAAACGGAGGCAATTCTAATCCTAGCCCCCGGATTGTCAAGGGGGCAAGGCAGGGCATCTCTTAAAACCGGGCACGACTGCCCCCCGACGCAACGGGAATTATTTACTGACGGTCTCGCAAAAAGGGCCGACATCCAAACCGCCACGCAACGCAGTAGATCGGCCTTGTTGCGACGCCATCATTTACTGGCGGCTCCTAAAAATATACCGCCTTCACCTTGGCCTCGTCCTGCCGGCCAGTGGCCTCGACCATCGCCAACACCGTGTTCTTGGCCGACCTGATCATGTCGTTCATGCCGATGCCGTCCCAGCCGAAGCCGCAGATCAGCAGACCGGGGAAATGCCGCTCCATCTCGGCCCGCCAGGCCAGGAGCCGGGGATGATCCATCTCCAGTTGGGGGATGCCGTGCTCGGGCCGCAACACCCGGCTGAACAGGGGAGGCTCCGGCAGCTCGATCAGTTGGCGCAGGTCTTCATATACCGCAGAGACCAGCTCCTCGTCGTCCAAGGCCAGACGCTCCGGATGCCGCCGCCCGCCCACCAGGGCCTCGATCAACACCTGGCCGGATGGTGCCCGGCCCTGGAACATGTGGGAGGTGAACATCGCCCCCAGAGTGAAACGCCCCTCCCGCTCGGGGGCCAGATAGCCAAAGCCGTAAGGCACCTTGGCCCGCCCGGAAAGGCCCATGACCACGTTGACGATCCGCGACACCGGCAGGCAACTGACCGGCGGCGGCCTAAGGCCGGACAAGAGTTGCAGGCCGCCATTCACCGGCGCCGCCAGCACCACCTGCCCGGCCTCGATCGTCCCCTGGTCGGTGCGCACCCGCCAATCCCCTCCCCCACCAGGTTCCAACCCCTGAACCAGGGTGTTTTTGGCCACCTCCCGCCCTTGGGCGAGGACGCTTATCAGCCGTTCCATGCCGTCCGGGAAGTTCAGCATCGACGGCAGCCTCCCCAGGCCCTTACCCTTGGCCGCCGCCCGCTTCTTGCGGATCAGGCCCCTAATCACCGAGCCTGTGGCAAGCTCCAACTGGCGAACTCCAGGCATCACCGAATCGAAGCAGAGCCTGGTATAATCGCCGGCAAAACTGCCGGTGACCGCGGCATCCACCAGGGGCAAAAGCTCGGGGCCAAAGCGATGCCTCACCCAGTCGCCGATGGTCATCGCCTCTGGTATTGGCCGCCGCCAGAGATCGGCCAGCACCCGCAGCTTGCCCCATCCCGAGATCAGGGGAGTGGTCAGGGCGGCGGCCAGGCTCTGCGGCAGACGCACCAGCTTGCCCCGGTGACAGAGATAGCGGTAAAAATCCCCCAGGGGCGCCGCCTGGGCCTCGTTGTAGAGCCCGGTGTCGCGCAACAGTTCCTGGCTCTCCGCGGTGTTGTCGAGAAAGCCATGCGGCCCCCACTCGCCCTGGAATCCCGCCTGCCGGAAGGTCTGTACCGCCCCGCCCAGCCGGGGGGCCTTCTCCACCACCAGCAGCGAACGGCCCGGGAGTAGCTTGTCGACAAAATGGGCCACGCTCAACCCCGACAGGCCGCCGCCGACAATCAGCACGTCATATCTCGCCATCGCCTTTCTCCTTGTCAGCCACGCGGCCCCTGATTATGATGGTGGCCGTGAATGGCACCCAGGTCAACCCCACAAAAACAAAAAGAATCCTCATCATCGGCTACTCATTCAGTGGCCAGACCAGCGGTCTGGTACGCCAGATCCTAACCGCCTTGCAACAGGAAGGCCACGAGGTGGTCAAGGAAAGGCTGACCCCAGAACCGGCCCTGAAGTTTCCCACCAGCTCGATCTGGACCTGCCTCGCCATGATGCTGACCACCTTCCTGCGGATCCGCACCCCGATCCAGGCCTTGTCACCCGTATGTTTCACCGGCTTCGACCTCATCATCCTGGCCGGCCCGACCTGGTCTTACAACCCCAGCGGCCCCATCCTCTCCCTGATCGACCGGGATGGGAAGAGGCTGTTTGCCGGCCAGACGGTACTGCCGGTGATCTCCTGCCGGGGTTACTGGCGAATGCACCGCTGGGGCCTCGTCCGGCTGCTCGTCCGTACTGGGGCCAGGGTTCCCAACTGCATCGTTTTCTCCCACCCCAACCGCGAGCCTTGGCGCACCATCGGCGTCTTTCTCAAGATCGCCGGCAAGACGCCGGAACGCTGGCCGATCCTGCGCCGTCACTACACCCACTTCGGCCACTCCCGCGACCAGCAGGACGAGGCGGCCCGGTTCGGGACCCTGATCGGTCAGGCCTTAAGCCGCGGCGAATCCCTGGCCGAGATAGAATTCCACACCCCCCTCGCCCTGCCCTGAGGATAGCGGCTAGAACTCGATCCCCGGTTGGGCCTTGACGCCCTCGGCGTAAGGATGCTTCACCTCCCGCATCTCGGTCACCAGCTCCGCCTCCCGCACCAGGGCCGGGCTGGCGTCGCGGCCGGTGACCACCAGATGCACCCGAGGTGGCCGCCGGCGGATGACCTCTAGGATCCGCCCCTCCTCCACCAGACCATAGTTTATGACGTAGGTCAGTTCGTCTAGCACCACCAGGTCGAAGGCCCCGGACATGATCTTCCCCTCCGCCATCGCCCAACCCTCCTCAGCGGCCCGGCGGCTCGCCTCCGGGCTCTGCTTCCAGGTGAAGCCGCTGCCGGTCACATGGAACTCCACCCCGGCCAAGGACGCACAGGCCTTGGCCTCGCCGGTGGGCCAGCGGCCCTTGATGAACTGCACGACGCAGACCGAAAATCCGTGCCCCACGGCCCGCAACACCTGCCCCAAGGCGGCGGTGGTCTTGCCCTTGCCGTGGCCGGTATAAAGTATGGTCAGCCCCCGTCGCTCCATGTCTTCCAATTTTTCTTGCCCCGCCCTCAAACGACAAGAGGGCTTGACTAAACGCCAAGCCCTCTTGTCAGTAGTCAGGGAATACCCCTCCTTCCCCTGATTATCCCGGCAGTCCCTTATGGCCCCCTACTTCTTTTCCCCTGCCAACTGCCGCTTGGCCTCCTCGATCGCCTTGCTCACCGGCAACCCGTTGGCAGCGGCCACCCCGGGGTGGGCGTCCTCGAGTTGCTGCCAGACCTTTATCGCCCCCTGGGGGTCATGCAGATCGTTGAACAGCACGATTCCCTTGTTGAACTGGGCCTGCACCTGCTCGGGGTCAACGGCGATGGCACGGTCAAAGGCGGCGATCGCCTCCTTAAACTGTCCGGCACTGCGGTACATCACCCCCAGGTCAGTAAGCACGTTGGGGTTTTTGGGATTTAACTCGAGGTACTGGTTGTAAGCGGATATGGCCTTCTGGTACTGGTTGGAATCAAAGTAGAGATTGCCCAGTTGCACCCAGGCATCTAGGGCCTTGGGATTGGCCGCCACCTGTTTTTCCAGGACGGCGATGGCCTCGAGGCTCTGAGGAGGAATCGGCGCGGGGCCCGACATCTGGCCGTTGCCGGGGGCGGCGCGCATCTGGCCCGCCGGTGGGGCGGGCATCCGCAGCGAGCTATACCCCACCCCGATCAAAAAACCCACCACCAGGGCGACCGCCACCGACACCCACAGAGTCTGGGGCTTTATCAAATCAGCTTCTTGAAACATTTCTTGGGCTCTCCACTAAAGGCTAAGTATCAACCGGTGGCCAGCAGCAGGTTGTCGTAATGGCGCAGGCGGTTTAGGGCGATGATGTGCTTCACCTCATCGATATAACACTGCCGGCGCTCGGAATATGCGGTCAGGCCATCGGCGATGCGCATCGGGTCCAAGGTCTGACTGCGGATACGCCGCAACTCCTTGTAGGCCGAGGAACGGTTGAGGTGCAGCACGTAGGCCCTAACCGAATCAAGGATGGAGCCAAACTCCATGATCTTGGGGGGGGCGGGGCCATCATCGCTGGCATACATGCCAAAGAGGTTATTGGACTCCAAGGCGTAGTGCGAGCCGCCCCAAGACGACTCCAGCGCCCCTTGGGCCAGGATGAGGCTGGGCGGGAGGACATCGACCATGGCCACCAGGTCCACGGCCCGCTCGGTCTTGTATTTTCTGGTCAACGAGAGGATGAACTTGGTCTTTTCGTGCCCCAGCCGCCGCTGCCAGTCCTTCCGGCCCGGGGCGAAGTTCATCTTGATGGCCCCGTCGCCAAGTTCGGCGAGGATGGACAGCAATTGCCGCCGCTCCTGCCGCACCTCGTCCAAGACCACCATCACCGTAGGCAACAGGACGTTGATAAACAACTTCTTGCGGTCCTCGCCGTCCAGGCCGCCGATCTTATGCGGCATCCGCCCGGCGGCCACCATGGGCACCGCCATCTCCCGGGCCACCCCCTCGATCCTGGCCGTCTTCAGCAAAGCCAGCATCTCCTTGTTGATGAGCGGCGGCGAGACCTCCGCCTCCTCGCGGGAGACGACCAGCAGGGGCGCGCCCGGAGGCCCGGACTCACATCCAGTGGCAAGACAAGCGGCCGGTCTGAGGCCAACCGCCGGCTCGAAGGTCGCGGCCTGCGGCCACCAGTCGTCCGCCCCGGAGCCAAGGCGCAGCACCAGGATCATCAGGGCAATCAACGCCCCCTGCCCCATCAGAGGCGACCAGCGGCCCAGCCCGGTAACGGCCCAAACCGCGCACCGATTTTTTATTCCTTTGACAACCGTCATTAAATTCCTCATTTCAGTATCAAACCTTGATGGCGTCGCAAAAATCCGATCTACGACGACGCGGGTTTGGCTCGTTCGGCATCCCTGTCCGCCTCAATCGCCAAACCCACCCCGCAGCTGGCATATCGGCCCTTTTGCTGAGACACCGGCTACCTTTTGCGAGATCATCAACCTTGCCGGTAACTAAAAAAACCCTCAACTTGCCGACAAGACTTCTTATTTGGCGCGCCAGGCAGGGCTCGAACCTGCGACCTACGGCTTAGAAGGCCGTTGCTCTATCCTGCTGAGCTACTGGCGCGGGAAGCGCCCACGAAGGTTTATGGTTAATTCAGGTAAACGAGGTTACGTTATACAGAACAGGTTGACCGATGTCAACCACCGGGGCAGGCAGCAGGGACGCGACAAGACGCACCCGCCGCCCGCCATGCGGGAGAGGGGCCGGCCTTGTCACGTCCCGCAATTAAAACGAGACGGGCTGGAAGATCAGGCGAGCAGAATCAGTTTACGGCGTCGGCCAACTGACTGCCGGCCTTGAACTTCGCCACCTTCTTGGCGGCGATCTTGATCGACTTGCCAGTCTGGGGATTCCGGCCGGTACGGGCCGCCCGCTCGGAGACGGAGAAGGTGCCAAAACCCACCAGGGTGACAGAGTTACCCTGGGCCAGGCTGCCCTTGACCGCCTCCACGAAGCCCTCCAGCGCCTTTTCGGCGGCCACCTGTGACAAGCCCGCCGAAGTTGCCATTGCCTTAACTAATTCTGACTTGTTCATCGTTTTCTCCTTTCCCAAAAGATCGTTATGAAGCTGCCCCAATACCACGCCGTCTAAGGCTTCCCCCCGTGCGGCATAGTACTTCCTACCAGTATCCAAATGGCTTGTCAACTCTCAGACCAACAAAATCGCCGCCCGGCGCAAGTTATCGCCTCTCGGCCCTGGCCTCCACCTCGGTCCACACCGGCCCCTTGACCGTATCGACCACCGCGATTCCCTGCCGCACCAACTCGTCACGCACCCCGTCCGCCCGGGCCCAGTCCTTGGCCAGCCGCGCCTGTTCCCGCTCGGCGATCAACCGGTCGATCTCCGGGGCCAGGGGGCACTCTTGCAGCCTGAGTACCTCGACGACCTCGTTTACCCGGCCCAGGGCCTCCAGGATATAGGTCTTCTGATCCCGGTCCAACTGGCCCTGGCTCAAGACCGGGTTCATCCTCTTCACGAAGTCGAACATGGCCGCCAGGGCCCGGGAGATATTCAAGTCGTCGTCCAAGGCGGCAAAGAAGCCCTCCTCCATCTCGGTGACGTAGGTGGCCACCTGGGGATGCGGCAGGCCTAGCGGCAGACAGATCAGCTTACGGGTGAACTCGTCTAGCCGCTTTAGATTCTTCTGAGCCGCAGCCAGACGTTTGAGCGAGAAGTCGATCACCTTCCGGTAGTGGGCGGAGAGCAAAAAGAACCTGACCTCCCGGCCGGTGTAGCCCTGTTGCAACAGCTCCCGCAGGGTGACGGCGTTGCCCCGGTGCATCTTCTTGCCGTCCACCAGCACCATCTCACTGTGCAGCCAGAAGCGGGATAGGGGCTTGCCGGTGATGGCGCAGGCGATGGCGTTTTCGTTCTCGTGGTGCGGGAAGATCAGGTTGCAGCCACTGGTGTGGATGTCCATCGTCTCCCCCAGGTAGTGGAGGGTCATGGCGGCGCACTCCACGTGCCAGCCGGGCCGGACGTTGCCGAATTCGCTCTCGAAGAATATCCCCCGCTTCAACTCGGCTAAAGTCGAGCGCTTGAGCAGGGTGAAATCCTGAGGATTGTCCTTGGCGTAGTCGTCGAGATCAACCGTCTTGCCCACCTGCATCTTGCTCAGATCGACCCGTGACAACTTGCCGTACTCGGGGAACTTGGAGATGTCGAAGTACACCGAGCCGTGCTTGGCGTAGGCGTAACCCTTCTTTATCAGTTGGGCGCTCAAGTCGATCATGGCCTCGACATGCTCGGAGGCCTTGGGATAGCCGGTGGCGGGGCGCACCCCGAGCAGACGCATGTCCTCGTGGAAGGCGTTGATGTAGAAGCCGGTGAACTCGGAAAGCTCCTGACCCTGGGCGATGGCACCGTTGATGGTATTGTCGTCCAGGTCGGTGAAGTTCATGAAGAACTTGACCTCCAGACCCTGGGCGGCCAGCACCCGCCGCACCAGATCGGCGAACACGAAACGCCGGCAATGGCCAAGGTTGGCGTACTCGTAGGCGGTGGGGCCGCAGGCGTAGAAGGTGGCCTCACCCTCCCGCTGAGGGGCGAAGACCTCCTTCTTGCGGGACCAGGTATTGTAGAACCGCAAGGCCCGGGACGGCTTGGCCTCGGGCTCGGCGGCGGAGAAGAGGGAGGTGCTCAGGTATTTCTCCCCCCCGTCCGGGAAGATGACCACGATCACCCCCTCCTTAATCTGCCGGGCCCTAGCCAGGGCGGCGCACATGGCGGCCCCCGAGCTCATGCCCACCAACAGACCCTCCTTGCGGGCCAGGAGCCGGGCGGTGGCAAAGGCCTCCTCGTCCGGGACGTTGATGATCTGAAAGACCTTGTTCTTGTCGAAGATCCCCGGGCAGTAGGACTCCTTAAGATTCTTCAGGCCCTGAATCTTGTGATTAAAGAACGGCTCCATGGCCGTCACCCGCACCTCGGGATGGTGGTCGGCAAAGTACTGGCACAGCCCCATGACCGTGCCGGTGGTGCCCAGGGTGGCGACCACGTCGGTCACCTTTCCCTCGGTCTGCCGCCAGATCTCCGGCCCGGTGTGGTGATAATGGGCCCGCCAGTTGGCCTCGTTGTTGAACTGATCGGTCAACAAATAGCGGTCCGGGTGCTGGCGGGCCAGGGCGTAGGCCTGCTCGATGGAACCGTCGGTACCCTTCTTGGCAGGGGTGAGCAGGATCTCGGCCCCGAAGGCGGTCATGATCTTGCGGCGCTCGACACTCGCCGACTCGGGCATGATGAGCTGGCAGCGGTAGCCCTTGACCGCGCAGACCATAGCTAGCCCGATGCCGGTGTTGCCGCTGGTGGCCTCCAGCACCGTCTTGTCCGGGGTCAACTCCCCGGACTGCTCCGCCGCCTCGATCATCGACAAGGCGATGCGCTCCTTGACCGAACCGGCGGGATTAAAGGACTCCACCTTGGCGTAGATGGTCACCCCAGGATAGGGATTGAGCCGCTGGATCGGGACGATGGGGGTATTGCCGATATAGTCGAGGATGGTCTTCTTCATTGAAACTAAAAAAGGGCAAGCGTCCGAAAGCGAACGCCTGCCCCTGCTCTTAGTCTGGAAAGGCTAACTTAAGCCTCTTTGGCCTGCACCGAGATGGCGATCTTGTAGAGAATGGTCAGGATCAAGGCCCCGGCGGCCCAGACCGCCAGGCTGATGCCGATCTCGATCACCGTCGGGTAGTATTCGGTCACCCGATCAAAGGGGTTGGGCACGAAGCCGCCCAGCACCATGCCCACCCCCTTGTCGATCCACAGGGAGAGGAAGAGCATGGCGCAGCTCAAGGCGAAGGTGCCCTCGTTGCGCTTGATCTGCGGGAAGAGCAGCATGGTGGTGGCAATCAGGCCGATGGTCAGGGAGAAGCGCATCGGCAGTACCAGGTTATTGTGGCCATCCAGGCCCCAGAACAGGTAGTCCAAGGTGTGCATGTGGCCCGGAACACGGCTATAATAAGCAACAAAAAATTCCAGGCCCAGGAAGAAAAAGTTGGCCAGGGCGGCGTAGGTGATGATGGTGCCGAGCTTCTGGAAGGCCTTCTCCCCGGCGTCGAATTTGGCCACCCGCTTCAAGATCATGGAGATCAGCACCAGCAGGCTGGGGCCAGCGGCAAAGGCCGAGGCCAGGAAGCGGGGGGCGAGGATGGCGGTCAACCAGAAATGCCGACCCGGCAGGCCGCAGTACAGAAAGGCGGTGACGGTATGGATGCTGAAGGCCCAGGGGATGGACAGGTAGATGAAGGGCTTGACCCATTGGGGATAGTGCACCCCCTTGTTGTGGGAATTCAGGATAACCCAGCCGCAGATGGCGTTTAAGAAGAGATAGCCATTCAGCACCAGCATGTCCCAGAAGAGCATGGAGTGGGGAGTCGGGTGGAGAAGCACGTTCATGATCCGCATCGGCTGGCCGAGATCGGCGGTGATGAACATGATGCACATGGCAACGGCGGCAATGGCCATGAACTCGCCCAGGATGGTGATCTTGCCAAAGGCCTTGAAGTCGTGGATATAATAGGGCAACACCAGCATCACCCCTCCGGCGGCCACCCCGACCATGAAGGTGAACTGGGCGATATAGATCCCCCACGACACGTCCCGGCTCATGCCGGTGGCGCCAAGACCGTAATTGAACTGATACAGGTAGAACAGCCCGCCGATGGTGATCACCCCCAGCAGAAAGAATACCCAGGCCCAATACTTGTTGCTTCCTACAAGCGCCTTCTCTAGCATATCGTCACCTTAAATGATGTAAAACACGGAAGGTTTTGTCCCGGCAGCCGGATTCCGCTGGATGGTAAAGTTGGAATTCAAGACCTTGGCGATCTCGGAATTCGGGTCGTTGATGTTGCCGAAGACCATGGCCTTGGTATCACCGGTGGCCTCGACACAGGCCGGGGGCTTGCCCACCGCCAGCCGTTCCGGGCAGAAGTTGCACTTCTCGACCACGCCCCGCATCCGGGTGGGATAGTTGGGGTTCAGACCGTGCTTGAAGAACTTGTAGTTGCCGTTGGCGTACTGCTCCCGGGGATTGCGCCAGTTGAAGCTGCGGGCGCCGTAAGGGCAGGCGGCCATGCAGAAGCGGCAGCCGATGCAGCGGTGAAAGTCCATGATCACCACCCCGTGATCGTTCTTGAAGGTCGCCTGGGTGGGACAGGCCCGCACGCAGGGCGGGTTGGCGCAGTGATTACAGGTGAGCAGCACCGGCAGGTCGTTTAGCCCGGCGTTACGCTTGTACTGGCTGGCGTCCGGGAAGCTGTGCTCGTAGTCGTCGAGCCAGATCCACTTGATTTCATCCTTGGGGTTGCCGAAGTCCGGGACGTTGTGCTCATAGTGACAGGCGGCGATGCATTTTTCTGCCAGGCCCTTGTTGGCGGCAAACTTGGGGATGTCGATCACCATGCCGTACTGGAACTCGGTGTCCTCCGCCTTGTGCTCGCCTTGGGCCGGGGCAGCATGCCCTGCCGTCTCCCCGCCATGCCCCTCTTCCGAGGCCAAGGCGTCACCCTTGAACAGTTGGGTGAAGGCTGACGAGGCCCCCAGGCCAGCGGCAGCGGACAGGCCGGCGATCTTCAGGAAATTTCTTCTTTTGACATCCATTACTTTGTCTCCTTCTGCGGCTGGAAATGGCAATCCCAACAAAAAGGGTCAACATCGGCGTAGGTGTGGCACTCGTCACAGAACTTCTTCTGATCCGGGTGACACTTCATGCAGCCCATCTGTAGGCTCTTGGCATAAGGCTTACCCTCGACATCGATCATCTTCCGTTTCTCCTCCCGCACCACCTCGTTGCGCCAGTTGTCGAGCAGCACCATGTGCGAGGTTCGCATGTAGGCGATATCGGCGACGCATTTCTTGCTCAAGGTGGGCTTTTCCAGCTTGGGCACATGCTGGGCATGCACCAGGTCGTACCACACAGGGAAGGTTACGATCGCGACAAAAATTGCCAGTCCGGTCAGTACTTTTCCTTTATCATACATTGGCATCACCCTTCCATCCCTTCAAGGGGCTCAAACCGCAGGCCCGATTCCCGTTCTTTCTCCCCATCCATGATCAGGGCGTTGCCCACCAACTCCGACACCCCGCACACTTGGGTGCCCGGAACCCAGAAATCCACCAGGTTGGTCAGGGTGGCGCGGTCGATGGCGCAGACACAGGACAGGGTGTTGACATCGTGCTTGTCCTTGACAAACTGGACGGCATTGGCCCGCGGCAGACCGGCGCGCATCCGCAGGTCCATGATCTCGCCGGTGTTCAAGCCGGTGCCGGAGCCGCAGCAGAAGGTGTACTCGCGGATGGTGTTTTCCGGCATCTCGTAGAAGTTGTTGACCACGCTTTTCAGGATTTGGCGGGGCTCCTCCAGCAGTCCCATGGCCCGGGAGGGGTTGCAGGAGTCGTGGAAGGTCACCCGGCGGTGGTTGTTACGGCTGGGGTCGATTTTCAGCTTGCCGTGCCGGATGAGGTCGGCGGTAAATTCGCTGATATGCACCATCTTGGTGGAGGCGGCGTTCTCAAACACCGTGCCGGTGATCGGCGACTTGGGGACCTGCAGGAAGTCCGCCGGGCCGTTCATGGTGTCCATATACTGATGCAGCACCCGCCACATGTGGCCGCACTCGCCGCCCAGGATCCACTTGACCCCCAGGCGCTTGGCCTCGGCGTACATCTTGGCGTTTAGACGCTTCATCAACTCGTTGTTGGTGAACAGGCCGAAGTTGCCGCCCTCGGAGGCGTAAGTGCTCAGGGTATAATCCAGGCCGATGTGCTCGAACAGCAGCAGGTAGCCCATGAAGGTGTAGATCCCAGGGTCGGCGAACAGGTCGGCGGAGGGGGTGATGAACAGCACCTCGGCGCCCTTGCGGTTCCAGCTCGGGGTAATCCTGATCCCGGTGATCGACTCGATGTCGTCGCAGAGATACTCGGCGTTCTCCTTCAAGGTATGGGGCTGGAGCCCCATGTGGTTGCCGGTGCGGTTGGAGTTGGCCGCCGGCTCCAGGATCCAGTTGGTGTTGACCCCCACCAGGTGCAGCAGCTCGCGGGCGATCATGGTGATCTCGGCGGTGTCGATGCCGTAGGGGCAGAACACCGAGCAGCGTCGGCACTCGGTGCACTGATAGAAGTACATGAACCACTCCTTCAGCACCCCGAAAGTCATCTCCCTGGCCCCGGCCAGTTTACCCAGGATCTTGCCCGCCTTGGTAAACTCGTTGCGGTAGATGGAGCGCATCAGCTCCGCCCGCAGCACCGGCATGTTCTTGGGGTCGCCGGTGCCCAGGAAGAAATGGCACTTGTCAGCGCAGGCCCCGCAGCGCACGCAGCAGTCCATGAAGATCTTCAGGGAGCGGAACTTGTCCAGACGCTCCTTGAAGCCGTTGATGATGATCTCCTTCCAGTTCTCGGGCAGCTTCCAGTCATCGCTTTCGATGTCCCAGACCCTAGGCTCCCCGAACTTGCCGGGCAGGGATTTGGAGTGGTACGCCACCATCTCCGGCTTGCCGGGGTAGCAATAGTTACCCGGCTTGAACACCGCCGGGATATCCCACCAGTCCTGGGTCGGGATCGCTCCCGTCATCAGGGACGGCTCCCGGGCGACACTCACACCTAGTTCATCTACTTTTTTATTTGCCATTGTCAATATCCTTACGTGCTGAAGTTTCCTTCTTGCTTCGGGCTTCCGTTATTCAGCGGCAGGGGTTTCTGCCGGCAACTCCTTATCCACCGGGATCCCGGCCTCGACCATGAACGTCCTAAACTCATCCTCGTAGGAGGCATAGGAGTGCGGCTTAAGATTCGGATCGTTCCAGGGGTTGATGTGGCGCACCATGCGGCTGTTGTTGGCCAGATTCCGGGTCGGGCTCATGAACACCCCGCCCAGATGCATCAGCTTGCTGAACGGGAAATAGACCAAGAGGGCGCAGACCAGGAAGAGGTGAACGTAAAACACCGCCCCCAGATCGCCCACGATCACCGGCTTGAAGGTGGCCAGGCCCACCGCCAGCTGCTTGATGTTGACCACGTCCGCCCGGGTTAGATAGCGCATGGTCATCCCGCTCAAGGCGATGGCCAGGATCAGGAACAGGGGAAAATAGTCGGCGGGCAGGGAGATGTAGCGGACGTTGGTAAGCAGCATCCGGCGCAGGAGAAGCAGGAGGATCGCCCCCACGATCACCAGGTCGGATTGATAGAGATGGGGCAGGCCGATCTGCAAGAAGCCATCAAAGAATTCCAGGATCTTGACAAAGAAGGGAATGGGGTCGGCAAACAGCCGGATGTGCCGCAGCACGATCACCAGGAAGGAGTAATGGAAAAGCAGGCCGAACAGCCACAGGTACTTGCTGGAGCCGTAACGCAGCTTGGGGCCGTCATAGACGTCGGCCTGGGTGTTGCGGAACAGGGAGCGGAACAAGAAGACCTCCAGGAACATCCTCACCGTCACCCCGAAGGAGGTGGAGGGGTTGTCGAAGCAGGCCTGTTCGATCCAGGGCAGGGAGTTGGCCTGGCCGCAGGTGGTAGGAATGCGGAACGGCACCGGCGACTTGGCCCAGCCCACCACCTTGTTGATGAAGCCGCCCAGAAAAATCAGAATGGCCAGGTAGGGGAAGACGATGCCAAACAGAGGCTCCATCCCAGCCCGGGAGCCGATGGTGGCGATGACGATCAGACCAAGGACGGCGACGAAGGGATACAGGATTTTCATTTACTACGACCTCGCTTCATGTTGAGTTGACCAAACTAAGCCGTTGTTAGGGAAATAACGCCAACAAAAGCCTCACGGCGACGGCACAACAAGCCGCCCAGGCAAGATCAGCTAGGTACTGGTTATTATTTCTGAACGGCTCCTAACAATCCCGGATAACTTTCAGCTCGACCCTCTCAGCCTGGCTGTTGCCGCCCAGCGCCGACGACGGGCAGCGCCCGGCGGCCATGACGTGGTTGCCCTTCTTGTATTCGCTCAGTTTCACCTCGTGCAGCAGCTCCCGATCTTCCACATACAGGTCGAAGATCTTGAGCGCCAGGCGATCGATCTTGGCGGCCAATTCGGACCACTCCTGGCCGGCGGCCAGCAGGGTCTCCCAGCCCAATTGCTCGACCAGTACCGGTTTCAACTGGAAGACAAAACCCACCGCCTGCGAGGGGGTGAAGGTCTGCACCGAGCGCAGCTTGACGAACTGGGCCAGCTCCGCCGGCATCTCGCCCGCCGGGGCGTCGCCCACCAGTTGATCGTAGATCGCCGTAAGCCCGGTCTTGGCGGCAAAGCCCAAGGGGTTGGCGAAACGGTCCTTCTGGCGATTGAAGAAGCTGGCCCCATCCGCAGAGTAGCTGGCCAGCACCGCCTCGATCCACCGCGCAACGATTTTCGACTTTTTCTCCGCCAGCTTACCCTGAAAGGTCATATCGGCAAAACCACCTTCTTTTACTAATTAATTCACACCTTAATAAGATACGGGTGAATCCTCATTCATCAAAGTGGGTTCAGGGTTATCATGTTTCTTTTAATTTTTCAACATAAAAAAAGGCTACCCAGCAATAACCCGCCTGGATAGCCGATTCGCCGCCAGCGACGGGAGTCTTAAGCCGGTCGCCAAGGCGCGGGAACCGCTTGCCGTGGGAGATACGAAGCCGCCTCCTGGCCGCCCCGCCTCCCACGGGACGAAATGCCGCCCTGTCGATCAACGCTTGACATATCCTTTTATCCGGATATAATGCTCAATATGCAAGCCACCGTCCCCCTCTTCCAGGCCCTGGCCGACGAAACCCGGCTGCGCATCCTAGCCCTTCTCGGGCCAGGGGAGCTCTGCGTCTGCGACCTGATGGCGGCCCTGCAACTCCCCCAATCAACCGTCTCCCGGCATTTGGCGGTGTTGAGAAACGCCGGCTGGGTGAGCGGCCGCCGGCAGGGGGTCTGGATGTATTACCGGCTGCTCGGCGCGGGTGCAGGTGCGGCCAGCCGCGTCG
Organism: Deltaproteobacteria bacterium; assembly: GCA_021782655.1. Classification (GTDB taxonomy): domain Bacteria; phylum Desulfobacterota; class Desulfobulbia; order Desulfobulbales; family VMSU01; genus VMSU01. The sequence goes on from JAJXUT010000011.1 coordinate 36,609, forward strand.
CCATGCACCACGGCATCCTGGCGCATCTTGAGGAGTCCACGACGGCCAAGCGAGACCGAAAAATTCTCCAAGAACATCTGGCGCAGAAACCGCAACCCGGATGCGGCGAAGCGGCGGCGGATAAGACGGCGCCAGTCAAAAAATACCGGGGTAAACCATGACCACCAGCAAGCGGCTATCCTTTCTCGACCGTTTTCTCACCCTGTGGATCTTCCTGGCCATGTTCGTAGGCGTCATGACCGGCTGGCTCTACCCCGGCGTCCGCCAGCTGATCAACTCCTTTCAGGTCGGCACCACCAACATCCCCATCGCCATCGGCCTGATCCTGATGATGTACCCGCCGCTCGCCAAGGTGCGTTACGAAAAGCTGCACCAGGTGTTCAGGAATACCAGGGTGCTGGCCCTGTCGCTCATCCAAAACTGGATCGTCGGGCCGTTCTTGATGTTTTTCCTCGCCATCACCTTCCTCTCCGGACACCGGGAGTACATGGTGGGTCTGATTCTGATCGGGCTGGCCCGCTGCATCGCCATGGTCATCGTCTGGAACGACCTGGCGGAAGGCGACCGGGAGTATTGCGCCGGATTGGTGGCCTTCAACTCCCTCTTCCAGGTGCTCTTCTTCTCCGGCTACGCCTGGTTTTTCATCACCGTCCTCCCCCGGTGGTTGGGAATCAAGGGGGCGGTGGTGGACATCTCCATGGCCGAAATCGCCCAATCGGTATTCATCTATCTGGGCATCCCCTTCCTGGCCGGAATGCTCACCCGCTTCGCCGGCTTAAGGCTCAAGGGCGAGGACTGGTATCAGACCCGCCTGCTGCCCCGGCTCGGCCCCCTAACCCTGATCTTTCTGCTCTTCACCATCCTGGTGATGTTTGCGCTGAAAGGCGAATACATCGTCCAACTGCCCCTGGATGTGCTGAGGATCGCCGTGCCGCTAACCATCTACTTCCTGGTCATGTTCCTGGCCTCGTTCCTCATGTCCATAAGGGTCGGCGCCACCTACGAACAGGCGACGACGCTTTCCTTTACCGCCGCCTCCAACAACTTCGAGCTGGCTATCGCCGTGGCCATCGCCGTCTTCGGCATCGATTCCGGCCAGGCCTTCGCGGCGGTGATCGGGCCGCTGGTCGAGGTGCCGGTGCTGATCTCGCTGGTCAACGTCGCCTTCTGGCTCAAGCGCCGCTACTTTGCCGGCGGCGGACGACAACTTGAATCTCCCCTTCCGGGGGGCGCCCACCATTAATCCTGTCATTTGAGCTTCTTGCAAAATGACGAAAATGACACGAGATGACAGGGCGATCGTCGTCATTTAATGCTAGTTAAGTTTGATTTTGCAAGAGGCTAATTTAACCATGGAAAAAATGAAAATTCTCTTTCTCTGCACTGGCAACTCCTGCCGCAGCCAGATGGCCGAGGGCTGGGCCCGGCAACTCAAGGGCGAGGTGATCGAGGCGTGTTCCGCCGGCATCGAGAGGCACGGAGTCAATCCCCTGGCGGTCAGGGTGATGGCCGAGGCGGGGGTGGACATCGCCAGCCAACACTCGAAGACCATCGACGAGTTGGCGGGTAAGTCCTTCGATTATGTCATCACCCTCTGCGGCCATGCCGCCGAGACCTGCCCCTTTTCCCCCGGCCACCTGATCCACCACGGCTTCGACGACCCGCCCCGTCTGGCGGCGGGGGCCAGGAGCGAGGACGAGGCCTTAACCCACTACCGCCGGGTGCGAGACGAGATCCGCGACTTCGTCCTCACCCTGACCGAAATACTCAACCAGGGAGGGACAAAATGAGCGAGGAGCTGATCTGCTACTGCTTCCAACATACGGAAAGAGACATCGAGGAGGATGCCCGCCGTCACGGCCGCTCGACGATCATGGACGACATCCTGGTGGCGAAAAAGGCGGGCGGCTGCCACTGCTCCGAGAAGAATCCCCAGGGCCGCTGATGCCTGGCCGATGTCCGCCGGGTCGCGGACCGTATCTTGGCCAAGGGCAAAAACACCTGACCCGTGGCGGGCCGGGGGGACTGATCCGCATCAAGGCGGACAACGATTTGGCTTAAACTTGCGGGAGGTGGGAATCAGGAAGCCCCCTTCTCCGCCGGAGACGAGCAGGGGGGGCAGGGACAGGCGGGAAGGCCCTGGTGGGTTTAGTTCATCAAGACGGCGTTCACCGCCTCGACCAGCTCCTGGCGGGAAACGGGCTTGGCCAGGGTCTTTCTCGTGCCGATGCTTTCGGCCAAGGCCAGATAGCGTTCCGGGGCGATCACCCCGCCACCGGAGATAGCGATCACCGGCACGTTGGGGGACTCCTTCTCGATCTCCATGATCATCTTCAG
>JAJXUT010000012.1 GCA_021782655.1 Deltaproteobacteria bacterium
CCGTCGCCTTATGAAGACACAAAAAAACCCGGCATCGCCTAAAAGCGACCCGGGAACCAATGCGTGCGGAACAACCATCCCGCACCCAAATACCATTGAGGCCCGAGCCGGATCCTTGCCGCGGAATCTGCTCGTCAAACCCTCAGGCCGGTCTCCCGGCTCGTGAATCATCCTACTTGCCGCGCCTTCCCATCCCCGGAAGGGGAACAGTGGTCTGTGGCGGCTTTCGTCCTCACTTACGGTTGCGGGGCAGCGCCGGACTGTGACCGGACTTCCCGATTATCCCCGCCGCACGCGGCCAGGGGCACCTGAGAGCGCTATTTTTCTAGTTGTGGCTGCCAGGCCGTTTCACCCTTACCCGGCCAGCACCTAATTTCCTTAGCAGTTCTGATTTTACCTGTCAACAACAAAACCGCCCACGCCCCGTCCGCTCAACAATGGCGGCTCTAGGGATGGCCAGGCCCAGAGACAGGGGCGAGCCTCAAAAGAATAAAAAAGACTAATGACGAGGAAAAGAGACTATTGAGCAGCATGGAAGAGATATTAGTTTTCAACAATCACTACCACCAACTCCCAATCCGCCGCTAAGCTCACCAAACCGTGTCACTTTCACCCCTTAAATCCCAGGCCACATTCCATCGGCCATCGCCAAGGTTATTAAACATATCTTATTGATTTTAATAAATTTTAATATTGTTAAAAATGTGGTAGCGCCGTCGGATCAAATCCTGGCAGATCAACTTTGACAGCCGACGCCCAAGTTGGTTACAACCTGGGCTCACCAAGGGGACGTTGCCCGAAATTTGAAATCAAATGCTTAGATATCAACTTTTTTAGAACAAATGCACCATCGTCTAAGCCGTCTGGCCCGCAGCTTGCTAAAGCAACCCCAAACGACCCCAATTAAGGATAATGATGAGCTGGAAACAAATTTCGCACCACCTGGCCAACACCCTGCCGCCCGACCTGCACGACCTCTGGATCTCGCCCCTGGAATGCCCGCGCTGTGACCAGGAGGTCTTGGAGTTGCGCGGCCCGGACCGTTTCTTCTGCTCCTGGGTGGCGGACCACTACCTAGACCGTATCCAGGAGGCCATGACCGTCCACGGCCTGCAACAGGCTTCCGTGGTCTTCTCGGTCAAGGACGCCCCGCCCCTGCTGCCGTCGGCTCCGACCGCGCCTACCGTCGCCCCCGGCGGCCCGCTCCGGGAGCAGCTCTGCCTGCCCACGGTCAACAAGGCCCCCTCCTTTGTCCGCACCCTAGACCCGCGTTACGTCTTCGACCAGTTCGTGGTGGGCAAGAGCAACGAGCTGGCCCACGCCGCCTGCCACGCCCTGGCCTGCGGCGACCAGTCCCTGGGGCAATGCCTGTACATCAGCGCCGGCACCGGGCTAGGCAAGAGCCATTTGACCCACGCCGTGGCCCACAAGCTCCTGGCCGCCAACCCGCGCCTCCGGCTGAACTACCTGACCGCCCAACAGCTCTCCAACGACATGGTGCGCTCCATCCAGAACAAACAGATGGACAATTTCAAGGATCGCTACCAGGGTGCGGACGTCCTGCTGCTGGAGGACATGCAGTCCCTAACCGGCAAGGTCAAGACCCAGGAAGAGCTGACCGCGGTGCTCGACGTACTGCTGGAGAGCGGCAAGAGCGTCATCTTCACCGGCGCCAAGCCCCCCCGCGACATCGAGGCCCTGGCCCCCGGCATCCAGTCCCGGCTGTCCTGCGGCCTGGTGACCGAAATCACCACCCCGGAACTGGACACCCGAATCGCCATCGTCAACCAAAACGCCGCCGAACTCCGGCTCGTCCTGAACGAGGAGCTGGCCATCGTGGTGGCGGAACGGATTCAAGGCGACATCCGGCAGCTCAAGAGCGCCCTGATCGGGCTAAAGGCCAAGGCCAATCTACGCCGGATGACCCCCGACCTGGACATGATCAACGAGGCGCTGGCCACCAGCATCGGTCAACGCCAAAACCTTACCCCCACCGTAATCCGCGACTTCGTGGCCGATCAGTTCCGGCTGGCGGGCGAGGAACTGGCCTCCAAGTCCCGCAAGAAGACCTTCGCCTTCCCGCGTCAGATCGCCATGTACCTGTCCCGCAAGCACACCGACCGGGGCTTAAGCGACATCGGCAAGGCCTTCAACCGCGATCACTCCACCGTTATCCACTCCATTCGCACCCTCTCCGAAACCATGCTCCAAAAGACCAGCGTCCAGGGCCAGGTGGAACTCTTGGACAAAAAACTCAGCGCCCGTTTTCTGGACTGCTGACCGCAAGTCGCATCTCCAGGCTTCTCTAAACGGGATTTTTGCGGTAAGAAGAGGGCTTGCCGGTTCGCAAGCAAACCGCCCCCTAAAACCGCTGCCCCAGGTGATGGCATGTCCAAGACCGTCCTGCAACTTTATCGTCCGCTCAGCGAGACGCATGAGTTTTGCTTCCACATCGAGACCGCCTCTCCCCTCTCCCACGACGAGCTTCGCCAGTTGCGCCTGCTGCTGGCCGACGGCTTCATCGAGGAGACGGTGACTCTCGCCCCCACCCTGGCCGGCCCCAGGCTTTTGGAGATCGGGCCCCGGCTCAACTTCGCCACCGCCTGGTCGTCGAACATGGTCTCCATCTGCCAGGCCACCGGCCTGGCCAAGATCAGCCGGGTGGAGCGCTCCCGGCGCTATCTGGTGCCAGAGGGCGAGGACCGGGATGGCTTTGTCAAGCGTCACCACGACCGGATGACCGAGTGCGTCTATCCCGGCCCCTTGACCAGCTTCGAGACCGGGGTGACCCCAGAGCCGGTACAGGAGGTGCCGCTCAAGGAGCAGGGCTCCAACGCCTTGCTCGCCATCCCCGGCATCTCCATGGACGAGTGGGATCGCAACTTCTATTACGACTACTTCGTGACTCGGCACCACCGCAACCCCACCATCGTCGAGATCATGGATTTAAACAATGCCAACAGCGAGCACTCCCGGCACGGGTTCTTCCGGGGGGTACAGATCATCGACAGCGAGAGGCAGCCCGAGAACCTGATGCAGGTGGTGAAATCCACCCTCGCCGCCCACCCGGAAAACAGCGTCATCGCCTTTAAGGACAACTCCAGCGCCATCCAAGGCCGGGATGGCCAGCATCTGCTTCCGGTCCGTCCGGGCGAGCCTTCGGCCCTGACCCTGCGCCAAGAGCAACGCCACCTCCTGTTCACCGCCGAGACCCACAACTTCCCCACCGGCGTCGCCCCCTTCCCTGGGGCGGAGACCGGCACCGGGGGCCGCATCCGCGACGTGCAGGGCACCGGCCGGGGCGGTTTCGTGGGGGCGGGCACCGCCGCCTACTGCGTGGCCAACCTCCACATTCCTGGCTACGACTTGCCCTGGGAAGAGCGTCACCCCTGCCCCGCCAACCTGGCCCCGGCGCTGGCGATCGAGATCGAGGCCAGCAACGGGGCCTCGGACTACGGCAACAAGTTCGGCGAACCCCTGATCCAGGGCTTCACCCGTTCCTTCGACCTTAGGCTCGAAAACGGCGAACGCTGGGGCTTCCTGAAGCCGATCATGTTCACCGGCGGCATCGGCCAGATCGACCAGCGCCACCTCGAAAAGAACCCCGCCCAGCCCGGGATGCGCATCGTCCAGGTGGGCGGCCCCGCCTACCGGGTGGGCTTCGGGGGCGGGGCCGCCTCCAGCATGTTGCAGGGCGACAACGTGGCCGATCTCGACTTCAACGCCGTGCAGCGCGGCGACGCCGAGATGGAGCAGAAGATGAACCGGGTGATTAGGGCCTGCAACGAGATGGGCGACCAGACCCTAATCGAGGTGATCCACGACCAGGGGGCGGGCGGGCCGGGCAACGTCTTAAAGGAGCTGGTGGAGAAATCCGGGGGCCGGATCGGCATCCGCAAGATCAAGGCCGGCGACCCCACCATGTCGGTACTGGAGCTGTACGTAGCCGAATACCAGGAACGCAACGGCTTTTTGATCCGTCCCGAAAACCTCGAACGGTTTAAGGAGATCTGCCGCCGGGAGAAGGTGAACTGCGAGGTCTTGGGCGAGGTGACCGGCGACCTGCGCTTCGTGGTGGAAGACGAGGCCAACGGCAGCACCCCGGTGGACCTGGAACTTGACCAGGTCTTGGGCAACATCCCCACCAAGACCTTCAGCGACCAACGCCGGCGCGAGCAACTGCCGCCGGTGGCGGTGCCCTCCGAACTCACGGTGCAAGCGGCCTTAACCAACGTCCTGCGCCTGGTATCGGTGGGTTCCAAACGTTTTCTGACCAACAAGGTGGATCGTTCGGTGACCGGACTGGTGGCCCAGCAGCCCTGTTGCGGGCCGCTCCAGGCCCCGGTAAGCGACGTGGCGGTGCTGGCCCAGGGTTATTTCGGGCTCTCGGGCGGGGCCTGCACCATCGGCGAGCAGCCGATGAAGATGATCGCCGATCCCCAGGCCGGGGCCCGGATGGCGGTGGGCGAGGCAGTGACCAACCTGGCCTGGGCCAAGGTCGAGGGCCTGGACCGGGTCAAGTGCTCAGCCAACTGGATGTGGGCCCCCAAGCTGGCCGGCGAGGGGGCGGCCCTCTACGACGCGGCCAACGCCATGAGGAAGGCGATGATCGCCCTGGGGCTGGCAGTGGATGGCGGCAAGGACAGCCTGTCCATGGCCACCCGGGTGGGCGAGGAGACCGTCAAGTCCCCCCGGGAGCTGGTGATCTCGGCCTACGCCGTCATGGAGGACATCACCAAGATCGCCACCCCCGACCTCAAGCGACCCGGCCGCTCGGTGCTGATCCATATCGATCTGGGTCTGGGCCAGGCCAGGCTGGGCGGCTCGGCCCTGGCCCAAACCTTGGGGCAGATCGGCTCCCCGCCGCCGGACATGGACGACCCCGCCCTGGTGGGCCGGGCCTTCGCGGCGGTGCAGGAACTGCTGGCCCAAGACCTGATCCTGGCCGGCCACGACGTGAGCGACGGGGGCCTGATCGTCACCCTGCTCGAAATGGCCTTCTCCGGTAACTGCGGCCTGGAGGTGGAAACAAACGGCCCGGCTCCGGCCCTGGCCCAACTGTTTAGCGAGGAGCTGGGACTGGTATTCGAGGTGGACATGGCGGCGCAAGGGCAGGTCATGACCCTGCTTGCCGAGCGCGCCTTACCGGCACAAGTCATTGGCCGCCCCCTGACCGACAAGGTCATCCGGCTGCGCTGCCGCCAGGAGGTGGTGCTCGACGGCGACATCCGCCCCTGGCGGGCCTTGTGGGAGGAGACGAGCTTCCAGCTCGAACGGCTCCAGATGAACCCGGACTGCGCCCAGGCGGAGAAGGACTGCCTCCACGACCGCCCAGGGCCTACATACAGCGTGCCCTTCCCTCCTAAGCCCACCGCCCCCGCCCTCTTGAGCCGCAAGGACAAACCCAAGGTCGCCATTCTCAGAGACGAGGGCAGCAACTCCGACCGGGAGATGAGCGCCGCCTTTTACGCCGCCGGGTTCGAGCCTTGGGACCTCACCATGACCGATCTCCTGGACGGCAAGATCACCCTGGACGGCTTCCGGGGCCTGGCGGCGGTGGGGGGCTTCTCCTACGCCGACGTGCCGGCCAGCGCCAAGGGCTGGGCCGCCACCATCAAATTCAACCAACGCCTGGCCGAGATGTTCCAGGCCTTCTACCACCGGCCCGACACCTTCTCGCTCGGCATCTGCAACGGCTGCCAGCTCTTCGGGCTCCTGGGCTGGGTGCCGTGGACAGGCATCGAGCCGGAACGGCAGCCGCGCTTCGTCCACAACCTCTCGGGCCGCTTCGAGTCCCGCTGGGCCACGGTCAGGGTCCTGCCCAGCCCGGCCATCATGCTGCGGGGCATGGAGGGCCTGGTGTTCGGCATCCACGTGGCCCACGGCGAAGGCTACCTAAACTTCCCCGACCCGGCGCTCCACGAGCAGGTCAGGGCCCAGAACCTGGCCACCCTGTGCTACGTCGACGACCAAGGCCGTCCCACCACCGACTATCCCTTAAACCCCAACGGCTCACAAGAGGGCCTGACCGGCCTCTGCACCCCCGATGGCCGCCACCTGGCGATGATGCCCCACCCGGAGCGCACCTTCCTCAAGTGGCAGGCCCACTGGCTCCCCGAGGAGATGAAAAAAAATCTCGCCGCCTCGCCCTGGCTCACCCTGTTCCAGAACGCCTACGCCTGGTGCCTGGGATAGCCCCAGACAACGGCATGAGGACGGAGCCGTAAAAAATACGTGGCAAATTTACCCAAGTTGTTTCCGCACGGCACCTAAGCCTGGCACCTAATAGCGTCCAGCAGGGCGATCAGCTCTTCAAGCTCGTTGGGCATCCCAGGACGGTGATGCTCGGGGTACAACAGCACCGCCATGTAAAAGACACTGTCCACCCGCAAGGCCCGTTCCGCCTCGTAGGAGACACTGCCCACCCGTTCCTGGATCAAGGCGCAAACCGGGGCCGGCAGGCCGCCTATCCCTTCCACCTCGTCGATCAAACCGCTCAACAAGATGGCCTTCTGCCGCAGCCGGGCCGCGTATCCCTCCTTATTATTCTCCTGGTAAAGAAGTTTTTCGGCCTCCTGTTCGAGGCCGCTGACTGTGATGGCCGCCCGTTCGAGGAGGGCGATCAGTTGCTCCGTGGCGATAAGGGCGGTTGGGTGATTCATGGCGCGGGCGGCATAAGGTTTATGGGCACGGTTGGAGGCCAAACTTTCAGAGGGCCTCCCATTAACAAGCAGGCACAAAGCCATTATTCTTCACTCGAAAACATTTGACAAGCGGCCAGGGCAGATGGTTAAATAATTACACAAGTTGGCCGTTCCCCGGCCCTTTGAATTCGCTTTTCTCTCAAAACGCAAACGGCGCCCCGCCCAAGGCCCCCGGCAAAAAGCCTCGGACGCCCGGCAACCAACCAGGACACGCCGGCTGCAAATGTAAAACCCAAAACGGCAAAAAATTGAGAAAATGTTCCAGGCGACCTTGCATTACGAACATACACGCCAAACGACCCCCGGTGTCGATGGCCTTCCTGGAGACGAATTCTTATGTGCGCCCAAGCTGGTTCCGTGGAGCAGAGGAAAAGCATGCGCTATCTGGTGGGGGGTAACGCCTACGCCCTGTTAAAACAACCGCACTACAAGGAATTAGGCAGAATAATCGACATTAGCCAGACGGGAATTTCCTTTTTATGCATCAACCAGGGGGACTGGGAAAGCACTTCCTTCGAGATCGACATCTTCCTCGGCCACGAGAAAAACGACGACCCCGCCGAGCAGATCATCCTCAAAAATATTCCCCTCCAACCCATCTCCTACTGCCGCGACAATCAGGATGGCCCCCCGGCGGAGCGCCTGATGCGACGCTGCGGGGTGGCCTTCGGGGAACTGAGCTTGGACCAGCAGGCCCGGCTCGACCTCTTCATCCTCCGGCACGGGTTCGCCAACGCCTAGACGGGCGACCCGCCCTCCTTCCGCTGCCAGCCGTTTACCGTCAGCCAACGACGAAGCTTCCTCTGCTCCTTGGCCAGGGCCGCCATGGCCCCGGCCTGCAGCAGCAGGTCGTTGTATCTCTGCTCACTGCTGTTGGCCAGCACCACCACCCCCGGGTCCTGGGACTTAAACGCCTTAAGCAAGTCCTCCCCGGTGCCCTCGGGGTCGTTCAAGTCAGAATCGAGGATCACCAATTGTACGCCTCCCTCCTTAAAGGCGGCCAGGCTATCGGCGAAGGTGTGAGCGATATGGATAGTCAAGCTCGCCTCCTCGTAGAATACCCGCAGGGTTTCCAGGATGTCCTGGGTGTAGCGCGGCATGTCGTCGATGACCAGGAGGCGCTGGTAGCGCGGCTCCCAGCCGGGCCGGGGTTTTGGGCAATCAAGACGCACCACCCGCCGGGGGGGAGGGGCAGGCTGCGCCGACGAGGCCGCAGCCCCCAAGCAGAACCTTTGCAGGGTATCTAGAAATGAGCCCATGGTTCCAAGGCCACCGTTAAGGTCTAAAACTCCACCAGGCGCACAAACCGCAAGGCGTGAGTGGCGCACTTGGCAACGCAGGCAGGTTTCAAGCCCCGATCCACCCGATCCAGGCAATAGTCACACTTAACCGCCTTGCCGGTGGCGGGGTTTAATTGGGGGATATCCCAGGGGCAGGCCTGCTGACAGGCCATGCAGCCGATACAAGTCTCCTGCTCCACAAAGACGATGCCGTCCTCCCGCTTGCGCATGGCCCCGGTGGGACAGGCCGGCAGGCACTGCGGGTCTTCGCAGTGATAGCAGGAGCGGAACCTAAACTCGGTCCTGGGCACCCCGCGCACCGAGCGTAGGGGCTCGTGGCTGATCTCGCAGAGCATCGGCCCCGGCGGCAGGCCCTTGTTGGTCTTGCAGTGCACCTCGCAACCGTGACAACCGATGCAGCGCTTGGAGTTCAAGTGGATCAGGTACCGATTCATAGCTCCACCTCCCGTTGGCCGTTCCTGTCGCTACGCCGCACCGTGACCAGTCCCTCGCACAGACAAAGCCCACCCCCCACCCGGTCCATCTCCAAGAGCAGCCCGGTCTGAAGTTTCTGATCACTCATCCCGGCGTGACAGGCCCGGCTTTGCAGGGGCACCTGACGGCCAAAGCCGTGCAGGCAATACACCGCCTCGGGATGGATGAACTCAGTGACCTTGGCCTGGATCTGGCCCCTGGCTGCCCCGTCCTGGGAGATCAACTCCAGCCAGTCGCCGTCGGCAACCCCCAGCCCCGCCGCGGCCCGCTTGTTGATCCACAGGCGATTTTCCGGCAACAACTCGTGCAGGAGCGGATTGTTGATGGTGTGACCGTGGGTATTGACCGCCGAGCGTCCGAAGACCAGCCGGAACATCCCCGCCGGCGGCTTGGGGGGACTCTCGTAGGGCCTTAACAACTCAATACCCTGGGCCGCGAGCTTGCCGCTCACCAACTCGATCTGGCCAGAAGGGGTGGCAAGGCGACGGGCCATTGACTCCCGGTCATCGAGAATAGGCTTGTCGGCCAGATCGACAAAGCCCCGAGCCGCGAAATCGCCAATCTTGATCCCGGTGGGCTCCAGTTGCCAGGCCCACAACTCCTCGATAGTCGAGTAGGGGAAATACTGGCCTAATCCCAGCCGGCTGGCCAGTTGCTGAAAGATCCACCAGCCGGGCTTGGTGTCGTGACGGGGCTCCGTCGCCCGCTGGCGATAGATGAGCCGGGGTTTGGGCCCCTTCTGCACCGCCACCTGGCAGTCGCGCTCCAGGTAAGGCGACTCGGGCAGGATGACGTCGCTGTACCAACCGAACTCGCTGTAGTGGGTGTCTATCGAAACCAACAGCTCCAGGGTGTCGAGCCGCCGCTTCTGGGCCTCGGGATCGGGGAAGCAGGTCAGGGGGTCGTGACGGTAACAGAAGAGGGCCTTGAGCGGATAGGGCTCTCCGGTGGCCATCGCCTCGTAAAACAGGGGGAAAATGCCCGGCCCCTTGTCGAAGTGGGGATATTTCCAGCCTACCCCGTCGGCCCGCCGTTCCTCCGGCTTGGGCACCAGATCAGTAAGGTTGCGGATGCCCTTCCGGCCGCAGTCCTTGGCCCCCTTGGCGAAGATCTGGCCGCCCTTGATCTCGAGGTTGCCCATGAGGACGTTTAACAGATGCAGGTTGCGGCTGGCGTAGAAGGAGTCACGGTAGCGGGCCAACATCCAGCCGGGATGAAAGATAACCCGGGGCCGGTCCGCGCCCAGCTCGTCGATGAACTCCTTAAGCGATTTCGCCTTGACGCCGCATTCCTGGGCCGCCCAGTCGAGGGTATAGGGCTCGACAAAGGCGGCCAGCTCATCAAAGCCCACAGTGTGAAGGCGGACGAACTCGGCATCGTAGGCCCCGGCCTTGATCAGCCCGTGCAGGAGGCCCAGGGTCAGGGCGTAGTCGGTGCCGGGCCGCACCATCAGGAATCGGCTGGCCTTGAGCCCGGTGACCGTCTGGCGGACATCGACGTAGGTCAGGCGGCCACCGGCGTCCAGCATGTCCAGCACCTGGTTGGCCTCGCCGATCTTCATCGACTCCAGAAGGTTGCGGCCAAAGAGCACCAGATGGCGGGCGTTTTTGATGTCGTAGGTCAGATCGGGCCGGCCCACCCCGTACACCGAGAGGCTGGCGTGGTGGACGTTACGGCCGCAGGCGCTGTCGTGGTTAGTGAAGTTGGGCGAGCCCAAGGCCTGGATGAAGGCCTTGGCCGGATCGACAAAGGGGCCGCCCCGGCAGCTCATGATCGTGCTCCGCGCCCCGTCCTTGGCGATGATCGCTTGCAGGCGCTCCGCCACCTGATCGAGGGCGGTGTCCCAGGAGACCGGCTGCCAGCGGCCCTCACCTCGGCCACCCTTACGGAGCAGGGGCTGCCTAGGCCGCTCGTCGTCGGCGAGCAGCGCCAGCCCCGCCGAGCCTCGGGCACACAAGGCCCCCCCCAGGAGATGGGGGTTGCCCTCAAGCCAAGTGATCGCGCCCCCCTCCACCTCCACCCGAATGGGGCAGCGGGCGGTGCACATGCCGCACATGCTCCAAACCGTCTCTACCATATCTTGCGCCTCCAGACCAAGATTTCCCTCTCGCCCGGCGTCCGCCGCCGATGGCCAGCAAGATAAATCGTACACGCAAACCAGGCCAAAAGACAAGCGGGAAAATGAATATCCTCGGAGCCCCGCCAATCCATGATATTTAAGGATTCACGCTTGATGACCTTCCCAGGAAAAAATTATTTTTTATTGCCACCGAGTGGCAGTCAGGTATAGGATAATCCTGGTCGCCGGCCAGCCACCGCGCCAGGCGGCGACTTGCGGGTGATGGCGGCGGCTGATGCCAGCCGCCTGGCAGTCCAACCAACCAAACAGGAGGGGGAAGATGAGAAAAAGATGGCTTGGAGGCTTGCTGTACGGGGCATGGATAACCTTGGGGGCGCTTTATCCCCCGGCATCCATGGCCGGGACGACCCCGATACCCGCCGCAGCGGCCCCGGCGACGACCAGCTCTCCGGCAGGGCCACCGCCGACCATCAAAATCGACAAGACCTCCCTGGACAACGGCGGCACCATCGTGGTGAGCGGCAAGGCCCCGGCGGGCAAGCCGGTATTTATCGAGATCTGGGGCGACAAGCTAGTGCGGGCCTCTCACTTCGACGCCAAGCCGGACAAAACGACCGGCAAGCGGCCCTACGTCCTGTACATGACCAGCGAGATGCCCGCCTACTACAAGCTGTTCGTGCCGGTTAGCGACCAGGACAAGCTGTCCCAGGCCAAGGCGAGCGGCAAGAAGTGGAACCTTGACTCCCTGCTGAAGGAGGTGGGAGCGGCGGGAATTTACTCGACGCCCGGCAAGATCAAGATCGACCGTTACCAGGCAACCCTGATGGGCAGCATCGTCGGCTCGCGGGGCCAGATGCTGCCGGCAATGGCCGAGCAGGAGAATCGGCGACGGTCCATGGAATTGGTCAAGGTGCGTTTCCGCAGCCCGGACAAGGTGCTGGGCGCCGAGGTTAAGGTCAGCCCTGACGGCGCCTACCGGGCCGAGATCAAGATCAGAAAGGGGATCGCGCCCGGCAAGTACACGGTGGTGGCCGCAGTGGACGGCAACACCCGCAGTCAGGCCGCCAGCTTCGAGAACCACATCGGCTTTCCGCTGATCTATCTACCCAACGCCGGCACCAGCATCAACCTCTTCTGGCCCTTCCTGCTGACCCTGGCCATCTCCATCTTCGGGGTACTGATGGGCGCCGGCGGCGGCTTCATCATGAATCCGCTCTTCGTCTCCCTCTGGCCCTTGCCCCACGCGGTGGTAGCGGGCACGGTGATGCCGACGGTGCTCTTCTCCCAGGGGAGCGGCATCTACAACTACTCCAAGATCAAGTTCATTAGTTGGAAACTAGGGGTGACCATCGGCCTGGCCATGGTGGTGGGCGGCTTCATCGGCCCCAAGCTCACCGAGCTGATCACCCTGGATCAGTTCAAGTTCGTCTTCGGCTGGATCCTGCTCGTCCTCTCCGGGTTGATGTTCTGGCAGACCACCCCCGGCTATCTCGCCAAGAACAAGAAGGAGCAGGCGATTCTCAAGGAGTTCAAACAAAAGGCCGAGGCCAACGCCAAGGCCAAGGGCAACTAAAAGGAGAAACGACCATGACGGTGAATTTTTGGGGACACGAATTTAAGGTGAACGTGGTGCTCGGCTGCCTGGGCGGATTTTTAATCGCGGTGGTCTCATCGATGTTCGGCTTCGGCGGTGGCCCCTTCATGGTGCCACTGATGACCGTGGGCCTGGGTCTGCCCATGTACGTGGTGGTGGGCAGCTCGCTGCTCGCCATCTTCTTCAATACCATGATGGGCACCGCCCGCCACTACCAGTTCGGCAACTTCGACTTGACCTTCTTTCTGATTATGTTTCCGGCGGCGATTCTAGGTGGCTTCATCGCCCCCCAGATCGCCAAGAGGGTGAGTCCGCTGACCGTGAAACGGATCGCGGTGGTGGGTCTGGCGCTCCTGGCCTTGAACCTGCTCGGGGTTTATTAAAGGCCCTCCAGCGGCAAGCCTTGACCCCGGCGATCAAACCCTAGAGATGTTGCGCCCTGGCGCTCGGGCCCTGATTGCTGGCGGCGCAAATACCATGTTGGTCCCAGCTCGTTTAGAATGAGATCTTACCAATTCATCATTCACAACGGCGGCGCCAACATGGTATTTGCTTATGTGCGAGATCATCATGATTAATGGCCATCCACCAGCCGAAGCAGATCGGCCACCGACTGCTTGACCACCACGGCCTGGGAGCTTAGCTCCTCTGAGGCCGCCGCGCTCTCCTCGGCGCTGGCGGCGTTGTCCTGGGTGACCTTGTTTACCTGGGAAACGGCGATGTTGATCTGATTTATGCCTTCGGTCTGCTCCTGGGAGGCGGAGGCCACCTCGTTGGCCAGATCATCCACCTGCCGGACCTTGCCCACGATGTCGTTTAAGGCCTGGGCCACCTTGCCGCTCATCTCCACCCCCTGACCCGTCTTGGCGATCGCCGCCTCGATCTTGTCCGTCGTCTCTCTGGCCGCCTGGGCGCTGCGCTGGGCAAGGCTCCTAACCTCATCGGCCACCACCGAAAAACCCCTTCCCGACTCCCCGGCCCGGGCCGCCTCGACGGCGGCGTTCAAAGCCAGGATATTGGTTTGGAAGGCAATTTCGTCGATGGTCTTGATAATCCTCGCGATATCGTCGCTTGAATCGCGAATCGCCTCCATCGCCGCGATCATGGTGCGCATGTCTTGGGCGCCCTTTTCCGCCGCCCGCCGTGACTCCTGGGCCAGGGTCTTTACCTGCCGGGTGCTGTCGGCGTTACGCCTGGTCATGCTCGACAACTCCTCCAGCGAGGAACCGGTCTCCTCCAGCGAGGAGGCCTGCTCGCTCGCCCCCTGGGCCATAACCTCGCCAGCCGCCGCCACCTGGCTGGCGGAACTGGCGACCTCGTTGCTGCTTACCTGAAGGTTGGCGGCCAGGTCGTGGAGTTGTTTGGAGAGGGAGCGGCTCAGGTATAGTCCCAGGGACAGGGCGATGAAGATGCCGGCCAGTATCCCCCCCAAGGTCAGCTGTTTAATCCGCCTGATCTCGGCATGGGAGGCGGCTTCGAGTTTACTGGTGGTCTCCTTGTCGTAACCCTGGATGTGGGCGACGATCTTGTCGATGTCGTCGGTGGGCTGGCGGTCGATCCCCTTAACCAGCTTGTCAACCACCTGGGCCGCGTCCAGCCGGGAAGCGTCGAAACTCTTGATCGCCTCCCGATACTTGTCTCCCAGCCCGGCGTGGGTGGCGAGCGACTGCGCCACCCCTTTGGCGTTGATCCCAGACTTGTCCAGCAAGGCCTTCAGGGCCAGGAGATTGTCGTTGGTCAGCTTCTCCTGCCTCGTAAACTCCGCGAAGTAATTGGTAAAGGCCTGCTGATCCCGACCGCGCAGCAAGGTGTCCTTCCAGGCCTGCACCTGTTTTTTGAAATTCAACTGCGCCAGCCTCGCCAACTCGGTGGCCTGAGCCATCCGCTCGGCATTCCGGGAGATTCTATCCAGACTGACGGCGGCGCGTTCTAGGCCGTAATAGCCAGTCGTGCCAACCAGCAGGGCGATAACGGCCAGAACAAGATAATCGCGGATCAGCCTAGCGGCCAGAGACAGCTTGATTGCTTGCTTCATAAATTTAACCTTCCCCCATGAATTCCTTCCCCAATGCCGGGTCTTGCCAGGGCTTGTTTGTGGATACCTGGGGCTCATCCTGGCCATTATACCGCAAGTCCGTCCACGCCAACTTGTTCATTGACAATTCTCGTTTCAAACGCCGGCTTTCGCTACTATAGTGGCAACCTTTTCTATCGGCTTAGGCAACAAACTGTGACCACTCGCCCTCCAGGCGTGAAGGCACTGTATATGTCAAAAACACAACCTGATGTGGCTGCTTGAGCAAGTCAGCCACCCAGTGGGAGAAAAGGGGGTTCCCGGCGGGCTAAAAATCCTGGAAGGTTTCCCCCTCGTCGTCCAGGGGGAAGACCTCCTCCGGCCGCTTAGCGCTGGATAGGGCGGGCCGCGGGGCAGGGATGGCGGGCCTGGCGCTCGCCACCTTCTTGGGGGCCGCCTTTTTTTTAGCCGGCCCCGGCTCGGTGGCCGCCGGGGACGAAGGCGCGGCGGGGATCGACTGGCCGGCCTTGCCGCTGCCGATCACCACCTCCAGCTTGCCTACCACCGCCGACAGGCTATCCGCCTGGGCGCGCATCTCCTGGCTTAAGGCGGACGACTCCTCGGCGTTGGCCGCCGTCTGCTGCACCACCTCGTCCATCATGGCCACCGTCTTGCTGATCTGACTCACGCCCTGGGCCTGCTGGCTGGAGGCGGTGGCGATGTCGGTGATTAAGAGATTCATCTTGCCCACCCCCTCCGCCACCTGGGTAAAGGCGTTATTGGTCTTGTCCACCAGACCCGAGCCATCCTGCACCTTGCTCACCGTACCCTCGATCATGTGGGCGGTGCTCTGGGCCGCCTCGGCGGCCCGCATCGCCAGGTTGCGCACCTCATCCGCCACCACCGCGAAGCCCGCCCCCGCCTCCCCGGCCCGGGCCGCCTCGACCGCCGCGTTTAGGGCCAGGAGGTTGGTCTGAAAGGCGATCTCGTCAATGGTTTTGATGATCTTCGAGGTCTCGGCGCTGGCCTTGGAGATCTCCTGCATGGCGGCAATCACCTCGGCCATGGAGGCATTGGCTTGGATCACCACCTGATGGGCGGTCTTGATCAGCGACTCCACCTGTTTGGTATTCTCGGCGTTCTGCATGGTGATGGAGGATATCTCCTCCAGCGAGGAGGAGGTCTCCTCCAAGGCCGCGGCCTGCGAGGAGGTGCCGCTGGCCAAATCCTGACTGGCCAAGGCCATCTGGCCGGCGCCCATGGCCACCCGGCCCGAGCTTTCCCCGATCTCCGCCATCACCCCGTGCAGGGGTTTGATGCTGCGGCTCACCACCAGGAACAAGGCCCCGGTCATCAACAACCCGCCCAAGAGGATGGCCGCCCCGGTGATCCGTAAATTTTCGGCGAACTGGCGGCTGACGTCTTGGGTGTTGTAGCTGAACTTGATCCGCCCGATCACCGCCTTGCTGTCCGGCTCCTTGATCTCCCGCTCCAGCAACACCGAACTGGGGGTGGCGGGCTGCTCCTTACTGTTGGCGGTCAGGGCCTTGCCCTTGGCGTCGTAGAACACCAGCCACTCAACCTGGGGGTCTTTAAGCATCTCCTTGACGAAGATGTCGAGGGAGGGGTAATCGAAGTTGACGATGTAGGGGGCGCTGATATTTTCCAGCAGCGACACCTGGGACCGCATCCTGGCCTGCTGGTCGTCGCGCATCAGGGTTTGACTCCGCCAGGCCATGAACCCGCCCAAGGCCAAGAGGAGGATCACGGTCATGATGACGGTGGAGACGAGGATCTTGCCGCGCAGGGTGGTAATTCTTATCGACATGGCCGCTCCCGGTTATTCCTGGGCCGCCCGACTGGGGGGCGGCCACGCTTTAGGTGTGGCGGGCACGCCCCGCCCCCAATGGACATCATCACTTAACGATATACTGCTGGCCCTGACCCCGGATATAGTCAAGCATCTTCAGCACCGCGCCCGAGGGCTCGCCCTTGGTGACGATGGTGATCGGACGGCCTATCTCCGGAACCTCGGGGGCATTGACGCTGGCATCAACCCCGGACATCGGCCCCAGGCATACCCCGCCGGGAGTGGCGGCCACCTTGGTCTTCAAATCGCCGGCGGTGGTGCCCTCCACCGCCCCGGTGGCGTAAGGGGCTCCGGCCATGACCTGATTCTGAAACACCGCCTGGGTGCCGGGGATCTTGCTGCCCAAGATCACCACGATGGGCTGGTCCGGGCCGCCCACCTCCGACCAGTTTTTAGCCTTGCCGGTGAAGATATCGGCCAGTTGCGCCTTGGAGAGGCTCTTGACCGGCACGTCCTTGTTGGTCAGCACCTTTACCAGGTCCTTGCCGATGACCCGCGACTTATAGGCCCCCCGGTCCGGGATGGCATAGCCCTCCTTGGTCATCATCGCCATCCAGTCCGCGAAGGTCATGCCAGCGGCGGCGGCCTCGACGCTGCCGGCGTCCAAGTCCTTAAGCGCCTGGGAGGGGCCGTTGGAAATAATGGTCAGGTTCACCCCGATGTCCTTGGCCATCGGCTCCTTGATCTTGTTGAACACGTTCTCCACCGGCGCGGCCCCCGCCCCCACCTTGACCTCGTCCGCCAACGCGGGACAAGCAATGCCCACCGCGGCCAACACGACTACGAGAAACTTAAGCGAACTTGCAATCATGCGTCTTTTCGTCATCTCTCACTCCTAAACGATAGAGGTTTTGACCGCCTGAGCCGGGACGCTACCCTTGCCGCAGACGGCGATGAAACGAGGCTGGGCACCCCCCACGCCGTGGTGGATAGAGGCTGCCATCCGCCCCAGATGCAAACATCATAGGAGCTTCGATTCTGGCCTGTCAAAGAAAAAAATCATCCCCAGCCATGGGAGTACCCCCAAATAGCAGACTGCCCCTTGCCGGACAGGGGAAATCACAGCCAACCGCAGCAGGGGTGAAGGACAGGGGAACAGCGACGGCCTACAGGATGTCGGCGAAGTGAGGGCGCAGCCGCTTGAAGGCCAGGATGCCGCCGAGCAGTACCAGCCAGGCCACGGCCCAGAAGTAGAGGGTATTGAGAGGATGGGCCCAGAATGGTACCCGATAGAGGAAGCTGTCGCGGTAACCCTGCACGATATAGAACATCGGATTTAGGCAGAGATACCACTGGTAGGCCGGGGGGACGATGTTCTTGTCCCAGAAGATGGGGGTGAGCCAGAAGCCAAAGGTGATGAATATCTGAATCAGGTTAGCGATATCCTTGACAAAAACTCCTAGCGCCGACAACAGCCAACTCAAGCCCAAGAGCAAAAAGAGCAGGGCCAGGGTGTAGTAGCCGGTTTGCAGCCAGAACAGGCTGGGCCTAATGCCGCTAACCCAGATGATCCCCATGACGATAAACAGAAAAATCAGGTGGATGATGAGGGCGGAGTTGATCTTGACGATGGGCAGGATGGCGACCCGGAATTTGACCTTCTTAACCAGAAAGGAGTAGGCCCGAATCACCCCGGCGGCAGCGCCCACGCCCTCGGCGAAGAAGTTGTAGGCAATCTGGCCGGTGAATAGATAAGCCACGAAGGGGACGGAGCCTGAGGGATGCACCTTGAGCCCCAGATTGAACACCGCCCACATGATGCTCATCATGGCCAGCGGCTCGATAAAGGCCCAGATAAAACCCAAAAAAGAACCGGCATAACGGTCGGTGAAGTCGCGCCGGGTCAGATCGCAGATCTGCCTGCGCCGCTCGTAAACCTCCCGCACAAACTGTATTCCCTCGCCGACCAGGCTCATTTATCCCCGCACGATCTTCCCATGTTCTCCGGATGCAAGCAGCGCCGGAAAAACTTGCCCTCCCCGCCCCGTTATTGCACGGCTTGGGCCTTACACAACCCCGACGCCTACACGTTTTAGCCAGACAGTACCGGGCTTGTCAACCGACGTTTCCCCGGCGGCGGGAGAGGCATAAAAAAAGGCCACAGAGAGTCTGTGGCCTTAGGTATTGCTGACAAATAGCCCCTTACCGAAGGGCTCTCCGCCGGACAAAGAAAAAATCAGTCTTATTAGCCCCGATGCTCCTCGTCCTTGGCCCGGCCCTTGGCGGCGTACATGGTGGTGCTGCCGGAGGACCAGAAATCCATCTTACCCTCCTTTACCAAGTCGTTAGCGGCGTTCTTCACGTCCCGGGGCTTGGATTCAGGGTCGCACTCGTAGAAGTCCTTGACGTACAGCTGCGGTTTGGCAGCGGTTTGGGCCTTCTTCAAAATAGCCGCCTTCAATTCCTCTTTGCTCATAGCCATGGTTCGATCCTCATTTTGTGGGTAGAAAAGGAGATCGAGGCGATTACATGGGCAGCCAGGACAATTCGCTGGCTGCCCATGCGCGTAATCGGATCAGTTTCTTACTTGATATGGCTGGTGAACTTGAACTGCGTGGTCGTTCTCCAGGTGTTGTAGGCCAGCCGGTAGTCGTCGATGCTCTTGATGGTGAACGGGATGTCGCACTTCTCGAAGAACTTCTCCCAGCCGATTCTCTCCGCCCACTCGCCAATACGCTCGTACTTGTGGGCGTCCTTGGCATAGACATCGACAATCCGCTTGACCACCGAGGTTACTTCAGGCCAACGCGGGGTGTTGTTGGGCAGGAAGGGGATGACCAGCTTGGAGAACTTGGGCGCCGACTTGGAGTTGGAGATCTTGCCACCCACCAGGATGGCGATGCCGTCGCCATCCGGATCGGCCAACGGCATGGCCGGGCACATGGTGTAGCAGTTGCCGCAGAACATGCAGCGGGAGGCGTTGACCGAAACCGACTTTACCTCTTCGCCCTTCTCGTTGGTGGCCTTGGCCGGCTTGATGGCGCCCAGCGGACAGGCGGCAATGGCCAGCGGCAACTCGCAGAGACCGGTGATGGCGTCGTGATCGACCATCGGCGGCTTGCGGTGGATGCCGAGGATGGCGATGTCGGAGGCGTGCACCGCCCCGCACATGTTGAGGCAGCAGGCCAGGGCGATGCGCACCTGGGCCGGCAGCTTCATGGAGGTGAAGTACTCAAACACCTCGTCCATGACCGCCTTGACCACGCCCGAGGCGTCGGTGGCCGGGGTGTGGCAGTGCACCCAACCCTGGGTGTGGACGATATTGGTGACCCCGGCGCCGGTGCCGCCGACCGGGAACCGGTTGCCACGGCCCTTCAGGTCGTCCAGCAGCGGTTGCAGCTTGGCCTTGGAATCAACCATGAACTCAACGTTGTTGCGGGTGGTGAAGCGGAGATGGCCGCCACAATGCTTGTCGGCGACATCGCACATCTCGCGGATCAGGTCGATGCTGATCAGACGGGCGGAGGCGCAGCGCACCGTATAGCACTCGGCGCCGGTCTCGGAAACGTGCACCAAGACGCCCGGCTGCACGATCTCATGATACAGCCACTTGCCGAAGTTGGCCTTGATGACCGGCGGCATGAGCTCGGTATAGTGAGGGGGGCCGATGTCGGTGATTCTGTCGGCCATTGGATTTTGCGGATCGTAACCCATATTCGTACCTCCTTGATAAGTAGTATAAGTGAGACCTGTTATTTTATAATGTCTGACTCAGCCGATCACTGGGCGTGACGCTTGCGGAACTCGCGCACGTCGCGGTCCCAGCCGCCTTCGACCTCTTCCGCTTCCCAGAAGATATAAGGGTTAGAGCGCGGCTCCTTGATGTGCTGCGGGATGGGCTCCACGTTCAGCACTTTCAGGAAGGTGGGCAGGCCGACCCGCTGGATGGACTCGCCCACCCGCTCGCGGTTTTTGCCGTTCTCCATCCACCAGTCCCAGATCCCCTCGATGATATTTACCAGGTCCTCGAACTCGTTTTCCGCGTCAACCTTCATGAACGGAATGATCATGGTGGCGAACTGGGCGCCGTCCAGGATCGGGGCCTTGGCGCCGACCAGGATCGTGGCGCCTTGCTCGGCACCCGGGCGCAGGGCGCGGGGCATGACGTTGATGCAATGCATGCAGCGGGTGCACTCGGCGTTGTCGATCTTTAAGGTGTCGCCTTCCATGTGCATACACTTGGTGGGACAGAGGTTGATGACTTCCTTCTTGATGTCGAACTTGCCCCAGTCGCGGCCGGAATGGGCGCCGGCGTTGGACTTGTACTCACCGCTGAGGTACTTTTTGACCGCCGCCTGATCGATGCGGATATTGTCCCGCCAGGTGCCGATGACCGACAGGTCGGAACGGGCGATGGAGGCCACGCAGTCGTTCGGGCAGCCGGAGAACTTAAACTTGAACTTATAGGGGAAGGCCGGGCGGTGAATCTCGTCCTGATACTTCATGGTCATGGCGTAGCAGACCGCCTGGGTGTCAATGCAGGCCCACTCGCAGCGGGACTTGCCCAGGCAGCAGGAGGGGGTGCGCAGGTTGGAGCCGGAGCCGCCTAAGTCCTGATTCAGGTTGTGGGTCAACTCGTAGAACAGCGGCTCCAGGTTGGGGGTGGTGGTGCCCAGGAGCACCAGGTCACCGGTGGAGCCGTGCATGTTGGTCATGCCGGAGCCGTACTTCTGCCACAGGTCGCAGATGGCCCGCAGCTTGGCGGTGCTGTAGTACATGCCGGAGGGCTGATTCAGACGGACGGTATGAAAATGGGCGACGCCGGGGAACTTGGTCGGGACGTCGGAGTAGCGGCCGACGATGCCACCGCCATATCCAAAGACGCCGACGATGCCGCCGTGCTTCCAGTGGGTGATTTTGTCTCTGTACGACAACTCAAGCTGACCGAGAATGTCCCAGCACTCGGGCTTGGTCGCGGCCTGGCGTTTGATGTCAGTGACAAAGCTCGGCCATGGTCCTTTCTCGAGTTCGTCCAACAAGGGCGTATCATGCTTTGGCATTTTCCGTTTCCTCCTCAGGATCTGAAATTGTTAAAACTGCTCCCCATCACCCTGTTCCCAGGATGAATTAACCGCGACCTAAAAGACCAAGGGCCCATTACCAGCCCCAGTGTCACATAGTGGCCCCGCTATTACTGGCCGGCACCGCCTTATCCTCCCTCGAAATAATGAATGAATCATTATTCAGGAAATCCACCTTAGCCACCCGTAAACCCTTTGTCAATAAAAATATGGAGGCAACACGAACAGAAAAATATTGGCAGTTCTACCCGTATATCTATAGGGTTATCTATATAACAACTCACCCCAACCTAAGGTTCCCGCTTCCGGTTGATGGCCGCCGCCAGGCAGCCGGCCCCGAAGCCGTTGTCGATATTCACTACCGCCAGCCCTGGGGCGCAGCTATTCAGCATCGACATCAGGGCGGCGACCCCTCCCAGGCCCGTGCCGTAGCCGATGCTGGTAGGCACCGCGATAATCGGTCTATCCACCAGTCCGGCCACCACGCTGGGCAGGGCCCCCTCCATGCCCGCCACCACCACCAGCACCGTGGCCTCGTCCAGCAACTGCCGGTACGAGAAGAGCCGATGAATGCCGGCCACCCCGACATCGAAGGCACGGGCCACCCGATGCCCCAGGCAGACGGCGGTCAGGCAGACCTCCTCCGCCACCGGGATATCGGAGGTGCCGGCGGCAAGCACCGCGATCACCCCCCGGCCCCGGTCATCCTCAACTTGACTACCCACCAGCATCCTGGCCTGGGCATGGTAGGCAAGCTCAGGCACCTGGGCGCAGACCTCGGAGGCCTTGGCCTGATCGACCCTGGTGGCCAGCACGGGGTAGCCGTGGCCGAGCATCCGGCCCGCGATCTCGGCGATCTGAGCCGCAGTCTTGCCCTCGCCGTAGATCACCTCCGGGATCTCGGTGCGCAAACGGCGATGATGATCCAAATGGGCGCCGGAGATCATCTCGCTCGGCCAATCCTTGAGCCTCTGCAACGCCTCTTCAAGCGACAGTTCTCCAGCCTTGACCCCGGCCAGAATGGCCCGCAACCGTTCCGGTTCCATGAAAACCTCCCCCCCACTTGCCGAGTCGGGCCCGCCGTGCTAAAAGACACTCAGCCCACCCGCCCCGTAATTATTTTTCCCCGCAACCTCTGCCGTCAGGACGCCATGCCGCAAGACGCCTTCACCCATCGCCACCGTAAAACCTGGCATAAAATTACCGCCATCGTGGCAAAAAAACATGCCGATCCCCTGGCCGCCTTGCTGGCCAGCGTCTCGGAGGGGGGAATAGAACAGCGCGAAGCCCCCCCGGACGGCCCCCAGGCGGGCGGGGAGCAAATCATCGGCTACCTGCCCGGCAGTCAGGACCCCACAGGCTTAGTCAGCGATCTGCGCTCCCTGCTTGCCGAACTGGAAAAAAACCATCCCGGCCCGGCCCCAGGCGTCATCCTTCAGGAAGAGCTGATCGAAGAGGACTGGAACCAACGTTGGAAGGAGCACTTCAAGCCCTTCCGGCTGACCAGCCGCCTGGTGATCAAACCCTCCTGGGAGGCCTACCAGGGGCAGGCAACCGACCTGATCCTGGAGATGGACCCCGGCATGGCCTTCGGCACCGGCCTGCACGCCAGCACCCGGCTCGCCCTGCTGCTGATCGAAGAGGCCCTGGACGCCAGGCCGGTCGCCAGCGTCCTCGACGTGGGCACCGGTACCGGCATCCTGGGCATGGCTTGCGCCCTCATGGGGGCCACGCGGGTCGTAGGTGTGGACAACGACATCGACGCCCGCGCCGCTGCCGGCGAGAATGTGGTCAAAAACCACTTGGAGGCCCGCATGGTCATCACCCCCGGCGAGCTACGCCAGGTGCAAGGCGACTTCGAGCTGATCATCGCCAACATCACCCAGGACGTCCTCACCATCCTAGCCCCGGAACTCACCCGCCGGCTCGCCCCGAAAGGCCGACTGGTGCTCTCCGGCCTCCTGGCCGGCGGGCAGGAGCAGGCCATTGCCACCCTCTATGGCGATCTAGGACTTACCCTCACCGCC
The DNA here is from genome assembly GCA_021782655.1 of Deltaproteobacteria bacterium. Classification (GTDB taxonomy): domain Bacteria; phylum Desulfobacterota; class Desulfobulbia; order Desulfobulbales; family VMSU01; genus VMSU01. Next base: position 23,086 of record JAJXUT010000012.1, read on the forward strand.
CGCAAGTCCCAGGACGAGTGGGCCGCCCTGCTGCTCGCGGCCCCCCGAGCATAACCCTCACCCCCACGCCATGCAACGATTCTTCATCGACCCCCACCTGATCGCCGACGGCCAAGCCACGGTCACAGGCCAGGACGCCCGCCATATCGGCAAGGTGCTCAGGCTCAAGCCCGGCGTTAGGCTGGAACTCTTCGACGGTTCGGGCACGATTTATGAAGCCGAGATCAAGGCCATCACCAAGGTGGAGGTTAAGACCAGGATCCTGAGCCAGCGACGGCATCGCGACCAGCCGCCCTTCCTCTCCCTGGCCCAGGCCCTCCTCAAGGGCAAAAAGATGGACCTGGTGATCCAGAAGGCCACCGAGCTGGGCGCCATCGACATCCAACCGGTGCTCACCCGGCACTGCGTGGCCGCCGCCCCCGGCGCGGCCCAGATCGAACGCTGGCAACGCATCGCCAACGAGGCCTGCAAACAGTGCGACCGGCCCCTGCCGCCCCTCTGCCGCCCCGGCCTTGACCTAACGCAACTACTCAGCCAGCCGGAAGCAGGGGTGGACAAGATCTTCTGCTGGGAGGAGGAGAAAACCGCCACCCTGGCCGATCTCGATCTCCGCCCGGCCCGGAAGGTAATGCTGCTCCTAGGCCCGGAAGGCGGCTTCTCCCCGGAGGAGGCGGCAACGGCCATCGCCAACGGCTTCAAGCCGGTTTCCCTGGGCCCCCGGGTGCTGCGGGCCGAAACCGCCGCCATCGCGGCCCTGGCCATCGTCCAGTTCCTGCTCGGCAACTTAAAGGCTAAAGACCGGCAACCCGCCCTTGCCGGCCCGCCCCCGGAAACCCAATGCGGGCGGTAATCCAACTGGTCAGTCAGGCCACGGTCAGCGTGGAAGGCCAGGTGGTGGCCGCCATCGGCCACGGCCTGCTGACGCTCTTGGGCGTGGGCGCCCAAGACCGCGAACCGGACGCCGACTACCTGGCCGACAAGATCGCCGAGCTGCGCATCTTCCCCGACCAACACGGCCAGATGAACCTCTCGCTTGCGGCCACCGGCGGACAACTGCTGGTGGTGTCGCAGTTCACCCTCTACGGCGATTGCCGTAAGGGCCGCCGCCCCTCCTTCAGCCAAGCCGCCCCGCCCGAGGCGGCCAAACGGCTATACCTCTATTTTATCGAACGGCTGCGCGGCCAAGGCATACCCCCCGCCTGCGGCGTCTTCCAGGCCGAGATGTCGGTGGCCCTGGTCAACCAGGGCCCAGCAACCATCATCCTCGACTCCTCCAAGCCCCACATGCATACTTAAGTATCCATAATGGTCAACTAGAGTTTACATAACGTCAACCCCACGATACACCCAGTCCCCATTTCCTGGCATTTCCAAACGCAAAATCCCTCCCCCCGGTATTTGTCGCCCCTTAATTACAACCTGGCAAACCTATTGCATCCTTTTTTTGTCCGACAGGCGGCCAAGTCCCACATAGTGACACATCCAATCGACAAAAAAAGAGGGAACAATGATGCAAACAGCCCGGGAACATTGCGATTTTTCTTGCACGGAGAAGATGTGCCTAACCCTTGACAAGATCGGAGTGCCGCGCGACAACAAGTGGCGCTCCCTGGTGATGTACATGCGGGGCTTGAGCTATCACGACTATCTCTCCCACCAGCAGAAGAGCCAGCTCCAGTCACTGCTAACCCATGTATTCGTCGAGAAGGAGTTCAGCGACGAGAAGTTCGCCGAACTGATGGACAAAAACGACAAGATCCTGTCCGCCCCCTACATCAACAAGATCCAGGCCACGGTCAGCGAGTCACAGAAGCTGCTCCAGGAGTTCCAGTCCACCCTCCGCTACCGGCGGGGCGACATCCGGGATCTGGAGGACTGTACCGCCAAGGCCCTGGCCGATGGCCAAGACCCGGAGTTGGTGATCGCCTCCCTGAGAATCGCCTTCCGGGACCTAATCAAGACCATGGATAAGGACGTGGCCCGGCTCGATCAGATGTGCCGCACCGACAGTCTAACCGGCATCTACAACCGCCGGGCCTTTGACGAGTTCATGGACGAGGCGGTGGACAAGGCCTCGCAGCGGGCGCTGCCGGTCTCCTTGGTCTTCATGGACATCGACAAATTCAAGGTCTTCAACGACACCTACGGCCACCAGGTGGGCGATCAGGCCTTGGTGGCGGTGGCCAAGATCATCAAACACTGCGTCCACGACTACATCACCAACCTGCCGTCGGAGATGTACACCGCCCGCTTCGGCGGCGAGGAGTTTGCCATCGTCATGCCGGGGATGAGCGAGGAGAAGGCCGCCTTCCTGGCGGAGTTGATCCGGAAGGCGGTGGAGGGCTACAACTTCCTGCTGCGCAACGAGAAGGGCGACATCATCCAGCGCGGCATCCGCCTCTCAATCAGCGCCGGGGTGACCGAGCTTCAAGCCGAACACTGCTCGCCCTCCGGGGCCGAGGTCCTGCTCCACAACGCCGATCTCGCCCTTTATCACGCCAAGGGCGACGGCAGAAACAAGGTGGTGCGCTTCCGGGACATTCAGGCCTAAGCCAGACTAAGGGTTGCCTTTTCTCGTGAGGCATGGAATAGTCCAAGCCAAACTGACTGCTCCCCCGCCCAACGACCGGGACACCTCAACCGGAACCGCCCATGAAGCCGATCCTGACCGCCCTCGCGACCCTACTCCTCTGTCTGGGAGCCGCCGGGGCCGGGCCACCACCGGCCCAGGCCGCGCCTCCCGACCTGAGCCAAGCCCGCCGCTTCGTCACCTACGGCCCGCGCAGCTTCTCGGTCTCCTGGAACAGCATCACCGACGCCACCCCCACCGGCATCCGTAACGACCTGACCCTGCTGCGGCCCTGGTTCGATGGCCTGGTCACCTATTCCGCCAACCACGGCCAGGAGCTGATCCCCGCCCTCGCCAAGCAACTGGGCTACCGGGCGGTGATCTTAGGCATCTGGGATCCGCGATCCCAAGAGGAAATCGACCACGCCATCCAGGCGGCCCAAAAGTTCCCCGAACTGATCATCGCGGTGGCGGTAGGCAACGAGGGTCTCTACACCAAACGCTACCAGCGCCAAGACCTGAAGCGGGCCATAAACCAGATCAAACGGGCCTGCCCCCAACTCGCGGTTACCACCTCGGAGCCATTCTTCATGTTCCTCAAGGGCGAGAATCAGGCCTTCTTCCGTTCCCTTGATCTCCTGATGCCCAACGTCCATCCGGTCTTCGAACCCTGGTTCAAGCCCAGCGAGCCCCGGCACGGGGTCGAGATGGTGCTCAACGTGGCGACAAAACTGCAAGAGACCTACCCCTCACTGCCGCTGCTGATCAAGGAGACCGGCATGCCCTCCGGGCTGGCCGCCTCCGGATTCACCCCCGCCCGCCAGGCCGAATTCTGGACCGAACTACTTCGCCGCTTCCCCTTCTCCCCCACCTGCTCGCTGGCCTGCTTCGAGGCCTTCGACGCCCCCTGGAAGCCCAAGACCGTGGCCTTAAACTTCCCCGGCAACCACGCCAACGAGGCCTTCTGGGGCTTTTTCACCGCCGCTGGCCAGCCCAAGCCGGTGATCAAATCCCTGCCGAAACTGTCCCCGCCCTGACCAGAATGCCCTCTAGCCCAGCTCGGCCAGGCACTGACGCAAGGTCTCCGGCGACTCGACCTGATAGCACCGATGCCCGCCGCCCTTGGGCAGCATCCGCTTGAGCAGGCCGGTCAAGACCTTCTTGGGGCCGACCTCGATGAACACCATGGCCCGCATGGCCACCAGGTTGGCGATCGTCTCCTGCCAGCGCACCGGAGAGACGATCTGCCGGGCCATGATCTGGCGGATGGCCTCGGGGTCGTCCTCCGGCTGAGCGGTGACGTTGAAGAGGCAAGGCACTTGCGGCCTCCGCATCGCCACCTTGGCCAAAAAGGGCTCAAGCTCCGCCATCGCCGGCCGCATGAGCGGGCTGTGGTTGGCGACCGTCACGTTTAAGGGCACCGCCTTGGCGCCTCTCGCCACCGCCAGCTCCGAGGCCTGGGCCAGGAGCTCGACCCGGCCCGAGATCACCACCTGCTGCTCGGAGTTGTGGTTGCCAACCGCGATCCCCTCCGGGGCCGCAAGCCCGGCCAGCAACTCCCGCACCTCGGACAAGGTCAGCCCCAGGAGGGCGACCATGCCACCCGGACTCCTCGCTCCCGCCTGGCCCATGACCCGACCCCGCTCGGCCACCAGCCGGATGCTGTCCTCAAGCCCCAGCACCCCGGCGGCGTGCAGGGCGGCGTACTCACCCAGGCTGTGGCCGGCCAGATAGTCCGCCACCAACCCCGCCTTTTGCGCCGCCCGCCAGCAGACCAAGTTGACCGTGGTCAGGGCCGGCTGCAGGTTGCTGGCCACGGTCAGCTCCTCCAGGGGGCCGGAAAAACATAGCCGGCGGATATCGATCTCGCAGCAACGCTCCGCCAGTTCGAAAATCGCCAGCAACTCGGGGTCGCTCTCGGCAAACTCCCGGCCCATGCCGACGAACTGTGACCCCTGGCCAGGGAACAACACCGCGACCTTATCTTTTCGCCTCTTGTCACTCATGGCAAACACCTACGCCTTGTCCTGATGGTTGGCGGTCAAGGCCATTGGCAACCAGCCGCTATCGCCCCTCGGACTGGCCGCCCCACAGTTGCGTGGCCACAAACAACGCCACCCCCACCGTAATCGCCGAGTCCGCCACGTTGAAGGCCGGCCAGTAATGGCCGCGCCAGTAGAACTCCAAAAAATCCACCACCGCCCCCAGCCGCAGCCGGTCGATGAGGTTGCCCGCCGCCCCGCCCATGATCAGGCTTACCGCCACCAGGCACCACCGGCTCTCGTCCCGCAGCTTGCGCAGAAAGACGAGCAGCGCCAGCATGGCGAGCAGCGCCACCCCGACGAAGAAGGCCTGCCGCCAGGGGCCATGCTCGCCGTTCAAGAAGCCGAAGGCCGAGCCCTGGTTGGTGAGATAGGTCAGGCTGAACAGGCCGGGGATAAGCTCCCGGGCCTGATAGAGGGAGAAGTGGGCCACGATCCAGGCCTTGCTCGCCTGGTCGGCGGCCACCACCAGCAGGATGATCAGCAGCGCCAGCATCTTAGGCTCAAAGCCCCAGTTCCGCAAGCACCCCCAGGCAGCGCCGGCAAAGGGTAGGATGCGGGGATGATTCGCCCACGGTCGGACAACGGGTCCAGCAACGTTCGCACTTTTCGCCCAGGGCCGGGCGCACCTGAACCACCAGCCCCGCCAGCTCACCCTGGTAGTCGTCCGGGCCCAAGTCGTCGGCCCAGCTCAGCTCGGAGACGATGCTGATACTCCTGAGGGTCGCCCAGTTGTCGGACATGAACCCGGCCAGCTCGCCGCTCGCCATCACCCGCACCTCGGCCTCCAGGGAGTGGCCGATCACCTTGGCGGCCCGCGCCAGTTCCAGGGCTCGGGTCAGCTCCCGCCGGATGGCGGTCAGCCGCTCCCACTTCTGTTCCAGCTCCGGGTGGTGGCGCTCGGGGTGGGGGGCGGGGAAGAGGGCGAGCGCCACCTCCGGCTCTCGATTGGAGTCCGGCGGCAGGTGTTCCCAGGCCTCGGCGGCGGTAAAGGAGAGCACCGGGGCCATCAATCGCAGGATGGAGTTCGCCAGCTCGTGGAACACGGTCTGGGCCGCCCGCCGTTCCCTAGAGGCGGGAGCGGCGGTGTAGAGGCGATCCTTCTGGATGTCCAGGTAGAAGGCGCTCATGGTCACGGCGCAGAAGTTTTGCAGGGCGTGGTAGATGACGTGGAATTCAAAACTCTCGTAAGCGGCCACAATCCTGGCCCGCAGGCCCTCGAGCTGCGACAGTGCCCAGCGGTCGATCTCCGGCAAGTTCTCATACTCCACCCGGTCGTGGGCCGGGTCGAAGTCGTTGAGGTTGCTCAGCAGGTAACGGATGGTGTTTCTGATCTTGCGGTAGGCGTCGGAGAGGTGGCTGATGATCCGGTCCGAGATCTTGACGTCGTCCCGGTAGTCCTCGGAGGCCACCCACAGGCGCAGGATCTCGGCCCCGTGCTGTTTGATGATCTTCTCCGGGGCCACCACGTTGCCCACGCTCTTGGACATCTTGCGGCCATGCTCGTCCACCACGAAACCGTGGGTCAGCACCCCCCGGTAGGGGGCCCGGCCCCGGTTGCCCACCGAGGCCAAAAGCGAGCTTTGAAACCAGCCCCGGTGCTGGTCGCTGCCCTCAAGGTAGAGATCGGCGGGCGAGGAGAGTTCCGAGCGCTCCTCGAGCACTGCGGCGTGGCTGGTGCCGGAATCGAACCAGACATCGAGGATATCCTCCTCCTTGCGGAACTCCGTCCCCCCGCACCCAGGGCAGGCGTGGCCCGACTCCAGGAACTCCGAGATCCCCCGGGCGTACCAGGCATCGGCGCCCTCCTTGCGGAACAGCTCGTCGATGCGGGCGTTGACCCCCTCGTCGTTTTGCACCGTCCCGCACTTGACGCAGAGGATGGCGGTGATCGGCACCCCCCAGGCCCGCTGGCGGGACAGGCACCAGTCGGGCCGCGAGGCCACCATGCCGTGGATCCGCTCCCGCCCCCACCTGGGGGTCCAGGTAACCTGGTCGATGGCGGCGAGCGCCTGCTGGCGCAGGCCGTTCTCCTCCATGGAGATGAACCACTGCTCGGTGGCCCGGAAGATCACCGGCCGCTTGCAGCGCCAGCAGTGGGGATAGCTGTGACTTATCTTGCCCTGGCCGAGCAGGAGACCGGCTTGAGAGAGCTGCTCGCAGATCAAGGGATTGGCAGCACTGATCGTCATCCCGGCGTAAGGCCCAGCCTCCTCGGTGAACACCCCCCGGCCGTCCACCGGCGCCAGGATGGGCAGGCCGTAACGCAGACCGGTCAGGTAATCCTCCCGTCCATGTCCGGGGGCGGTGTGGACGCAGCCGGTACCGGCGTCCAGGGTGACGTAATCGGCCAGCACCACCAGTGAGTCGCGCTCCAGGAAGGGATGGCGGCAATGGCGGCCCTCCAGGGCGGCGGCGGCAAAGGTGGCGGTCACCTGGCCGGACAGGCCCAGGGCGGCGAGCACCTGAGGGGCCAGGTCCTCGGCCATGATCAGCGACTCCTCCCCCACCTGGCAGACGGCGTAGGTGTAGTCCGGATGCAGGGCCACCGCCAGGTTGGCGGGGAGCGTCCAGGGGGTGGTGGTCCAGATCACCACAAAGGCCTTTTTGCCGGCCAGGGCCGGGAGGGCGGCGGTCAGGTCCTCGGCCACCGGAAACTTGACGTAAATGGAGTGGGAGGCGTGATCGGCGTAATCGACCTCGGCCTCGGCCAGGGCGGTGCCGCAAGACGAGCACCAGTGCACCGGCTTCTTGCTGCGCACCACCGCCCCAGAGGCCAGAAAGCGGTTGAACTCCCGGGCGGTAGCCGCCTCGTAACGGTAGTCGATGGTCAGGTAAGGGCGCTCCCAGTCGCCCAGCACCCCCAGGCGCTTGAACTCCTCCGCCTGGGCCTTGACCCATTTCCGGGCGTAGTCCCGACAGGCGCCGCGGAAGGCGAGCTTGTCGATCTCCCGCTTCCTGCCGCCCAGTTCCTTATCGACGTTGTGCTCGATGGGCAGGCCGTGGCAGTCCCAGCCCGGCACGTAGGGGCAGTGAAAACCCGCCATCCGCCGGGAGCGCAGGATGATGTCCTTCAATATCTTGTTCAAGGCGTGGCCGATGTGGATATGGCCGTTGGCGTAGGGGGGGCCGTCGTGGAGGATATAGTCCGGCCGGCCCTTGGTTGCCTCCTGAACCCGGGCGTACAGGCCCTCGTCCTCCCATTTTTTCAGCAACTCGGGCTCACGCTGGGCGAGGCTCGCCTTCATCTTGAACTTGGTGTCGGGCAGATTGAGAGTGGCGCGATAATCCATGGCAGTACCCCTTGGCAGGCCGATAACATTATGACAAAAAAACAAAATAACATACCAACTACGGGGCAAGTTGCAAGGCCAAATTTCGGCCCGCCCCGCTGCTGCGGGCCAACCAATGGAAACACCAACATTTGAATTTGACAAACTGGCGAAAAGACCTATAAGCCTAGAGATAAGAATCTGCCCCATCCGTCCCCCGTGACGACAACCCCAAGCCACCCCCTATCTAAACTTACCAACAAGGAACGACCCATGGATCAACCCGAGACCCGCCTGACCCAGACCGTCAAGGGCGCCGGCTGCGCCGCCAAGCTCGGCCCCGGCGACCTGGATCGCGCCCTGTGCGGCCTCGATTTGCCAGTGGACGACAACCTGATTATCGGCCTGGAGCGGGCCGACGACGCCGGGGTTTATCGCTTGTCCGACGACCTGGCCCTGGTGCAGACTATCGACTTCTTCCCGCCCATGGTTGACGACCCCTTCTGGTTCGGCCAGATCGCCGCCGCCAACGCCCTAAGCGACATCTACGCCATGGGCGGCACGCCCAAGACGGCCATGAACGTGGTGGCCTTCCCGGCCAAGACCCTAGACATCTCGGTGCTGAGGGCGATAATCGAGGGCGGGCTCGCCGTGCTGCGCCAGGCCGGGGTGGTGCTGGTGGGCGGCCACACGGTGGAGGACGCGGAGTTGAAGTACGGCCTTTCGGTGACCGGCTTCGTCCACCCCCGCCGGATCCTCACCAAACGCAATCTACAGGCCGGCGACCGGCTGATCCTCACCAAACCTCTGGGGGTGGGGATCGTCTGCACCGCCATCAAGGCCGGGCTGGCCGGGCCGGAGGTGACGGAGCGGGTGACCCGGCAGATGGCGGCCTTAAACCGCGACCCGGCCCTGGTGATGGCCGATTTTCCGGTCCATGCCTGCACCGATGTCACCGGCTTTGGCTTCCTGGGGCATCTGGCCGAGATGGTGGTGGGCTCGGGCTGCGGGGTTAACATCGAGGCAGCGGCGGTGCCGGTGCCGGACGAGGCCCTGGAGTGGGCGGGCATGGGCCTGATCCCCGCCGGGGCTTATAACAACAGGAAATTCAGGGGGCCGTTCGTGGATTTCGGCCCGCGGGTATCCAAACGCCTGCAGGACGTGCTCTTCGATCCCCAGACCTCCGGCGGGCTCTTGCTGGCGGTAGCGGCGCCGGCGGCGGCGGGGCTGCTCGCCGCCCTGCGCGAGCGGGGGGTGGAAGGGGCGGCGCTGGTGGGCGAGGTGACGCCGGGGCCAAGCGAAAGGATCGTCGTGGAGTAAGTGACGGGACACGGGGAAAAATTGCTCTTCGGGGGTAACGGGATGAGTGAAGAGTTAGACTGCCGGGGGCTGGCCTGTCCAGGCCCGGTGATGCTGATTAAGGAGAGGCTGGAGCAGACGGGCGCCGAGGCCTTCGTGGTCACGGTCGATAACGAGGCGGCCTGGGAGAACGTCAGCCGTTTCTTGGAGTACCAGGGTTTTCAAGTCACCACCGAGCGGCGAGGCGAGGACATCCAGGTATCCGCCCGCCGCCAGGGCACGGCATCCGGGCCACCCGCCGCCAGCCTTCCGGCCCGCCGCGTCCCGGAGCGGGGGGCAGAAGGCAAGCGGATCCTGGTCATGGTGGGCACGGATCGTCTAGGCCATGGCGACGACGAACTGGGCGCCGGGCTGCTGCTCAACTTCTTAAAAACCATCAAGGAGATGGGGCCGGAGCTGTGGCGACTGATCTTCGTCAACCGGGGGGTGACCCTGGCCACCGAGGGCGCGGAGGCCCTGCCCTCCCTGCTCGATTTGTCGGCCCGGGGGGTCAAGATCATGGTCTGCGGCACCTGCCTCAACCATTTCAAGTTACTGGAAAAAAAGCGGGTTGGCGAGACCACCAACATGCTCGACATCGTCACCGCCATGCAGAACGCGGACAGCGTGATCAATATCTGACCATGAAGACCGCCTTGCTTGCCCGACTGCTTGGCCTGGCCCTCTTGCTCCTCTCCCCAGCCGTCGCCGCCCCCGCCTGGGCCGCGGGGACGGGCGGGGGGCAAGAGTTCCTGCTCTTCTACTCCAACGACAACCGGGGCGAGACCGAGCCCTGCGGCTGCCAGCCCAACCAGTTCGGGGGCCTGGCCCGCAAGGCCTTCCAGTTCGAACAGTTGACCAAGGAGGCGGGCCTGCCGTCCATCGCCCTCGATGCCGGCGATCTACTCTTCAAACAGGCGGCCTTGACCCCTGGCCAGGAGGCGGAAGAACGACGGACCGCCAACGCCATCGCCCAGGCCTACGGGCGGATCGGCTATAAGGCGGTGGGGGTTGGCGGTCTGGACCTGGCGGCGGGGGTGGATTTTCTAAGGGAACTGGCGCGCCGGGACGGTTTCGCCTGGCTGAGCGCCAACCTGGTGGACAAAACCAGCCAAAAACTAGTATTTTCGCCAACTTTATCCCTGGCGGTCGGACAGGCGCGGCTTACGGTGATCGGCCTTACCGGCGGGATCAACCCGCCCGCCCTCGACTTGGCCCTCCTGCCCTGGGAGAAGGCCCTGCCGCCCCTGCTCGCCCAGGCCAGCCAAGCGGGGGAGATGGTGGTGCTGCTCTCCAGCCTGCCGGAGTCCGAGAACCGGAAGATCGCCGCCGCCTACAGCGCCATCAACCTGATTATTCAATCCCAGGCCCAGGCCGACACCCTCTCCGAGCCGGGGGGGAAGCAGGCGATCATCGCCAGCGTCACCCCCGGCGGCAAGGACATCGGCATCCTTAAGATCGATTGGCATCCGGGCCAGGGATGGGGCTGCCCGCCCGCCGAACAACTGGCCCAGGCCAAGGCAGCCCTGGACGGGGTGACCTGGCAGCTCGACAAGTACCGGGCCGGCGGCCAAGACCCCGCGGCCGAACTGGCCGACAAGCCTAAGCGACTCGCCGCCTATCGGGAACTACGGGCCAAGGAGCGGGGCCTGCGGGCCGAAATCGAGCACCTAAGCGCCTGCGCCACCGCCGAGGGCCAGGCGGAGACCGGACCCTCCTCATACCACAACCGCTTCCTGGCCTTGGACGGCAGCCTGCCAGAAGACCAAAAGGTGGCGGCGATCAGCACCCAACTCGACCGCGACTTAAACGAACTGGGCCGCCGCCAGGCCGAAAGCGCGGCGACCCGGCCAGACGACCAGGACTACCTGGGCCCCGCAGCCTGCGCCCCGTGCCATGCCGAGCTGGTCAAGGCCTGGGGCCGCACCAAACACGCCGCCGCCTACCAGACCCTGGCCGCCAAGGGCCAGCAATTCAACCTCAACTGCCTGCCCTGCCACGTCACCGGGGTGAGCCCGAAACAGGCCAACCTCGCCCTCTCCTTGCCGGATAAGCGGCGGGGGGTCGGCTGCGAGGCCTGCCACGGGCCAGGCCGGCGTCACGCCGCCTCTCCCCAGACCGCCCGCCTCACCCGCCAGCCCGGGCCAACGGTCTGCGCCGTCTGCCACGCCCCGCCCCACGACGAGGGCTTCGACTACCCAAGCCACGTAAAACTTGTGCATTAAGCCATCTTAGCCGCAGTTTTTTTGGAGTCTAAGCGCACTTTCTGTTTGCGTTTTGGCCGTTGTTGGGGTTACAATTGAGTCACCCCGCAACATCCACTCCTGAGGTGCTGGCATGACTCGCGACGCTAAGTATCTAATATCCGTGATTGTTGCCTCGCTCCTGCTCCTGGCAGTTTTCGTCCCCTCCCCCCAGCTCTCCGCCGCCGACCAACCCCTCACCGGGAAGTCGGCCCGCCGCCAGTCCGCCCCGACAGACGAACCCCTCACCATCCGGGTTGGGATCTACAACCTCTACCCGATCATCTACGAAAAAAACGGCCTGCCCACCGGCTTCCAACTGGAGTTGCTCAAGGAGATGGCCAATCGCGAGGGCTGGAACCTGGAGTATCATTTCTCCGATTCGCTACGCAACGTGTTGAGTGGTCTGGAGGACGGAGTCATTGACCTGGGGATGGGGATCGTGCCCTCGGCGGAGACCCGCGAGCGGCTCGACTTCACCGGGGAACGGAACGCGGTGCTGACCGCGCAGGTCTTCGTACCCGAGGGCCGGAACGACATCCGGTCGCTGGCCGACCTGGACGGCAAGATGGTGGCCTACATCACCCAGGGCGAGATCGGGGCCGAACTGGTGCGAACCAGCGAGGCGCTAAAGGTCAGGCCGGTATTCCGGGAGGTGAACTCCTGCGACGAACTGGGGCAGGCGGTGGCCACCGGGGCGGTGGACGCCGGGCTCTTCAACACCTTTCAGACCCAACGGCTGCACAAGCTCTACGGCCTGAAGCCCACCGCCATCGTCTTTTCCCCGGTGGAGGCGCAATACGCAATACGCAAGGGCTGGCATCCCGAGGTGATCGCCGCCATTGACCGCTATCTGCACGACTGGAAGTTCAAAAACCGCTCCGTCTATCATCTGCTGGAAAACAAGTTTCTGCGCGAGGTGACCCCGGAAGAGAATCAAAGCTGGGGGGATCGACAAATAGTCATCGCCATCAGCGTCTGTCTGTTGATTATCACCATGGCGGTAATGCTGGGCAACCTCATGCACGAAGAGGCAAGCACGCCGGTAAGCCGGATGACCAAGGGACATGGCCCACAGATATTAGTGATGGTGGTGACGGTAAGCCTCTCCTTCTGGCTGCTTGATTCCTTGGTCGCCTGGGCGTTGTTCAATGCCGATCAACAACTAAATCTGCTCCAGTGGACCATCACCAAGGTGCCAGCCGAACATCTCTATGTCCGAGGCATGATCGTCTTTTTGTGCTGCGTGGTCGGCATCTATCTTTACCGGTATCTGGCGAAGTACGATCAGCTCATCAACATCCTGGTGATGAGCGTGGGCAGGTTCGAGCAGTTGACCGACAACGCCCGGGATATGATCTTCCGCATGTCGTTGCCCAAGGGGGAGTACGAATTCGTAAGCAAGGCCTCGTCAGAGATATTCGGCTACTCGCCGGACGAGTTCTACAAACGGCCGCTTCTGATCCGGGACATGGTGCACCGGGACTGGCGGGTTTATTTCAGCAAGCTATGGGAGGACGCCCTCTCGGGCAAGGCCGCGCCCTACTGCGAATTCCAGGTGATCGACAAGGCGGGCCACCCCCGCTGGGTCAACCAACGCCAGACCCTCTACTTCAACGACCAGGGCCGCCCCTGCGCCATCGAGGGCATCATCACCGACGTAACCGAACAACGGCGCGCCCAGACGGCGGCCCCTCAGCCCGCCTAACGGCACGGCCAGCGCTTATCCTTGCCCAGTTTTCGATCTAAGGGCGGATTTGTCCTTTACCCCTTTGCGTGATTACAAGACCTGACCCCAAATTTACTAAATTTATGATAAATTCAAAGGCTGGCGGGTATAATCCTATTCAATGACTGACCCGCAGTGTTTGCATTTTATCGCTGCGGATCGGACTTCCTCTGCACAAAAGGGACATTGTTTGGTCGGTGAATCCGGGGAAAGGGCAGGAGCAACCACGACCTCAGCCTTAATATCCGCCGGTTTTGAATACGCCCAGACAAGGGCCGCCACCCACCCAAGTACCGTCCATCCTAGGCAGAGGTTAAGGACAAATAACGACGTCAAGTTGTGATGGTTGCGGTCATTGGCAATCAGACTTGGCAGGAAGTACAGGAAAATGGTTACTAAAGTAAGCATGATGGCCGCACCGGTTAAGGAAAGGCCTGGGTGGGATAAATACAAGTTATTTCTCCATGTTACAGGTGCCTATTGGCCAATTTTTTATGCCATTTATGGGCGAGATCGAATTCTGGTCATGGGATCATACTGATTACTATATTAGTTGACCTTTAGGAGCGCCATAAAAGAATGTTGACACATTCTTCGTCTTGGAGGCGGGAACTGGGGCAAATACCTCTTGTGGTCACTTTTAGGGTCAGGTCTTGTAATCAAGCACGCTAAACACATTTCGGATCGCCACGCTCACCGCTAACCGCTATCACCGGAAAGGCCAGCGCTTCGCCGCCCTACTCGCTGTAACGGCGGATCATCCGCGAGCCCACCGCGAAGAATACCAGCCCATAGGCGGCCATCGCCAGCAGGGAGAGGAGGGTCCGGCCATCCCAGCTATGAGACCTAATCACCAGATTGGTGTGGGTGAGCGGCAGGGCCCGGATGACCACCCGCACCGCCGTCGGCATCTTGTCAATGGGGAAGAAGGTGCCGCTGAAGAAGGACATCGGCATGATGAAGAAGTTGTTGTAGGTCGAGGTGTCCTCGTGGCTCTTGGTCAACATGCCGGTGATCACCCCCAGGGAGGCGAACATGAAGCAGTTGAGAAGCAGGGCCAGGAGAAAGAGCGGCGAAAGGTAGAAGTGGGCCGGGGAGATGAAGCCCACCAGGATGATGAGCAGGGAGGCGAAGAGACCCTTGACCATCCCGGCCAGCACCTCGCCCAGCATGATGGCCGAGGACGGAATGGGGGCCTGCACCAGCACCTGGAAGGTCTTGAAGTAGAGGCGATTTAAGTTTAAGGCGCTGGCCACCCAGGAGTAGGAGTTGTTCATCGAGCTCATGGCCACCAGGCCGGGGATCAGAAAGGACAGGTAGTCGCCGCCGTTTAACCGCACGCTGCGGCCCAGGCCGTAGCCGAAGACCAGGAGGTAGATGATGGGGGTGACCATGGCCGAGAAGACGTAGCCCACCTTCAAGAGCTTGCGGCGGAAGAGCAGCATCTCGCGCAGGAAGACGGGATACCACAGCGGCGGGGTCATTCGATGCGTTCTCCGGTCAGTTGGATAAAGACATCCTCCAGGTTGCTGCGCCGGACAGTGACCGAGCCGTTGCCCGCCCCCTGGGCCAGGGCGTGGGCCTCCTCCCGGCTGCGGGCCGGTTTCTGGATGAGCCGGCCTTCGGAGTCGATGTGCTCCATCACGTAGGCCCCCACCCGCTCTTGCAGTTCGGGCACCGTGCCCAGGGCGATCAGCCGGCCCCTGGCCAGGATGCCCACCCGGTCGCAGAGGGCCTCGGCCTCCTCGATGTAGTGGGTGGTGAGCAGCACCGACTTGCGTCGGATCCGGGCCTGGCGGATGACATCCCAGAGCTGGCGGCGGATCTGGGGGTCCAGGCCGATGGAGGGCTCGTCCAGAAAAAGCGCCTTGGGGTCGGCGAGCAGGGCCCGGGCAATCAGGAGCCGGCGTTTCATGCCCCCGGAGAAGCGGCCCGCCAGGCCATCGGCCCGGTCGAGCAGTTCCACCGCCGCCAGGGCCGCCCTGACCTTGTCCGCCCGCTCCGGCACCCGGTGCAGACGGGCGTAAAGGTCGAGGTTCTCCCAGGCGCTCAGCTCCCGGTCCAGGTTGTTCTCCTGGGGCACCACCCCAATTACGGCCTTGAGCGCCAGCCGGTCGCGCACCACGTCTAAGCCGTTGATCCGGCACTCGCCGGCGTCGGGCCGGGTGAGGGCGGTCATCATGCGGATGATGGTACTCTTGCCCGCCCCGTTGGGGCCGAGCAGGCCGAAGATCTCGCCCTCGCCGATCGTAAACGACACCCCAGCCACCGCCACCAGCTCGCCGTAGCGCTTCTCCAGCCCGCTGACCTCGATCAAGGGGGCATGTCCGCCGCCCGTCATCTGTGCTCCGAAGCCCGGAAATCGGCCAGGATCTTGGCGTGATCGAAGGCCAGCTCGGGCAGCTTATCCAGGGGAAAGACCCTGGCCTCCAGGGCGTCGTCCGCGCCTTCAGGCTCGCCGCTGGCGGTGGCCACAAAGACGGTGGAGATGGTGTGCAGGCGGGCGTCGCGACGGGGGTCGGAGTAGGTGTGGAACTGGCTGACCAGCCGAACCGC
>JAJXUT010000013.1 GCA_021782655.1 Deltaproteobacteria bacterium
AGGAGACCCCGCTTGAGCTGATCCGCAGCCTCAAGCCCGACCTCCTAGTCAAGGGCGCCGACTGGCCACTCGACCGGATCGTGGGGGCGCCCGAGGTCTTGGCCCGAGGCGGCCAGGTGGCCGCCATCCCCATGGCACCAGGCTTCTCGACCACCGGAATGATCCAGCGGATTCGCGGCCAGGATTGAGACCAGGCCGGGCCAACGGCCATCACCGACAAGCTATTACAAGACCTGACCCCAAATTGGATTCCACGGCTGCCTTCCGGGAAAACCAACAAAAGCCGCGAAGATATCTAATTGATAATATTAAATATGTAGCAAAAATTACAAAATTCAGAACGAGTTTTCCGGAAAACCGGAGACAATCCGCCCAATTTCTCCCCGCTACCCGCCGCCTGACCGCCAAACCAGCCGCCCCGCCCTGGAAATGGGAGGGGCCGGCAAACAAAAGGTAAAATTTATTTTTTATGGCAGGGCAAGATGTTATTAGCCACTGCCTCCCGTCTCGCCGGTTTCCGGTGCGTCACCTCCGCCTTCTGGCACAAAAGCTGCTTTGTAAGCTCTAAAAAGGGCTATTCTGCTCCAGAAATCTATAAATTATCTGTGGAGCGCAACAGGAAATACCTAACCGCCTTTCCCTCGCCGGGGAGGGATGCAACAACCTGAGAGAGAGGAGGTGCGACATAAAAATCAAGAAACGGGGCAAGCCGGATAAGCATCCGGTACTAAAGCAGGCAACAACAACTAAACAACCGGAGGGAATTAAAATGAAAAAAACGTATTTCTTGGCAATGTTGGGCGCTGCCACCCTGATGATGAGTCAACCGGCCTTTGCCAATACTTTTGCAAACGGCGGGTTTGAGAACGGAAACTTAAACGGGTGGAGCCAAGGGGGGGGATCTTGGTATGGAGGGTGGCCCCTTAATCCCGCCAACTACAACGGCGGCACACCCAACAATGCAATCGTTACCCCGGGTAATGATCCGATTGTGGGTGCAAACCTCAATCGGGTGCACAGTGGCAACTATTCCGTCCGGGTCAACGATTGGGTCAACGACTATTCGGTATCCACCATTTACCAGACAGTTACAAACTACACCGACAGCCACATCTATTTTAATTGGGCCGCTGTTCTGCAGGGATCACATGGATTGACTAATTCCGACAACTTGACCTTGACCCTGAAGGATGACACCCAAGGCGACACCCTGGTTAACAGATCATACAGTTCCGCCAGCGCTGCTGGCACCAACCTTTTTAATCATTTTTACTCCAACGGGTATTATGGCGGCAATTGGTATTATACTTCGTGGCAGACTGAGGACCTAGACGTTTCCGCCCGTGCAGGTGACACCTTCACCCTATCGCTACTCGCCTCAGACTGCCCCTATGGCGGCCACGCCGGGTATGTTTATCTTGACGGCTTCGGGAGCCAGATCACCCCTCCTGGCCCCAGCCCCACCCCTGAGCCCGCCACCATGCTGCTCATGGGCACCGGCCTGGCTGGCCTGATCGGGGCCAAAAGGAGGAAGAAGGCCTAACTCCCCCAGGAATCCCAGTTATAAACCCAAAAACAACGGGCGGCGGACAAGTTGTCCGCCGCCCGTTGTTTTTAACCCGACAAGGCAGCATGCCCCCCAATCCCCTGTGCTTGCCCGGCCCTGAACAGCTTCTCATTTTTTGCTTGACAATTACCGCGCCCCTTTTTATGGTCACTTACCTTTGAAAATCCACATCAAGTACGGTGAGTTCCGCCATACTTTTTTTGTCATTCATCCACACAATTCCAAAGAGGAGACCGAACAATGTCCAAGTTAGTAGCACCACACGGAGGCAAGGGGTTGGTTTGCTGCCTGCTGCACGGCAACGAGTTGAACGCCGAGAAGGAAAAGGCCAAGGGCATGAAGAAGATCCAGATCAGCGCCCGGGCCAAGGGCGACCTGATCATGATGGGCATCGGCGGCTTCAGCCCGCTCTCCGGCTTCATGACCAAGGCGGATTGGAAGGGCGTGTGCGAGAAGTTCCAGATGGCGGACGGCACCTTCTGGCCGGTTCCCGTCACCCTGGACTGCGCCAAGGCCGATGCCAGCGCCATCAAGGTTGGCGACGAGATCGCCCTGGAAAACGAAGGCACCATCTATGCCACCATGAAGGTCACCGAGAAGTTCGAGATGACCGAGGCCGACAAGAAGTGGGAGTGCGAGAAGGTCTTCAAGGGCGAGGGCGAGGAATCCGCCGACGACAAGTTCTGGAAGATCGCCCTGGAAGATCATCCGGGCGTCAAGATGGTCATGGCCCAGAAGGAGTTCAATCTGGCCGGGCCGGTCAAGGTGCTGTCCGAGGGTGAGTATCCCGAAAAGTACAAGGGCGTTTACCTGACCCCGACGGAAGTCCGCGCCATGTTCGACGAGCGTGGCTGGGCCGATGTCGCCGCCCTCCAGCTCCGCAACCCCATGCACCGCTCCCACGAGTTCCTGGCCAAGATCGCCATCGAGGTGTGCGACGGCGTCCTGATCCACTCCTTGATCGGCAACCTGAAGAAGGGCGACATCCCCGCCGAAGTCCGGGTCAAGGCCATCGACTGCTTAGTCGAGCACTACTTCGTGAAGGACAACGTCATCCAGGCCGGGTATCCGCTCGACATGCGTTACGCCGGCCCCCGCGAGGCCCTGCTGCACGCCACCTTCCGCCAGAACTACGGGGTCAACAAGATGATCATTGGCCGCGACCATGCCGGCGTGGGTGACTTCTACGGCCTGTTCGAGGCCCAGACCATCTTCGACAAGATCCCCACCAACCTGCCGGAAGGCAAGGCCTTGAAGTGCATGCCGCTCAAGATCGACTGGACCTTCTACTGCCACAAGTGCGACGGCATGGCCTCACTGCGCACCTGCCCGCACAGCAAGGAAGACCGGGTCATCCTCTCCGGCACCAAGCTGCGCAAGGCCCTGTCCGAGGGCGCCGAGATCGTGCCCCACTTCGGGCGCGACGAGGTGCTGGTGATCCTGAAGGAGTACTACCAGGGTCTGACCGAGAAGGTCGAGGTCAAGATGCAGGGCGCCGCCTCCGGCGCCAAGATGTAAGCGCGTTAACCTCATTAGTTGCCCAAAAAGGGGATGCCCAGCCGGGTATCCCCTTTTTTTTTGTGGGCGAGGCGCCGGTCAAGGCTCCGCCGCTCCTGGCAACAACCAGAATGGAAAAACAGCAATGAAACAGTTGCAAGTCGGCCTCGGCGACCGTTCCTATCCCATCTTGATCGACCACGGCCTCATGGCCGACATCGGCCCCCAGCTTAAAGAACGGGGCATTGCCAAACGCTTCGTGGTGGTGGCCGACGACAGCGTCGCCGCCCTGCACAGCCAGCCGCTGATCGCCTCCCTAACCCAGGTCGGGCTCAACCCGGAGCTGCTCACCTTCCCCGCCGGCGAGGCGAGCAAGAACCTGGCCACGATAGCCGGGCTCGCCAGCCGTCTCGCCCGGCTGGGGGTGGATCGCAAGGACGGCCTGATCGCCTTGGGCGGCGGGGTGACCGGCGACCTCACCGGCTTTCTCGCCGCCTCCTACATGCGGGGCATCCCCTTCGTCCAGGTGCCCACCACCCTGCTGGCCCAGGTGGACAGCTCGGTAGGCGGCAAGACCGGGGTCGATCTGCCGGAGGGCAAGAACCTGGTGGGGGCCTTCTACCAGCCGCGGGCGGTCTATATCGACCCCCTGGCCCTGCGCTCCCTGCCCGCCGCCGAACTGCTAAACGGCATCGCCGAGGTCATCAAGTACGGGGTGATCCGCGACCCTGGCTTCTTCGCCTGGCTGGAAGGAAAAAGACCCGCCATCCTGGCCCTGGAACGGGAGACCATCGAGCGGATGATCGAGATCTGCTGCGCCATCAAGGCGGAGGTGGTGGCCGACGACGAACGGGAATCGGGGCTCCGGAGAATCCTGAACTTCGGCCACACCATCGGCCATGCGGTGGAGGCCGACTCCCGCTACCGGCTGGCCCACGGCTCGGCGGTGGCCATCGGCATGGTGGCGGCCAGCCAGCTAGCGGTGGCCAAGGGGATGCTGGCACCCGCCGAGGCCAGCCGCATCACGACCCTAATCCGCGCCTTCGGGCTGCCCACCGCCATCCCCGCCACCGCCGAACCCGCGGACCTCAAGGCCTATCTGCGAACCGACAAGAAGACGGTGGACGGGCGACCCTTCTTCGTCCTGCCCACCGCCATCGGCCAGGTGGAGATCACCGACCAGGTGAGCGAGAAACAGATCGACCAGGTGCTGACCTCCTAGCCATCCGCCAGCCCCCGCCCCGGCCTCCCGCCCAAGGCCCCATTACGGCTTTTTGCCCGGCTATCGCCCTTGGCATTTTGCTTCAAGTTGGTTATGGTGCGCCAGGCTGAATTTATCTTCCCCGCCTCAAGCAAGGGCGAACCGACACGTGAGCAAACCCACCTTTGAAGAGAACCTGGAGCGACTGGAGCAGATCACCAGGGAGATGGAGAGCGGCGACTTGAGCCTGGAGGCCTCGCTCAAGAAATTCGACGAGGGGATGCGGCTGACCGAGCTGTGCGGCAAAAAGCTTGACGAGGCCCAGCGGCGGGTCGATATTCTGCTCAAGCGAGACGGCGGCCTCGCCCCCGAGTCCTTCGACGATTCACCATCCGAGTCTTAAACGATGGACATCAAGACCTACCTCGCCAGTCGGCGGCAACTGGTGGACGACACCTTGACGCAGCTGCTGCCGCAGCCAGGCAACCAGCTCGACCGCCATGTCGAATCGATGAACTACAGCCTGCAAGCGGGTGGCAAACGGGTGCGGCCCATCCTCTGCATGGCCGCCGCCGAGGCCCTGCTGGGCCGGGAACTTGGCCCCCGGCTCCTGCCCGTGGCCTGCGCCCTGGAGTGCATCCACACCTATTCCCTGATCCACGACGACCTGCCGGCCATGGATAACGACGCCCTGCGGCGCGGCCAGCCGACCAATCACATGATCTACGGCGAGGCCGGGGCCATCCTGGCCGGGGACGGGCTGTTGACCTTCGCCTTCGAGCTGTTGAGCCGCGACGACACCCCCGACCTGCTGCCCGCCGGCGGACGGCTCCGCCTCATCCAGCTGCTGGCCCAGGCCATCGGCCCCCTGGGCATGGTGGGGGGCCAGGCCCTGGACATGGCGGCGGAAGACCGACCCGTCTCCCTCGCCGAGTTACAGATGATTCACCGCTGCAAGACCGGGGCGCTGATCACCGCCTCGGTGCAGACCGGCGCCGTCCTCGGCCAGGCCTCGGAGCCCCAGTTCCAGGCCCTGACCGCCTACGCCGGGCATCTCGGCCTGGCCTTCCAGATCATCGACGACCTGCTGAACGTCGAGGGCACCCCCGAGCAGCTCGGCAAGGCGGCGGGCTCCGACGCCCACCACCGCAAGGCCACCTATCCCGCCCTGTTCGGGGTGGATGGCACCCGAAAACTGGCCCAGGAATCCATCCAGGCCGCCATCTCCGAACTGGCCGGCTTCGATCGGAACGCCGACCCGCTGCGGCACCTGGCTGAATACATTTACCGCCGCACCTACTGACCGATCACCCCGCGGCCCGGCAAGGAAGATAGACCCACCATGACCAAACCCCCGCCCCTGCTCTCCACCATCGCCTCGCCGGCGGACTTGAAGAAGCTGCCCGAGGACCGCCTGCCGCAACTGGCCGGCGAGCTACGTCAGGAGATCATCGAGACCGTGGCCAGGGTGGGCGGCCATCTCGCCCCCTCCTTGGGGGTGGTGGAGCTGACCGTTGCCCTGCACTACGTGTTCAACACCCCCGACGACAAGCTGATCTGGGACGTAGGTCACCAGTGCTACGCCCACAAGCTCTTGACCGGACGCCGGGGACGGTTCAAGAGCATCCGCCAACATCAGGGGATCAGCGGCTTCCCCAAGCGCAAGGAGAGCCCCTACGACACCTTCGACACCGGCCACAGCAGCACCTCGATCTCGGCGGGCCTGGGGATCGCCTGCGCCAAGGCCCTCAAGGCCGACCGGCACAAGGTGATCGCGGTGATCGGCGACGGCTCCATGACCGGCGGCATGGCCTTCGAGGCCTTGAATCAGACCGGGCACCTGGGCCGGGACCTGATCGTCATCTTAAACGACAACGAGATGTCGATCTCGCCCAACGTCGGGGCGCTGTCCAGCTTCCTAAGCCGCAAGATGACCGGGGCCACGGTGACCAGGCTCCGTAAGGAGATGGAAAACTTTCTAAAATCCTTCTCCCCCCTAGGCGAGAACATCTTGCAGATGTTAAAAAAGAGCGAGGGCAGCTTCAAGGGCTTCTTCACCCCGGGGATGCTGTTCGAGGCCTTAAAGTTCGACTACGTCGGCCCCATTCCCGGTCACGACCTGCCGGCCCTAATCGCCACCCTGCGCAACGTCAACCAGTTCTGCGACGGCCCCACCCTGATCCACGTCATCACCACCAAGGGCAAGGGCTACCCGCCCGCCGAGCAGCACCCCGACGACTATCATGGACTCGGCCCCTTCGATCTGATAACCGGCCGCCCCCAGCCCGCGCCACCCGGCCCGCCCACCTACACCGCCGTCTTTGGCCAGACCCTGACCCAGATGGCGGCGGTCGATCAGCGGATCGTGGCCATCACCGCCGCCATGCCGGCGGGCACCGGGCTAGTCAACTTCGCGGCCCAGTTCCCGGAGCGCTTCTTCGACGTGGGCATCGCCGAACAGCACGCCGTGACCTTCGCCGCCGGCCTGGCCACCGAGGGCATGCGTCCGGTGGTGGCCATCTACTCCACCTTCCTGCAACGCTCGCTGGATCAGATCATCCACGACGTCTGCCTGCCCAACCTGCCGGTCACCTTGGCCCTGGACCGGGCCGGGCTGGTGGGTGACGACGGCCCCACCCACCACGGCGGCTTCGACCTCTCCTACCTGCGGATGATCCCCAACCTGGTGGTCATGGCCCCCAAGGACGAGGACGAACTCCGCCACCTCCTGCACACCGCCTTGAGCCACCCAGGCCCCGCCGCCATCCGCTATCCCCGCGGCCAGGGGACGGGGGCGGAGCTGGCCGGGCCGCCGCGCGTCATCGCCATCGGCAAGGGTGAGGTGCTCAAGGAAGGCGACGAGGTCCTCTTGCTGCCGGTAGGCAACCTGGTACAGGCGGCGCTCAAGGCGGCGGAGATGCTGGCTCGGGAGGGAGTGAGGGCGGCGGTGTTAAACCCCAGGTTCGTCAAGCCGCTAGACGAGGAGCTGATCCTGACCTGGGCGGCCAAGACCGGCCACATGGTCACGGTGGAGGAGAACGTACGCCAGGGCGGCTTCGGAAGCGCGGTGCTGGAACTGTGCGCCGCCAGCAACCTCTCGGTCAAGGCCACCCTGCTTGGCCTGCCCGACCACTTTGTGGAGCAGGGCCCACAGGAGATACTGCGGCGGGAGGCCGGTCTTGACCCCGCCGCCATCGCCCAGGCGGCGCTCGCCCTGCTCGGACGGGGATAGCCGAGTTAAGCGGACGGCGCTTGCCCCTCCTGGGCCTGGGCCAGGATCTGCTCCAGCCGCTCCTGCACCGGCCCGGAGAGTTGCAAGAATTTGAGCCCCAAGCGGATGAGCTTAGGGGTCTGATCCGGGTGCCGGTCGATGACCAGGAGGTTGGAGACCACCGCCCGGATCTCGCCCACCTGCACCGGCCCGTCCTCGCCGGCGAAGATCAGGGTCAGGATATAGGGATAGGCGCTGTTCAACTGCGGCTCCATCTCGAACTCACACAAGACCCCGCCCAGACTGATGTTCTGCACCGAGGCCTCCAGCCGCACCTGGCGCTGCTCGATGACCGACCGGGCATCAAGCAGGCTGTAGCGCTTGGCCTGACGCAGGGCGGCCGGACTGCACACCCGGTCGATGGCCTGGGCCAAGGCCTCCGCCGAACAGGGCAGGGCCAGATAGGCATTCCCGGCCAGTTCGGCGGCCAGCTCCAAATGCTCCCGCTGATCGTTGACCAACAGCAGGAAGGGAATGGCCGCCCCGTTGCCGCCGGCGGCGACCCGACGGCAGAAATCCAAGCCCTTCCGGTCGTGGATGTCCCAGCCGTAGAGGATCAGGTGCACCGTGCTCCGGGCGATGATCCCCTTGGCCTGGCCGATGTCGACGGCCTCGGAGATCACCGCGTCGTTCAGACTGGACAGGATCCGGGCCTGGAGCACCCGGCGCATCATGTCGGATTCCTCAACGATAAGAATATGCCTGGCCATAACCCCTCCGCCTGGTTGTTCGCTTAACCGCGCCTAAACCGCCTTCCTCTCATGGTGGCAAAAATCACCCCTTTTGGCCAGCGTTTTTAATGACCAACGCCCCTGTCCCCCCCCAAACGCCTGTGCCCCAGTCGCCGCGCCGTCTGCCCGACTCGCTGTGGACCTTCTCCACCTACTTCGCCGAGGGCTTCCCCTACACCGTCATCCGCATCGTCTCGGCCCTGTTTTTCCGCGACCGAGGGATGAGCCTGGAGGCCCTGGGGGCCACCTCCGTCTTCGGGCTGCCCTGGGCGCTGAAATTTCTCTGGGGGCCACAGGTGGACGCCTACAGCAGCAAGCGGCGCTGGCTGATCCTCTCCGAGGCCCTGCTCTGTCTGGTGATCCTGCTCGCCGTCCCCGCCTGCCGGGAAACCAACGGCGTCATCCTAG
Source organism: Deltaproteobacteria bacterium (assembly GCA_021782655.1). Taxonomy (GTDB): domain Bacteria; phylum Desulfobacterota; class Desulfobulbia; order Desulfobulbales; family VMSU01; genus VMSU01. The sequence continues at coordinate 8,676 of JAJXUT010000013.1, forward strand.
TGGCGCTCCTCCTCTTCGCCGGCAGTTGGGTCGCCGCCACCCACGATATCGCTATCGACGGTTTCTATTTGGAGGCCCTGGACCAGGCCGGACAGGCTCGCTACCTGGGGCTCAGGGTCATGGCCTATCGGATCGCCATGATGACCGGGGCCGGGGCGGTGGCCACCCTGGGGGCCAAATACGGCTGGCCGCTCGCCTTTGGCGTCTCCGGCCTGCTCCTGACCGGACTCTGCCTGACCCACTGGCGACTCCTGCCCCACCCGGAAACCGAGAGCCACCCCGCTCCCTGGCCGTCGCTCGTCCGCATCCTTAAGACCCACCCGGCCTGGGTCGTGGCCGGGACGGCCCTTTTCCTGCTGGCGCTGGCCACCGGCCGACGGGCCGTAAGCGGCGGCCTCGGCCAGGCGGCTGGCCTGCTGCCCGAGCTGATCGCCAGCCTCCTGTTCGCCGGCCTGATGGGGGTCTGGCTCCTGCGCCGCCGACTGCACGGCTGGCTGCTTACGCACCCCCAAAGCTTCTACGGCCGGGCCTTCCTCTCCTTTATCGACCGGCCCCGGATCGGAGTGACGGTGGGCTTCATTACCTTGAGCCGTACCGGCGAGTACCTCTTCTCCAGCATGTACTCGCCCTTTCTCATCGACCTGGGGCTGAAAGCCCACTACGGCTGGATCTCGGCCCTGGTTGGCCTACCCTGCTCAATCGGCGGCGCCATGCTCGGCGGCTGGCTGATCGGCAAGACTAGCCTCCGCCGGATGATCTGGCCCTTCCTGCTGCTTCAGAACCTGAGCATCCTGGTCTATCTGCCCCTGGCCCAGCATTTTTCAGGCGTTATATTAGCAAATACGGCTAATCAAGGGCAAGCGGCGGCCACCCCGGCCCTGCTGACCGCCATCGCCGCCGCCCACGGCCTCGACCAACTGGCCGCCGGCCTGGGCACCGCAGTGTTGATGACCTTCCTGATGCGCATCTGCCAGCCGGAATTCAAGGCCTCGCATTACGCCATTGGCACCGGGCTCATGGGCCTGACCGGGCTCTACGCCGGCCTGGCGAGCGGTTTTCTTACCCACTGGCTGGGCTACGGATACTTCTTCGGCCTAAGCTTCCTGCTCTCCCTGCCGGGCATGCTGCTGGTCTTTTCCCTTCCTCTTGAGCCGTAAACAGATCCCCGCCAGGGGTTTCAGGCGCAAAAAAAGGCCGGGCCGGGAGACCTCAACTCCTGGTCTCCCGGCCCGGCCTGGTGGCGGACGATAAGCCTATAATCCGCCGCAGGGCGGCTACTTCTTGGCCTTGGGGCTGGTGGCGGTGTTGACGTTTAAGGTGGGCAGCTTGGCGTCCAGGGCCTTGATCACCTGGTCGCTGATGTCCAGGGAGTCGGCGGCGTAAAGCAGGCCGTTGCTCCGCGATTTCTCGAAGATCAGCGAGATGCCCTCCGTCTTGCCGATGTCGTTGATGATCGTCTGCAACTCCTTGAACAACGGATCAAGCACCTTCCGCTCAAGCTGCTTCATCTCGAACTGGGCGTCCTCCACCTTGAGCTGGTACTCGCGCAGTCTCTTCTGATAGTCCCGCTCCTTGCCGGCCTTCACCTCGTCGCTCCAGGCCGAGCCCTTCTTCTCGATCTCGTCCGCCATCGCCTTCAAGGCGTCCTGATCGCCCTTGAACTTGGGCTGCAACTCGGCCTTCTTGGCCTCCAGGGCCTTGCGGGCCTCGGCCCCGGCCTTGGACTTTTCGATGACCTGCTGGACGTTGAAGGTGGCGATCTTAAGCTGATCCGCCGCCAAGGCAGGGGTGGCGGTGGCGATGAACAGGGCGCAGAGAGCGCAAAATGCGATTCGTAACGATTTCATGTCCGTTTCCAGTCCTTTCAGGTAGAGATAATTAACCTCCCGGCGAGAGGGCTAAGCCGTTCTCATCCGCCGGACAAAAAAAAACCGCGGCGCATCTTCGTGCGAAGATATTCCGCGGTTTCAACCAAACGGCGGCGGGCTGTTCAGCCAGCAACCGCCAGTGCTTATTACTGCTGGACGAAGTCGTCGCGGCGGTTCTGAGACCAAGCCAGCTCGTCGTGACCGAAATTCAGCGGCTTCTCGGAGCCGAAGCTGATGGTGTTCATCCGGGCGGCCGCAACGCCCATGTTGGCCAGATACTTCTTGGCGGCATTGGCGCGGCGCTGACCCAGGGCCAGGTTGTATTCCTTGGTGCCCCGCTCGTCGCAGTTGCCCTCGATTCTGATCTTGGCGCTGGCGTTATCCTTCAAATAGGAGGCGTTGGTCTGCATCCGGCTCTTCTGGTCCGCCCGGATGACCGACTTGTCGAAGTCGAAATAGAGCGGCAGCATGGGGGCGGTGGTGCGGCCCTCCAGGATGTTCGAGGCGGCACTCGCGGGCGGAGTGCTATCCAAACCCTCGGGGGCGCCCGGCGCGACGTTGCTCTCCTGACTGGCAGCGGCGGGGGCAGCAGCCTCCTCCGCCTTCACCTTCTTCTGGCTACAACCACCCGCCATAAACAGGGCGCCCAGCATGACACCTAACGCAGCGTACTTCAGATAACCTTTAACCATTGTCTTCCTCCCATAGTTATACTTTAGTTTTCCTACCCCAATAAGCAGGAATTACTTATGATAAAAAAACTCAAATAAAATTTCAATCCCTATTTGCAAAAAAAATGACCCTGCCGACGCCTAGGCTGGCCTCCGCCAGGCAACTTTATCGAAATGATGAATTGACAGCCCTCCTTTTTTCTGCGAATTTAACTTACTAGAAAAAATCGGCTCTCCCCGCGGATGCCAAACTCGCCTAGCAAACCAACCAAAATGCCAGATATATAACGCGTCCGGCGAATTTAGCAAACACAATCCACCACCGCACAAAAAAAACCGGTATTTAAAGACATGGGCAACAGCGCGATCCTGGAAGGAATGATAGCAAGCAACAAATACGGGACATTTTTCGGGGTAAAACAGGAGACCCTGGATGCCGTCTGGACGGCGCTCACCGATCCGGCGGGCCACTCCGTCACCTACGTCAGCATGGAGATCGGGGCCGACAACGACGCCCACAACCCTGTCAAGGACCGGCTCCAAAAGCTGCCCTTCAGCAGCAAGGACGCCCGGCTCAAGTACTTCGCGAGCAAATTCCTGCACGACCCGGGCAAGATCCCCAACTACAGCGGCGGCCTGGGGGTGCTGGCCGGCGACACCTTGAAGAGCTACGCCGACTGCGCCATCCCGGCGCTTGCCATCTCGCTCCTCTACCGCAAGGGCTATTTCTCCCAACTCATCGACTCCCGGGCCGGACAGATCGCCTACTCGACCCAGTGGCGGCCCGAGGAGACCTCCAACCTCTACCTGTTGAAAGACCCGCAGAACCCCGACATCCCCCTCCAAATCGAGATCCCCTTCTACGAACGGGGCGACCGCCGGGTGAATGCCTACGCCAACCTGTGGATGAAGATGGAGATCAGCTCGACCCTGGACTTCTTCGTCCCCGAGATTCTCTTGGACTACAGCGTCGTCACCTCGCCGCCCTGGGTGCGCAAGGCCGCCGAGCACCTTTACGACAGCCGCAGCGAGCGCTCGAAGATCATCCAGCGCCGCCTCCTGGGGGCGGGGGTGATCCCGGTGATGAACGCCCTGGGGGTCAAGTCCAACACCATCCACTTAAACGAGCAGCACGGGGTCTCGGTGGTGCTGCACTTGATCGCCGAGCAGCTAAAGGCGCGCTTCGGCGACGACTACCCCCTGGTGGCCGAGGATCGCGACATCTTGATGGCCGCCGAGAAGGCGGCGCAGCGGATGGTCTATACCATCCACACCCCGGTCAGGGCGGGCCATGACCGCTTCAGCCGAGAGCTGTTTGCCGAGATCGGCCACTCCTTCTGCCAGCGGGTGCTTAACCTCCTGGCCCAGGATCAGGATAACCCCGGCCTGTTCAACTTCACCGACCTAGCGATGCGGATCAACCGGGCCACCAACAGCGTCAGCCGCATCCACCAGGAGGTCACCCGCAAGCAGTTCCCCCGCTACGCCAGCAAGATCAAGGCGGTGACCAACGGCGTCCACCACCTGACCTGGATCAGCGCCGCCAAGGCCGAACTGTACGACAGTTTCCGGGAGCTCAACCACTGGCGCCAGGATCCAGGCGCCTTTGCCAACGCCGACAAACTGTTCGAAAACAACAAGTTCCGCACCTACCTGGAGCAGGCCTGGCTTACCGACACCACCCGCCTGACCAACTACATCAACGCCATGCTGGTTCAGCATCGCAACCAGATGCACGAGACCTGGATCGATCCGCCCAACTACATCACCCACCTGGACGAAAAGGCCCGCGACCTCACCCCGGACACCCTGACCATCGGCTTCGCCCGCCGCTTCTCCACCTACAAACGGGCCGACCTCATCTTCGACAACATCGACACCCTGGCCCGGCTGGTGCTCGAACATCAGTGGCCGGTAAACTTCGTCTTCGCCGGCAAGGCCCACCCCACCGACGAGCCCGGCAAGGGGATCATCAAGCTGCTCCTCGACCGGCAGCAGGAACTATACGAGAAGAGCCGGGGCCTGGCCAAGCTGGTGTTCATCCCCGACTACGACATGGCGATCGCCAAGCTGATGGTGGCCGGGGTGCACGCCTGGCTCAACACCCCCAAGCGCCCGCTGGAGGCCAGCGGCACCAGCGGCATGAAGGCGGCCCTGAACGCGGTGCCCAACATCAGCACCATGGACGGCTGGTGGGTGGAGGGCTATCACGGCGGCCAGACGGGCTGGAAGTTCGGCATCGAGACCACGGTTACCGAGGCCTGCCTGAGCGAAGACGCCGCCTGCCTGCTCTACGACCAGGACTCGACCTCCTTCTACCGGCTTTTCCCCGAGATCCTAAGCGAGTTCTACGACGAGACCAGGCGGCACCGGCTCATCGACCGCTGCCTCCACAACATCGCCTTAAACGCCCCCATCTTCAACACCCACCGGGTGACCGCCGAATACGTGCGACTCTACGGCCTGCCCCTGCCCGGGCCGATCGCCAGACGGATCGACAAGCTCTCGGAGCTGTACCACAGCAACCCGGACTAAAACCTCAAGGCCTAAAGGAACCCCATGTCCGACCTCGTGCGCTTCGGCATCTCGATCACCGACGAACTCCTGCTCCGTTTCGACCGGCTAATCGCCGACAAGGGCTACGTCAACCGCTCGGAGGCCATCCGCGACCTAATCCGCAACGCCCTGGTGGAGAGCGACTTGAGCCGGGGCGAGGGGGAGGCGATCGGCACCATCTCCATGGTGTACGACCACCACACCCGGGAGCTGGCCGACAAGCTTACCGAACACCAGCACAGCCATCAAAAGGAGATCATCTCCGCCCTCCACATCCACCTGGATCACCACCACTGCCTGGAGGTGGTGGTAGCCAAGGGCCGCGCCCGGGAGATTCAGCGCCTGGCGGACGAACTGATCGGCACCAAGGGGGTTAAGCACGGCAAGCTGATGATGAGCACCACCGGCAAGGACCTAGGATAGACGGGTCGCCTCAGCGCCATCTTGACGTAAACCTATTGATTTGTTCAGGAGAATAAAAGTAATTCATAAATTTTGAACCGTATATCGACTGCAACTCTGATGCGGTAGGTTTATATCTGGAATTAAATTTTTTATATATCGGCTGATACCACTTGTTACTTGCCAGATTGTCATGTCGCAATTTAAAATCATCCAATCCCATAAATTTTCCCAGTTCTCCAGCCACTTCATCTAAATCTTCCAACCTGATGATGATCATCCGCACCCGTCCGCTTTTGCTCTCGTAGATCTGAAAACCCTGTTCCCAGTCAAATGGCTTAGCGTAAATATCAATAAAATGCCGGTCTATCTCTGGATAATAGAAGTGTGATTTGAGCAAATTGTCGTACCAGGAGGTGACCGAGCATCCGGTGTTTAGCCGCCGGAGATGCCCGGTTATCGCCTGTTCCTGCTGCTCGTAGGGCATCGCCTGGAATTCCTCCATCCCGGCGATGAAGTAGTCGTTGCGCCAGGGCTCGCTGTAGTTCATGGACTGAAAGATGGTGGAGATGTTGCGGGCCAGCAGGTCGCGCACCAGGCTGATGATGACGAACTCCTCCTCCGAGTGGTGGAGCACGTCGTAGAGCGGTTTAATCGAGTGGGTCTGGATGAGGTTGTTGCAGATCAGCCAGCGGGGTGACTCACTGACCACCGGCGCCAGGCTGATCCTGGGGTTGGCGTGGGGCAAAAGCGACTTGAACACCGTCGAGGAGCCGACCTTGCCCATCTGCCAGATGAAGACCTTCTGGTCGATGCCCCTGGCGTTCCGATCTCCGGCGGGGCAGACGCGGCCGCCTGACTCCGCCTCCGGGCGGATGATGACGTTGCCAGGCCCGGTCGTCTGCGGGATGAGATAGACGTTGAAGTCCACCCGCCCGCCCGCCAGCTCCCAGGCGATCCGCCCCTCCTCAACCGCGAACTGGCCGGGCACGAAGCGCCCCGCCGCCTCGCGGATCGCCGCCCGCAGTTCCCGCGAGGCGACCCGGTCAATGCTCGCCACCCGGCGCAGCACCCCCTCCACCCGGAAGCAGACCTCGTCCCCGCCGCCGTCTGCGGGCTCCAGATGGATGTCGCTTGCGGCTAGCCCCCTCCCCTCCTCGAGCAGGGCGGCCAGGGCGGCCCGCCGCTGACCGGGCTGGGCGAGGCCCGCCGCCAGACGACGGCCAAGCTCCGCCAGCCGCGTCGTCAAGTCGCCCCGGACGGGAACTTCGTGAACGACCGCCTTATCTTTATCAATAAAATTAGTCACTACCTGGACACTAAGCCAGCTCCGCCTCCCTTAGCCCCCGCAGCTCGGCCAGGGTGAAGACCGGGCCGTGGGCGCAGACCAGCTTCGGCCCCAGGTGGCAGTGACGGCAGACCCCCAGCCCGCACTTCATGTGGCGCTCCAGGGTGGTGACGATGTCCTGGTCGGAAAGGCCCAGGCGGGTCAGCTCTGCGGCCACGAAACGAAACATGACCGGCGGGCCGCAGATCAGGGCCGAGCTGCGGCCGGGGTCGGGGCTGATCTGGGCAAACAGGGTGGTGACCAGGCCCACCTGGCCGGTCCAACCCTCCCCGCCTTGATCCACGGTCAGCAGGCACTTGACCCCCGCCCGCCGCCAGCCCTCCAGTTCATCTCTAAAGGCGATGTCCGCAGGTGAGCGGCTGCCATAGAGGACGGTGAGCTGACCGTACTCCTCCCGCCGGTCCAGGCAGAGGTTGACCACCGAGGCCAAGGGGGCGAGGCCGATCCCCCCGGCCACGAAGATCAGGTCCCGGCCCCTTAGCTCCTCCACCGGGAAGGGCCGGCCATAGGGCCCCCGCAATCCGACCAGCTCGCCCTCGGCCATCCGGTGCAGGGCGGCGGTCAGGCGTCCGGCCTTACGGACGCTCAGGGTCAGCCTGCCAGGCCGGGTGGGGCTGGAACTGATGGAGATCGGGGCCTCGCCGCCGTGGGGCACCGAGACCATCACGAACTGGCCGGGCCGGTAGGTGAAGGCCCGGTGGCGCTCGGGATCGGTGAAGGCCAGCTCGAAGCTCTTGATCTGGCTATTCTCCTCCCTAACCCGCAGGATGCGGGCCGGATGCGGCAGGTAGGGGTTGCCGTTGTCGGTCATTGGCGCACCTCGCAAACCAGGTCGATGAAGCGGACGATATCCACCCCGCCAAAGCAGATGCCCACACAGCGCCCGCAGCCGACGCAGCTTGGCCGGCCATGCTCCCGCACGTCGTAGAGCAGCTTGTGGAGAAATCGCTGCCGCACCGCCTCCCGGCCAGGATCCACCGGGTTGTGCCCCCCGGCCAGGCGGGTGAAGCCGCCGAAGGTGCAGGCATCCCAAGACCGCTGCCGCAGCCCCTCGGTGGCGGTGATCTGCTGGTCGGTGATGGTAAAGCAGGTGCAGGTGGGGCAGACATAGGCGCAGCCGCCGCAGTCCTGACAACGCCGGGAAAGCCCCGCCCACAGCTCCTCCGGCAGTGGCTCGTCCGCCTGCAGACGCCGGATGGCCTGCTCCAGATGCACCTGGCGCTGAAAGTGGCTGCGCGACTCCAGCAGGGCCTGATACTGGGCCTTGCGATCCGCCTCCTCCGCCGGGGTGAAGAAGTGCCGCCAGCGGCCCACCAACTCCGCCCCCCGAGCCCGGCCCACCTCCACCAGGTAACGGTCGCCCAGGTCGGTCAGTTGCAGGTCGAAGCCGTACTCCAGGAAAGGGCCGGTCTTGGCGCTGTTGCAAAAACAGTTGGCAAAGGGCTGGTTGCAGGCCAGCGAGATGAGCAGCGAGTCCCGCCGCCGGGCGAAATAGTAGGGATCACGACCCCGCTTGGAGAAGATCACGTCCAGGTAGAGCACCGCCGACAGGTCGCAGGCCCGCACCCCGAAGAAGAGCAGGGGCCGGCCCGGCTCGGGCGGCTCGAAGCGGTAGCCGCCCTCCCCGTCCAGCCGGTAGCGGAACATGGTCTCCTGCTGGGGGAAGAGGAAGGGCTTGAGCGAGGCCTGGGGCTGATGCTCCAGGTCGAGCTCCGCCCCCGCCAAGTCCTCGACCTCGGAGAACAGGGTGTCGCCGTGCCGGTTCCTGAGCGGCGCCACCAGGCGGTGCTCCCGCATCAACCGGCGCAACAGGCTTAAGGTATGGTCTTTTTTCAGGATCAGGTGGTCGTTCATTATCACACCTTGGCTAGACGCACGGCGCAGACCTTGTATTCCGGGCACTGGGCCTTGGGGTCGCGGGCGGCGGTGGTCAACAGGTTGATGGGCGTCTCCGGGAAGTGGAAGCTGGTGTACACCGAGCCCGGCGGGGTTTGAGCGCTGACCAGCACCCGCACCGTCACCTCCCCCCGCCGGGAGGCAAGCCGCACCAGCTCCCCGGTGCGCAGCTTAAGGGCCGCCGCATCCTCGGGGTTCACCTCCAGCGCCGCCTCCGGGCACTCCCGGTTCAAGGCCGGACATTGCCGGGTCATGGTGCCGGTGTGGTAGTGGTGATAGACCCGGCCGGTATTTAAAATCAGGGGATAATCGGCGTCCACCGGCTCGGAGGCCCCCTGGTGTTCTCCAGGCATAAACCGTCCCCGCCCCCTGGTGAAAAAGTACTTGTGCAGGAAGGGGGTGCCGGGATGGTTGCGGTTCCAGCACGGCCACTGCAGGCCCCAGGAACGCTCCAGCCGGTCGTGGAACATGCCGCCGTAGATGGGGGCGAGCAGGGTAATCTCCTCCATGATCTCGGCGGGCGAGTCGTAATCCATCCGGTAGCCCATGGCCTCAGACAACGCCATCAGGATGTCGCTGTCGGTGCGGCAGCCGGAAAACGGCGGGATGGCGGCCCGCACCATCTGCACCCGGCGCTCGGAGCTGGTGAAGGTGCCGGTCTTCTCGGCGAAGGAGGCGGCGGGGAAGACCACGTCGGCCAGGGCTGCGGTCTCGGTCAGGAACAGGTCGGAAACCGCCAGGAAATCGAGCCCGGTCAAGGTCTCCCGCACCTTATCCAGGGCCGGGTCGCTCAACATGGGATTCTCGCCCATAACAAATAGCCCCCGGATCGGCCCCCCGGCCCCGCCGTGGCTCATCTGCAACAGGGTGAGGCCGGGCCTAGAGGGCAGCTCTACCCCCCAGGCGCGCTCGAACTTCTCCCGGTGATCCTGATTCTCCACCGGCTGATAACTGGGGAACACCCCCGGCAGGGCCCCCATGTCGCAGGCCCCCTGGACGTTGTTCTGGCCGCGCAGGGGATCGACGCCGGTGAACTCCTTCTCCACCTGGCCGGCGAGCATGGCCAGGTTGGCGATGGCCTGGACGTTGTCGGTGCCGCAGATGTGCTGGGTTATTCCCAGGCAGTAGCAGATCACCGCCTTCTGGGCCCGGGCGTAGATCTGGGCCGCAGCGCTGATGGCGGCCAACCCCACCCCGGTGATCGCCGCCACCGCCTCCAGGTCCATCTGGAAGAGCATGTCGCGCAGGGCCAGGAAGTTCTCGGTCCGCATCTCGACAAACAGGTCGTCAGCCAGGTTCTCGTCTAAGATGACCCGCATCATGGCGTTAATGAGCGGGATGTCGGTGCCGGGCCTAAGGGCCAGGTGGAGGTGGGCGTGCTCGGCAAGCCGGGTGCGGCGGGGATCGACGACGATCAGCTTGGCCCCCCGGTCAAGGGCGGCGAAGATCCGGCGAGCCACCTGGGGATGGGCCTCGGTGGTGTTCGAGCCCACCGCCAGGATCACCTGGGCCTGACCGATCTCCTCGATGGAGTTGGTCATCGCCCCGCTGCCGAAGGTGGTGGCCAGACCGGCCACAGTGGGGGCGTGTCAGAGCCGGGCGCAGTGGTCGATGTTGTTGGTGGCCAGTACCGCCCGGGTGAACTTCTGGGCCAGATAGTTCTCCTCGTTGGTGCACTTGGCCGAGGCCATGAACCCCAGGGCCTCCCCCCCGGCCCGCTCCTTGATCTCGGCAAGCCGCCAGGCGGTGGTGGCCAGCGCCTCCTCCCAGGAGACCGGGACCAGCTCGCCATCCTTCCGCAGCAGGGGCTGACGCAGCCGGTCAGGGTGATGGATGAACTGGTGGATGTTCCAGCCCTTGACGCAGAGGTTGCCTTGGGACACGGGGTGGTTGCGGCTGGGCGAGGCGCCGGTGATCCGGCCTTCCGCCTCGCGCAGGTAGAGACCGCAGCCGCAGCCGCAATAGACGCAGGTGGTGAGGATATCGGGCATAATGACCTCTCCGTCGGGAGTTAAAAGGCTGCCGATCTCGCCCCAAGATAGCCGAGGGCACGACGCTCTAGCCCCGGCCTCAGCCGGAGTGACGGCGCCGAAACCATCCTAGATCAGCGGCCCTTATTCTAGGCCGGGGCGAGCCGGCATGTCAAAGGGATTTACGGCAATCCCCTTAACCCTCGCCCCCACGCATTTCCCTCTGGCCAGATGGCCGGCAACCCGTTATAACTAGACTTAGGAGCCGTCACCAAATAATTTCCACGATTCCACCCCCTCCATTACGACTCCCTATGCCGTTTTTGCTGTGCAAAATCAAGGGGTGATTTTGCGATAACGGCTTAGGCGGACGAAACACCCCGCAACCCAAAAAAACCTATGTCCGAACCCGACCATCCCCAGCCTCGCAACGGCAACCATCAGCGCCTAAGCGGGATACGCACCGTGGTGCTACTGTACGCCACCTTCGCCGCCCTGTGGATCCTGCTCTCCGACCGGGCAGTGGGGATACTGTTCTCCTCTCCCGCCGCCATCACCCTGGCCAGCACCCTGAAGGGCTGGTTCTTCGTCCTCGTCACCTCCATCTTGCTCTACGGACTGATGCGGCAGGCGATCCGCCCTTCCTCCTTGATGACGCCGAGGCCGCCCGCAGTCGTCAGCCTGAGGCCCCTGCTGCTGCCGGTGGCCATCCTGATCGTCCTCATCGCCGGGATGACGGCGCTGTCCGCCTTGCAGGCGGTGGAGCGGGAAAAAAACGAGGCCGTGGGCCAACTGCAAACCATCGCCGCCTTCAAGGTAAAACAGGTCAACCAATGGATCAACGAACGCCAGGCCGACATCCGCTTCGTGCAGGGCAATCAGGCCCTGGCCCGGCTCTATACCCGCTGGCAAGACACAGGCGACCAGGCGAGCCTTTCGGAACTGTCCGGACGGATAAACCGCTTCCGGAAACTAAACGCCTTCCGGGGCTTTCTGCTCTTCACCCCCCAAGGCAGATTTGTTTACGCCTCGGAGGGGATACCCCAGGTAACGGCCAGCCTCGACATCCTAAGACTCGCCCAAGTCGCCCGGACCCAGCCTGAGGCCGGGGTCTTCACCCTCCACCTGGAGGGCGGCCACCCCTGCCTGGATTTCGTCGCCTCCCTGCCAGAGGCGGGGGGCAAGCCGGGCGCCATCGTGGTGCTGCGGGTCGCCCCAGAGGATTACCTCTTTCCGCTCATGCAAACCTGGCCCATCCCCAGCACCAGCGGCGAGACCCTGCTCGCCCGCCGCGACGGGGACGACGTGCTCTACCTCAACGACCTGCGCTTCCGCCGGGAGGCGGCCCTGCGCCTGCGCCTGCCGCTTAACCACCCCCACCTGCTGATGGCCCAGGTGCTGCAGGGAGACGTCGCCCTGGGCGAGGGTGCGTCCGGGGTCGATTACCGCCAGGCGCCGGTGCTGGGGGTGGGGCTGGCGGTGCCCGGCAGCGACTGGTTCCTGCTTGCCAAGATCGACCGGGCCGAGGTCCTGGCCCAGGCCCGAACCAGCCTCTGGTGGATCGTCCTCTGCGGCGGGCTGGGGATCGCAGTGGTGCTGGCCAGCGCCTACCTGATGCGCCAGCGCCAGGAGCTGGCCTTTACCCTGCGCGAGCGCGACCTGCAAGAGGAACGGCTCAAGGCCCTGCGACTGCTGGACGCCATCGACGCCCACTCCCCGGACCCGATCTTCGTCAAGGACCGGCAGGGCCGCTATCTGCTGTTCAACCAGGCGGCAGCCAAGATCGTCGGCCAGCCGGCGGAGCAGGTGCTGGGCAAGGACGACACCGCCATCTTCCCCCCGGAAATGGCCCAGGAAATCATGGCGCGGGATCAACGGCTCATGCGCGAGGGCGGCCAGGAGACCTTCCAGGAGGCCCTGCCCCTGCCCGGAGGCGGGCCGATCTGCCACCTGATGGTCATCAAGGGGGCGCTGCACGACGCGGAGGGCCAGATCACCGGCCTGTTCGGGGTGGGCCGCGACGTTACCGAGCTGCGGGAGACGGAGGAAGAACTGCGAAAAAGCGAGGCCATGTTTCGCTCGCTGTTTGAAAACATGCTAAACGGCTTCGCTTACTGCAAGATGCTGTTTGAAGACCATCGCCCCAAGGATTTCGTCTATCTTTCTGTAAACCGGGCGTTTGAAGTGCTAACCGATCTCCACGATGTCGTCGGGCGCAAGGTAAGCGAGGTCATTCCAGGCATACTGGAAAGAGACCCCGAGTTACTTGTTCGATACGGTCGGGTCGCCTCAGGCGGGCCACCAGAGCGTTTTGAGCTGTTGGTAGAGAGTCTAGGGATCTGGTTTTCAATAGCCGTCTACTGCCCGCATCCCGAACACTTCGTGGCGATCTTCGATGTGATTACCGAGCGCAAGCAAGCGGAGGAGAAGATCAGGAGAACCGCCCAGGACCTGGCCAGCGCCCAGGCGGTGGCCCACGTGGGAAGCTGGCGGATGGACGGCCCCGACGCCCCGGAACGCCGGCTTATTTGGTCGGAGGAGACTTACCGAATCTTCGACCTCACCCCGGGCGAGCCGGTGACCTTCGGCCGCTTCCTGACCATGATTCATCCCGAGGACCGGGAAAGGCTGACTGCGGCGAGAAAGGCGGCCCTGACCGGCCAGCCCTTCGATGTCGAGTACCGAATCATCACCCCCGCCGGCCAGACCAAGTGGCTGCACGGCCAGGGCGAACTTACGCCCGGCCCCGACGGCGTCCCTTACCTGGGGGTGGGCGCCGTCCAAGACATCACCGAGCACAAACAGGCCGAGGAGGAGCGGGAGCGGCTGCAAGAGCAACTGGTGCAGGCCCAGAAGATGGAGTCGGTGGGCCGGCTAGCGGGCGGGGTGGCCCACGACTTCAACAACATGCTGTCGATCATCATGGGCTACACCGACCTGGCCCTGACCCTGGTACCCCCGGAAGGCCTGCTGCATGCCAACCTGCAAGAAATTCAAACCGCCGCCAAGCGCTCGGCGGAGCTGACCCGCCAGCTCCTGGCCTTCGCCCGCAAGCAGGTGATCATGCCCAGGGTGCTGGACTTGAACCAGGCCACCGAGGGGATGCTCAAGATGCTCAGACGGCTGATTGGCGAGGATATCGAGCTGATCTGGCGCCCGGATCCCGGCCTGTGGCCGGTGAAGGTGGACGCCTCCCAAATCGACCAGGTACTGGCCAACCTGTGCGTCAACGCCCGGGACGCCATCGCCGGCGCCGGCCAGGTGACCATCGCCACCGCCAACCTGACCCTGGGCGCGGAGCACCTCGCCGCCCATCCCGACTGCGCACCCGGCCAGTACGTCCGGCTCTCGGTGACCGACACCGGCATCGGCATGAGCCCGGAGGTGGCGGCCCGGGCCTGCGAGCCCTTCTTCACCACCAAGGGGGTGGGCAAGGGCACCGGCCTGGGGCTGGCCACCGTCTATGGCATCGCCAAGCAGAACCGAGGCTGGGTGAGCATCGAGAGCCAGCCGGGACAGGGCGCCACGCTGGCGGTCTTCCTGCCCCGCCACCAGGGCGAGTCCGAAGTGGCCGCGGCCCCGATCCCGGAGGGTGCCATCCCCCTCCACAACGAGACGGTGCTGGTGGTGGAGGACGAGAAGGTGATTCTACAGATGATCGTGGCCATGCTGAAGAAACAGGGCTACCAGGCCCTGGCCGCCTCCTCGCCGGGGGAGGCGCTCGGCATGATCGAGTCCGGAGTCGAGGCCGACCTGCTCTTAACCGACGTGATCATGCCGGAGATGACCGGCCGCGAACTTAGCGAACGGATCGCCAAGCTCAGGCCCAGCCTGCGCTGCCTCTACATGTCGGGCTACACCGCCGAGGTCATCGGCCAGCACGGGGTGCTGGCCGATGAGACCCGCTTCATCCAAAAGCCCTTCTCCCAGCGGGAGCTGGCCGCCCAGGTGCGGGCGGCGCTCGACGCCGGCTAAACGGCGGGCGCCAATTATCGGTTGTCAATCCCCAGGGAATACATTAAATTTGCCGTCTTGCGGCGAGGACATGAGGACATGTTGTTTAAGTGAAGGAAGTCCAGGACTACTATTTCAAGAAGGCGCAGCGGGAGGGCTACCCCGCCCGGTCGGTCTATAAGCTCGAGGAGGTACAGCAAAAGTACGGCTTCCTTAAGCGCGGCCATCGGGTTCTGGATCTGGGAGGCTATCCGGGGAGCTGGTCGATGTACAGCGCCAAGACCGTCGGCGACAAGGGCCTGGTGGTGACCGTGGACTTGCAGGCGGGCCAGCGGCGGCTGGAGAGCAGCCGCGCCCCCATCGAATTCGTGCGCGGCGACATCATGCGGGAAGAGACCCTGGCGGCCATCGAGAGGCTGTCCCCCCAGTTCCAGGTGGTGTTAAGCGACATGGCCCCCCAGACCACGGGCAGCAAATGGGCCGACCACCAGAAGTCGCTTGTCCTCTGCCGCCAGGCCCTGGCCCTGGCCCGCCGGCTGCTGACGCCGGGCGGGGCCTTCTACTGCAAGGTCTTCGACGGCGAGGACTTCAAGGAGTTCTTCGAGCAGACCAAGCGGGAGTTCCGGCAGACCAAGATCGTCAAGCCCAAGAGCTCGCGGCCCGAAAGCCGGGAGGTGTTCGTGCTGGGGCTGGAGTTTGTGGGTGATACTCAAGGCGGATAATCTGTAGGATTCTAGCAACAGGAAAATAACGAAAGACGCGACGGGCCTGCATCGTGGGGTGTCCTCCCGCCTGACCGCCTATCCGCCTAAACAACCTAACTAGATTTTTAGGAGCACCGTATGTCAGGACACTCGAAGTGGAGCACCATCAAAAGGAAGAAAGGCGCGGCGGACGCCAAACGCGGCAAGATCTTCACCAAGCTGATCAAGGAGATCATGGTCGCGGCCCGCATGGGCGGCGGCGACCAGACGGGCAACCCCCGTCTACGGGCGGCGGTCTTGGCCGCCAAGGCCGAGAACATGCCCAAGGAGAACATCGACCGGGCGATCAAAAAGGGTTCGGGGGGCCTAGACGGGGTAAACTACGAGGAGATCGTCTATGAGGGCTACGGCCCCGGCGGGGTGGCGGTGCTGGTCAACTGCATGACCGACAACCGCAACCGCACCGTCTCCGAGGTGCGCTACGCCTTCAGCAAGAGCGGCGGCAACATGGGCGAGACCGGCTGCGTGGCCTTCATGTTCGACAAGAAGGGGGTGATCGCGGTGGACAAGACGGCCATCGCCGAGGATAAACTGCTGGAGCTGGCGCTCGAGGCCGGGGCCGAGGACGTGGTGGAGGAGGACGAGGCCTTCAAGGTGCTGACCGGGCCCGGCGACCTGACCGCAGTCAGCGAGGCCCTGGAGAAGGCGGGGGTGGCCATGAGCGGCGCCGCGACCGAGATGCTCCCCCAGAACACCATCGAGATCAACGACGAGAAGGTGGCCCGCCGGCTGCTGACCATGATGGAGATGCTGGAGGACAACGACGACGTGCAGAACGTCTATGCCAACTTCGACATCCCGGACGAACTGATGGAGAGCCTCTCCTGAGCCCAGCCACCCGCATCTTGGGGCTCGACCCCGGCTCCCGGATCACCGGCTACGGGCTCCTAGAACGGCGAGGCCGCGAGCTGGGCTTCGTGGCCTGCGGGGTGATCAAGTCCACCCCCGCCCTGGCCTTTCCCCTGCGGATCAAGGAGATCCACGACGGGGTGCGGCAGGTGATCGAGACCCACGGCCCCCAGTTGGCGGCGGTGGAGGACATCTTCCTGGCCAAAAACCCCAGCTCGGCCTTGAAACTAGGCCAGGCCCGGGGGGCGATCCTGATCGCCGCCCTGAGCCAGGGCCTCGCCATTCACGAATTCAGCGCCCGGCAGGTCAAGCAGGCGGTGACCGGCTACGGTCAGGCCGCCAAGGGGCAGGTGCAGCACATGGTGCGCACCCTGCTCGCCCTCTCCGCCGACCCCAGCCCGGACGCCGCCGATGCCCTGGCGGTGGCCCTCTGCCTGGGCCATCACCTAAACAACACCGCAGCTCCATGATCGCCAGTTTACGCGGCACCCTGATCCTTGCCGCCCCGGGCCGGATCGTCATCGAGGCCGGCGGGGTGGGCTACGAGGTGGCCTTCGCCGCCTCGGGGCTAAGACGCCTGCCCGAGCCAGGGGCCGAGGTCTTCGTCCACATCCACACCCGGATGCGGGAGGATGCCATCGAGCTGTTCGGCTTCCTTGATCCCCTAGAGAAAGAGCTGTTTGCGGTCTTGCTTTCGGTGTCCGGGGTGGGGCCCAAGGTGGCGATGAACATCCTCTCCGAGGCGGCGCCCGGCGAGGTGGCCCAGGCGGTGATGCGCGACGACCTGCGCCGGCTGACCGCCCTGCCGGGGGTGGGCAAGAAGCTCGCCGAGCGGCTCTGCCTGGAGCTGAAGGACAAGATCCGGCCCTTCGCCGACCTGGCGGAGCCGGCAACCAAGGCGGGAAACGGGCCGGAAGCCGTCGATCAGGTGGGCGCGGATGTGGTCTCGGCCCTGACCAACCTGGGATACCCCCCGGCCCAGGCTAGGGAGGCCTTGGGCCGGGTGCGTCAGGCCCTGCCCGCCAACCAGCCGCCGCCCCCCATCGAGGAGCTGCTGCGCCTGGCCCTGAGGGGGCTGGCATGAATCAAGAGGAACGCATCGTCAGCGCCGTTGCCCGCCGGGACGACCTGGCGGAAGAGGTGTCGCTCAGGCCCCAGAGGCTCTCCCAATACATCGGCCAGGAGCAGCTCAAGGACAACCTGGCCATCGCCATCCAGGCGGCCAGGGCCCGCCGAGAGCCGCTCGACCACGTCCTGTTCCACGGCTTCCCCGGCCTGGGCAAGACCACGCTCGCCTACATCATCGCCCACGAGATGGAGGCAAACATCAAGGTCACCTCCGGCCCGGTGATCGAGAAGGCGGGCGACCTGGCCGCCATCCTGACCAGCCTGCAAGAGGGCGACGTCCTGTTCATCGACGAGATCCACCGCCTAAACCACGTCATCGAGGAGATCCTCTACCCGGCGATGGAGGACTTCCAGCTCGACCTGGTGATCGGCCAGGGGCCGGGGGCCAAGTCGGTGAAGATGAACCTGCCCCATTTCACCCTGGTGGGGGCCACCACCCGCACCGGCCTGCTCACCCCGCCGCTGCGCGACCGCTTCGGCGTCCTCCTGCGCCTGGAGTTCTACGCCCCGGAAGAGCTGGTGGCGATTGTCGAACGCTCGGCCAGACTGCTTAAAATCGAGCTAGATCCCGAGGGCGCCCTGGAGCTGGGCCGCCGTTCCCGGGGCACCCCCCGGATCGCCAACCGGCTCCTGAAACGGGTGCGGGACTACGCCCAGGTCAAGGCCGACGGCCTGGTCAACCGGGAGGTGGCCCGCCAGGCCCTGAAGATGCTGCACGTCGATGAGTTGGGCCTAGACGACATGGACCGCCGCATCCTGCTCACCATCATCGACCGCTTCCAGGGCGGCCCCCTGGGCCTGGACACCCTGGCCACCGCGGTCTGTGAGGAACGCACCACCCTGGAGGACGTTTACGAGCCCTTCCTGATCCAGTCCGGCTTCCTGTTCCGCACCCCCCGGGGCCGAATGGCCACCCCCGCCGCCTACCAGCACTTTGGCCGATCCTATCCCGGCAATCAGCCGTTGGAGCAACCAAGCCTGTTCGATTGACCAGCCACACCCCAGCCCCCACCCAGCGCCATCCCCATCATTTTACTCCTCAAATCGGCAGGATGTGCACCTCGCGCCGCAGTGGGTGCCGTCCCCGCAGGAAGAGCCCCTTGCGGCCATCGATGCTGATCGGGTCGCCGAAACGGATCACCTGACCGCTGATCTCGCAGCGCTCCTCGGCCTCGTACACCTTGAGATTCTTACAGCCCACCACGCAGGTCTTGTCCAGCCGCAGGGCCACCAGGGAGGCGTGGGAGGTCTGGCCGCCGCGGGCGGTGAGCAGGCCATCGGCCTTGGATATCTCCTTGATGTCCTCGGGCACCGTGTCCTGACGGATCAAAATCAGCGGGGTGCCGGGGTCTTCCTGACGCAGACGGGCGATATTGGCCACCGTGAACACCGCCCGCCCGGCGAGCGCGCTACCGGAGACGCCAATCCCCTTGCCCAGGATGGACTTGCTGGTCTCCAGGGAGTCGGCGAAGGTGTCGAAGTTCTCCTGCTTCTTGATGGTGATCATGTCCCGGGTCTGGAGGATGTAGAGGTCCCCGGCCTCCGGGCCCTCAAAGGTGAACTCGATGTCCTGGGGGTTCCACTGCTTCTCATACACCAGGTCGCGGGCGATGTCCCGCAGCCGCTGATAGACGTTGGGGAAGCGCCGTTCCAGGGACAAGTCCTTGGAACGGCCGTCGATCTCCGCCTGCTCCACCGAGATGGGGTAGGTGGTGACCAGCCCGGAGACAATGTCCTCGCCCTGATCGGCGGGGGCATAGTCACCCCACAGGGCCACCCGCCGCACCTTGCGGTAGGGGTGGGCGGTGAACAGCACCCCGCTGCCCGACTCCTGGCTGTGGTTGCCAAAGACCATCGCCTGGATGATGACCGCCGTGCCCCAGGCGTCGGAAACATCCATCAGGGCCCTAAACTCCTTGGTCTTGGTGGTGTCCCAGGAGTCGAGTACCGTCTCGATGGCGCCGGTGAGTTGCAGCCAGGGGTCGTCGGGGATGCCGATGCCAATACCACGGATCGCCTTCTGGTAGTTCAGGGCCAGGTCCCGCATCTGCTCGGACGAAAACTGGCGCTTGACCTGGACATCGTGCCGGGCCTTGGCCTTGTTCATCAGGGTCTGAAAGACCTCGCGCTCCACCCCCTTGGCCATGGCCCAGGATTGCAGGAAGCGGCGATAGTTGTCCCAGGCCAGATACTCCTGGCCCGACTCCCGGGCGAACTCTGCGGCTAGGTCCTCGTTTAGGCCGACGTTGTGCAGGGTGGCCATCATCCCCGGCATGGAGACAGCGGCGCCGCTGCGCACCGAGACCAGCAGGGGATTGGCCGGGTCGCCGAACCGGCGGCCCATCCGGGCCTCCATCTCACTCAAGGCCTGACGGATCTGGCCCATGAACTCGTTCTTGGCCTTGAAGAAGTCCTTGACCACCGGCCAGCAGCGGAAGATCTCGGTGGTGATGATAAATCCCGGCGGCACCGGCTTGTCGTCGGCGGCGAGCGTGGTCAGGTTGTAGCCCTTGTTGCCCAGCATGATCAGGTTGTGGGTCTTGGGGTTTAAGCGATGCAGGAAGCTGATGACATTCTCCGGGTTGTAGGTCATCAGCAGGTCGAGGTTGCTCTCGCTTAACACCTCCTTCTGGCTCTCCAGGGTTTGGTAGATGCGGGTGATGAAGTTATCCAGATTCTGGAGCCCGAAGGTGCCGGCGATGAGATCCCTTAAGAAGGATTCGTTTAGGCGGTGCACCGAGCCGCTTAGGTCGTCGTCCCGCCACCGGTGGCGGTAGCGGGGCAGGAGGTTGGCAGGCCCGATCTGGGGGGCGATGATGGCCAGGTTATTCTGGTGAACGTTGGTGTAGTAGGCGTAGATGATGTCCTTGACCCCCTCGGACAGGCCCCGGAAGATGTCCAGGTACTGGGTGAAGGAGAAGCGCTTCTGCTCCACCGAGCTTGCGAGCAGCGCCAGGTAGGTCTCCAGGTGGCGGGAGGTGATACCGTCGATCTTCAGCGCCCGCAGATACAGCTTCAGGCAGGCCAGGATGCGGATGAAGGTCGCCTCGGTGATGAAGGCGGTGTTCACCATCTCGGGCAGCCTTTCGAGATAGAGGTTGGCCAGGTTCTCCAGCCGGAAGGTGAGGCCCAGGGCATCGAACTTCCGCTCCCGGTAACGGCCATAGACCGAGGGGATGTCCACCGCGATGTGGCGCTTGTAGTAGATATCCTCCTTGGCCTCGAAGGTCTCGGGGCTGAGGATGATGGTTTGCAGCCACTCCAGGCGGGCGAGGATGGCGTCCAGGCACTCGCAGGTGTTGTCGCCGCTTTTCGTAAGATCGTCCATCAGGGTGTCGATCTCCGGGAAACCGGCGTTGGCGGCGATCTCAAGCTGCTGGCGCAGGCCCTGGAGCCCCAGATTGTATTTCTCGTAGAGCAGGGTGTACATGTGCACCAGGAGGGCGAAACGCCGCACCTCCACCGGATTCAAGTCAGACTGCTGGGCCAGGAAGTTGTCCCTGGTCTTCGCCTCCCAGGTGAGCAGGTCATCCACCCGCTTGAGGTCCGGCAGCTCGAAGACCCGTTTCATCAGGATGTTCAATTCGTCGACGAAGGGGCCGCTCTCCCGGAGGCCGTACAGGACCTCCGGGGGCAGAAACTGCTCCAGCACCCGCTTGTCCTTGGTGCGCCAAAAGCTGAAGATGGCCCGGATGAAGTTGACGATCAGGTTGCTCGACTCTACGTGGCTCTGCTTGCGCAGGAAGTGGATCAGGGTATCCTGGCGGCGGTGGGTCTCGTCCAGTTCGGTCGACACCTCGCGCAGCTCCCCCTCCGCGCCTATCTCGTTGAAGAATACCGGCAAAAGCTTGGCAAACTGCTTGGCCAGGTTGTAGATCGGGGCGATGGGGTGGTTAAGCAGCTCGGTGATGTCGCGCTGAAAGAGGTCGGTGTCCTTGATGCAGGTGCCGGAGAGATGCAGGTTGATGATCAGGGCCGAGAACAGGGTCGAGCACCACTTGGGCTCCTGCATGATGAGCGACAGCCAGACCCGGATGTTGACCAGGTGGGCGGGGTTGGCGATCGGTTGCCAGTCCTGATCCACCCCGGTGACGTTGGCGTACTGGAAGCCGAAGCGCACCACCTCCCAGAGGAAGCTCTCCACCAAACCGCCGCTGCCCTTTTTGAAGATCTCGGTGCCCAAGACCTGGATGCACTGCAACGAGGTGTGGGGGAACTTGTTGACGTTGGCCTTCAAGAGCTGGAAGGTGGTGAGCAGAAACTTCTCGATCTCCTCGAACGACTGCTCGTGCACCAGGAGCACCAGGGAGCGGTTGATCTCGCGCAGGGTCTCCTCGTGGATCAGGAAGAGCCCGGGGGTGTCCATGATCTTAAACAGGAAGAGGAGCTTGCGGTTTTCGGCGAAGCGATCCACCTCCGTCTCGCCGCCGGACGGGGGAACGGGCGGGCGCTTGCCGCCGGGGTAGCCGGCGTTGGGGAAGGGAACGGTAAGCAACTTGGCCGGAATCTCTTTGTAATTCCTTACGATCTCCAGATGGGTGGGCAGTTCGAGCAGGGCCGTCAGCCGCTCGGCGGGCGGCAGGCCGCTGGCCTCGTCCGCCGCCTGCAGGTTGCCCTGCATGGCCTGATGGGAAATACGTTCAAATAGCCCTGCCACATCCCATTCGCCGTCGTTGTGGCCGCAGGCCTTGGTGAACCAGGGCAAGGGGTCTTCCTCGCCCAGCCAGTAACGGTAATCGTTGACCAACAGCCGGCTGTAGAGGTTGACGAAGGGGCCGAGCTCAAACCCCACCGGCTGGCCGGTGGCCAGCAGGGCGGTGGCGATCTTACGGATCGGATGATAACCTTGCCCCATGAGCATCAAGACATGTTCGTCAAGACCCACGATCTCGGCCAAGGCCCGGTTTAGCGCCGTTTGGTGCCGGACAAGGTTCTCTCCGTCCAACTCGGCGATAAACTTTTCCAGATAGGCCAAAAGCGATTCCACCGCCTGGGCCAGGATGCTGTCCCAGTTCTTGGGCGAGTCGACGGAGCCGGCCAGAACGCCCGCCCCCTGACCCAGGGACGACGCGGCCAGCCTCTTCGCCTTCAAGTTGTCCCAGGCCTGGCCGATGGCCGTCAGATGGATGTCCACGATCTGGCCAAGGGCCTCCGGCCCCCGCACTTGACGGGCGTACAGCAGGGTATGCCGCAGGATGAAGGCCCTGAGCTTGGGCAGCACCAGGCTCCAGTTACGGAAGGGATGGTTGATCTCCAGCAACAACTCGCTTATTGCCTGATTGATCCCCTTGTAATCCTTGGCCATATCGGCAAGTACCCGCTGTTCTGGAGCGATGGCCACCTCCTCGACGGCGGTCTCCTGGAGGTTGGCCTTTAAGGCGTCGGAGTCGATGGCGGGGGTGACGGTCTGGGGCATGGGCGAATCTCGGGATGAAGGAAAAATGACGAAGGCAGAAGGATGAGGGCCATCCTTCTGCCTTGCTTGCCGGGGACTTTGGTTAATAGCCAGTGCGGGCCACGGAACTAGAGGCGCATGACGTTTTCGTTATTGCCGGGCCCCGCTGTTGGTTGGCTGTTGCTGCTGGGTGTTGGGGGCGATCTTGATTTCCACCCGACGGTTCATCTGCCGGCCCGAATCCGTGTCGTTGCTGGCGATGGGCCGGGAGGCCCCGTAGGCGGTCACCTCCAGTCGGCTGGGATCGATACCCCGTTTGACAAACAGGGACTTTACCGCCTCGGCCCGGCGCCGCGACAGATCCATATTTAGGGCGTCCGAGCCCCGTGAATCGGTGTGACCCTCGATCATGATCAACGTGTTTGGATAATCTTGCAGCACCTTGGCGATCCGATCGATCTCGGAGTAAAGCGCCGGACGAACGGTAGCCGAGTTGATGTCAAAGGAAACGTCGCCCTTCAAACTGACCGAAAGGAGATCACCTTGGCGTTGCACGGTTGCCGATCCTGACTGGCCCACCGCCTGCCGCATATCCTGTTCCTGTTTGTCCATCATGTGGCCGTAGGTGGCGCCGCCCAAGCCCCCGAGCGCCGCGCCGATGGCCGCGCCGATCAGGGTGGACTTGGTGCTACGACCCGCCAACTGTCCGATGCCGGCCCCCACCGCCGCGCCGCCAGCCGCGCCGTACACGCCGCCTTTTTGAGTATTGGTCTGCGGCACGCAGCCGCCACAGAGCAAAGCCAAACCAGTTGCCAGCACAATTATTTTCTTCATGTTATTCTCCTCTGGTTAGATTCCTGGCGTCGCGAGCCAGATCCGGCTCAAAGTGGCCGCTTGGCCTCCATCATGGCAATCAGGTCCAGCACCCGGTTAGAATAGCCCCACTCGTTGTCGTACCAAGAGAGGATCTTGACCATCTTGCCGATGGCCTTGGTGGAGATGGCGTCCACCACCGAGGAGTGGGGATTGCCCTGATAGTCGATGGAGACCAGGGGCTCGTCAGAGTAGCCCAGATAACGGTTGGCGCCCTCCTTCAAGGCCTGGTTGACCTCGGTGGTGGAGGCCTCGCGCTCCATCTCGATCACCACGTCCACCAGGGAGACGTTGGGGGTGGGCACCCGCACCGCCAGGCCGTCGAACTTGCCCTTCAAAGATGGCAGCACCAGCGACACCGCCGCCGCGGCCCCGGTCTTGGTGGGGATCATCGACAGGGCCGCAGCCCTAGCCCGGCGCAGGTCGGAGTGGGGGAAGTCGAGGATGCGCTGGTCGTTGGTGTAGGAGTGAACCGTGGTCATCAGGCCCTTGGCGATCCCGAAGCGGTCGAGGATGACCTTAGCCACTGGTGCCAGGCAGTTGGTGGTGCAGGAGGCGTTGGAGATGATGTTGTGCTCCAGGGGGTCGTACTCGTCGTCGTTGACCCCCATGACAATGGTCTTGACCTTGCCCTTGGCCGGGGCCGAGATGATAACCTTCTTGGCCCCGGCCTCCAGATGGGCGCCGGAGGCCTCGTCGTTGGTGAAGTAGCCGGTGGATTCGACCACGTAGTCAACCCCGATGGCCCCCCAGGGGATGTCGGCGGGGTTGCGGTGGTTGTAGATGTCCACCTGACGGCCATTGACGGTGATCCCCTTTTCGGTGGCCGCCACCGCCTTGTCGTACACCCCCATGATGGAGTCGTACTTGAGCAGATGGGCGGTGGTGGCGTTGCTGGTCAGATCGTTGATCGCCACCACCTCGATATCCGCAAAGGCCGGGTCCTTGTCGATGGCCCGGAAGATATTCCTGCCGATGCGGCCAAAGCCGTTGATTCCAATCCTGATAGACATGACTTTCTCCCCTTTACGTTTAGTTAATTGCCCAAAAACACCGAGGCGGCAGGCCTAAATGGCCTTCCGGGCGGCGGCGTAGAGTTCCAGATACCGCTCCCGGACCTTTTCCCAGGTGTAACGCTCGCGAATCAGGCCCACCGCCGCCCGCTGCATGGCCAGCAAGGCAGGACGGGAGTTCCGGTACAGGTGCATGGCCCGCCGCATGGCCTCGGCCAGGGCCAGGCCGCTGAACTCGTGGAAGGCGAATCCCGTCTCCCCGTCCACCACCTTGACCAGGCCGCCGACATGATGGACGACTGGCAGGTTGGCGAAGAGCTGGGCGATGAAATCGGTGAGCCCGCAGGGCTCGTAGCGGGAGGGGATAAGGAAGAAGTCGCCCGCCGCGTACACCCAGTTGGCCAACTGGGGATCGAAGCCCCTAAGCAGGCAGAGACGGCCACGATGCCGGGGATCGCGGCTCATGGCGATCAGGGCCTCCTCGATCTCCGGCTGGCCGGAGCCCATAATTAGTATCTGGAAATCGCGGTCGATAGGCAACAAGTATTTGAGGGCCTCGATCATTTTGTCCACCCCTTTTTGGGAGGAGAGGCGGCCAATGAAGGTGAACAGGGGCTGCTCGGGCCGAAAGTCGAGGCGGCCGTCTTGACGCATCCCGGCCAGCCGCCGCTGAGCGATGGCCAGACCCAACTCCTCCCGGCAGACCTCCTTGCCGGACCGCTGGCCGGCGGCGGGCGGCTGACCGGGGATGAAGCCCGCCGGCAATCCCAGGGCCTGGTAGTTGGCGAGATCGGAGTCCGCCGGGTCGATGCCGTTGGTGATCCCTTGCAGGATAACCCCGCGCTTTTTCAAGGCATGGCCCAGCCAGCCGGTCAGGGCGTCAGCCTCCGTCTCCCGCAGCTCCCGGGCGTAGTTCTCGCTCACCGTGTTCAAGGCGGCGTAAGAGGCGGCGGCAAGAAAGGGGTCGAAGGCGTTGTTTAAGAGGTTGCCCTTAATCACCCTAAGCGGCAGGCCGGTGATCCGCTGGGCAAAGGGCAGGTCGGCGACCTCCTGGTGATAGCCCAGTCCGGCGTTGTGGATGGTGACCAGGCAGCCGCTGTCCCGGAAGTAGTGGCGGAAGCCGTCCTGCTCCCGGATCAAGGCCGGCGTCAGGGCGGCATGGCCGTCGTGGCAGTGAATAATGTCCGGGCGCTCGCCCATAAGGATCAGGAGGCAGAGGGCCGCCTTCTGCAGGAGGACGTTCATGGCAAAGTAGTCGTAATGGCCGCGGCCCTGGCGATGATCCGGGTGCTGGCGCTCCTCCTGGGCGGTGTAGGTGTAAACGCCAAGCTTCTCAGCGAAACGGGGGCTTTCGAGCAGATAGACCTCCACCCCGCCCTCGGTCTTACGCCAGACCGAGACCGGCTCCCGCCGCTCCTCCTGGGGATAGGACATGTCAAGCTCGAAGGTCAAACCGGCGGCGGGGGCAAAGCCTAAGGCGCGAGGCTCCATGAAGCCGTAACGGGGCAGGATGACCAGCACCCGGCGGCCGCTCCCGGCCAGGGCCAGGGCCAGTTGCCGGGCCACGTCCTTTACCCCGCCGGCCCCGGCCAGGGCGCCGTATTCACGGGTGAGGACAACGATGGAACCAATAGCGGCAGGATCAGAGGGCATGGGCGTAACTCCTCGGGGGCATGACGGAAGGGGAAGTCCGGACGGCATCCCGGACTGGCGAGAAAACGGCAAGGCCAGGGGATAAAAAAAAGGCAGGACCGGAATTCCGGTCCTGCCTTTCCAAGGAGGAGAGTAAAAAGACAGAAAGGAGGTTTCTGTGCAATTCAATTCTTCCAAAAGCAACCATCGTGCCAGTTGATTAGCGGTGTCCGGCCTGGGATAAAACTAATAAAATAGCCACACTACCAAACATCACCGTCAGCAGGCGAGGGGCAAATGCCCCAGAATGGGTATTTTTACCAGCGAAAGGGGGATTTATCACCTTGCAAACATCCCGGCCAGGCAAACGAAAAAGGCAGGGCAGCCCTTGCGAGCCCCCTGCCTTGGTCAGTCAGGCGTGCGGCTTACGCGGTTTTACATCATGCCGCCCATGCCACCCATGCCACCCATGCCACCAGGGGGCATACCGCCGCCCATGCCGCCAGACTTGTCGTCCGAAGGCTTGTCAGCGATCATGCACTCGGTGGTCAGCATCATGCCCGCGACGCTGGCCGCGTTCTGGAGGGCGGTGCGGGTGACCTTGGTGGGATCGATGACCCCGGCCTCCAGCAGGTCCTCATAGACCTCGGTGTAGGCGTTGAAGCCCATGCCGCCGGTCATGGTCTTGACCTTCTCCACCACCACCGAACCCTCGCAGCCGGCGTTCATGGCGATCTGACGGATCGGCTCTTCCAGGGAACGAAGGATGATCTTCTTGCCAAAGGCTTGGTCGTGCGGCATCTCCAGGGCCTCCAGGGCCTTCAAGCAGCGCAGGTAGGCCACCCCGCCGCCGGGGACGATACCCTCCTCGACCGCCGCCCGAGTGGCGTTTAAGGCGTCCTCGACCCGGGCCTTCTTCTCCTTCATCTCGACCTCGGTGGCGGCGCCGACGTTGATCACCGCTACCCCGCCGATCAGCTTGGCCAGGCGCTCCTGGAGCTTCTCGCGGTCGTAGTCGGAGGTGGAGGCGTCGATCTGGCTTCTGATCTGCTTCACCCGGGCGGCGAGCTTGCTCTTGTCGCCCGCGCCGTCCACGATGGTGGTGTTGTCCTTGTCGATGACCACCCGCTTGGCCTTGCCCAAGTCGTTCAAGGTGACGTTCTCCAGCTTGATGCCCAGGTCCTCGGTGATTACCTGGCCGCCGGTCAGGGTGGCGATGTCCTCCAGCATGGCCTTTCTGCGGTCGCCAAAGCCCGGGGCCTTGACGGCGGCGATGTTCAAGGTGCCGCGCAGCTTGTTGACCACCAGGGTGGCCAGGGCCTCGCCGTCCACGTCCTCGGCGACGATGACCAGGGGCTTGCCCATCTTGGCCACCTGCTCCAGGATCGGCAGCAGGTCCTTCATGTTGCTGATCTTCTTCTCGTTGATCAGGAGCAGGGGCTCGTCCAGGTTGACCTCCATCTTCTCGGGGTCGGTGACGAAGTAGGGCGACAGGTAGCCGCGGTCAAACTGCATGCCCTCCACCACATCCAGGGTGGTGTCCATGCTCTTGGCCTCTTCGACGGTGATCACCCCTTCCTTGCCCACCTTGTCCATGGCCTCGGCGATGATGTTGCCGATGGTGGCGTCGTTGTTGGCGGAGATGGTGCCCACCTGGGCGATCTCCTTCTGCTCCTTGGTGGGGTTGGAGATCTTGGCAAGCTCTGCCACCACGCACTCGACGCTCTTGTCGATGCCGCGCTTGATCTCCATCGGGTTGTTACCGGCGGCCACCAGTTTGGCGCCCTCGCGGAAGATGGCCTGGGCCAGCAGGGTGGCGGTGGTGGTGCCGTCACCGGCCACGTCGCTGGTCTTGGAGGCGACCTCGCGCACCATCTGGGCGCCCATGTTCTCGAACTTGTCGGCCAGCTCGATCTCTTTTGCCACGCTCACCCCGTCCTTGGTCATGGTCGGGGCGCCGAAGGACTTCTCGAGCAGGACGTTGCGGCCCTTGGGGCCCAAGGTTACCTTAACCGCGTCCGCCAGGGCGTTGACCCCGGTCAGCAGGGATTCACGGGCCTTGACACTGTACTTGATCTCTTTAGCTCCCATTTCCTATTCTCCTTAAACAGTATTTCAGTCGATATGAAAGTTGATTGACTCTTCTTTGAGGGTGAAAATTACTCGACGATCCCCAGGATGTCGTCCTCGCGCATGATCAGGAAGTCGTCGCCATCGAGCTTGACCTCGGTGCCGCCGTACTTGCTAAACAGCACCCGATCGCCGGCCTTGACCTCCGGGGCCACCCGCTGGCCGTTATCGTTTAACTTGCCGTTACCCACGGCGATGATCTTGCCCTCGGCGGGCTTCTCCTTGGCGCTGTCCGGGATAATGATCCCGCCGGCGGTCTTTTCTTCCTGCTCCAGTCTCTTCACCAAAATGCGGTCGTTCAACGGACGAATCTTCATGCATTACCTCCACGTTT
>JAJXUT010000014.1 GCA_021782655.1 Deltaproteobacteria bacterium
GCGTGGCGGGTATCCTCGACGGCGTAGGCGCCCTTGTAGCCGTCGTAATCCTCGGGCTTGCCGTCCGAGAGGGTGACGAGCAACCGCACCCGGGCCTCGACCCCGGCCAGGATGGTGGTGGCATGGCGGATGGCGGGCCCCATGCGGGTGTACTCCTGGGGGGTGATGGCAGCGATCCGGCCCTTGATGGTCTCGCTGTAGGGCTCGTCGAACTCCTTGATGCGGAAGATCTCGCACCTGAGCCGCCGCATCCCGGAAAAGCCGTAGATGGCGTAGCGGTCGCCCAGGACGCGCAGGCTCTCGCACATCAGGATCAGGGACTCCCGCAGCGCCAGGCTGACCCAACCCTCGGTAGAGGAGGACATGTCGAGCAGGAAGAGGGCGGCGATCTGACGGTCGTTCCTTTGCAGGCGGACGAACAGCCGCTCGGAAGGCGCCCGCCCGGCCTTGAGATCGGCCACTGCCTCCACCGCCGCGTCGAGGTCGATGTCGCTGCCCTCCCGCTGCCGCCGGACAAAGGTCTCCTGGATGCTCATCATCTCGAACTGCCGCCTAAGCGTCGTCAGCACCCCCCGGTATTTACTTAAGGTATGGGCCACGAAGTTGCCCGCCACCGGGGCGATCTCCTTGAGCCGCACCTGACACCAGCGTTTGCGGAATCCCAGCCGCCGGTAGTCCCACTCGTCGTAGGCCAGGGGGCCGGCGGCCAAGGAACTGTCCGCCTCCTCCGCCGGGCTCACCCCCTGCTCCAGCCCCTGGCCGGCCCGCCCGGCGGCGCTGACCACCGCCTGGCCCGACAGCCGCCCCTCCGCCGTCGCCATCTCCCGGAGCAGGCCCTTTAGCTCCTCGGTCAGTTCAAACTCCATGCCCCCCACCCGCAGCACCCCGGCGGCCAGCCGCAACTCCAGCTCCTCGGGCCTGATCTCGGCCCCAGGCCGCAGGTCGAGCAGATTGCCGGCCTCTTTGGACAAGGCGGGCCGCTCCCTCGGTTCGCCGTTATCCTCTAACTCCTCCTCGCGGTCGGCCGGGGATAGGCTGGGGGTGGCCGGCGTCCGCCCCAGGGCCTGGGCCAGCTTCTCCTCCAACGCCTCCCGCCGCCGCTCCATGCCCTGGTAGGCCTCGGCGACCGCCAGCCTGCCCATGAAGGGCAAGGCCGGTTCCCGGCGATACGGCCCCGGCAGACGGGCGGCATGCTCATACAGCCGCCGGGTCAGGTCCAGGCTCTGCTCGGCGGCGCGGCCCGGATGCCGATGACGATCCAGTAACCGGACAATCGCCTCGGGCAGGGAGGCCTCCGTCTCGTCTTCACCCCTGAGCAAAAAACGCCGCAAGGCCCGCACGAATCCCGCCTGGTCGCAGGCCGCGTCAATCGCGTCCAGCCCAAGGGCCAGGGCCGGCGCAAGTCTGGCGAAATCGGCCATCAGGCCTGGGAAATCACGACGGAAACGGGCCAGGATCCGTACCGCCTCGGCCAGATAGAATAGGTCGGCGGCCAGTGGCGGCTCGGGGAAGGAGGCGAGAAAGGCGGCCAACGGACGCGGCTCGCGCCGGCCCTGCTCCTGGGCGCGAAAGGTTCCCAGCCGCTCCAGGGAGAGCAGGAAGGTGACGGTGAACTTGTAGAACAGGAAGTTAAGCTCGGGCTCCGGAAGGAGCTCGCACTCGGCGGGAAGAGAGATGACGCTGATGTCGAAGCTCGCCTCGCCCGAGGCGGCCAGCCTGACCTCCCGGCCCAAGAGGCCGCAGGCGTAAGGCAGGAGCCGGGACTCGACCTCGGCCAGCCGCACCCCCGCCTGGCCCCGCAGCTGGCAGAGAAAATTCTCCTCCACCTCGGCCAGGAAGACCTGCGCCGCCCTAAGGCCCTCGGCCTCGTAAACGTCAAGCGCCGCCTTGACCCAGGCGGGAAACTGACTGGGCCGCAGACAATCGCCCGCCTTATCCGCCTGCTCGACCAAGGTATGATAAAGGGCGTAGCTCACCGGCCAGACGACCGGCAACTGCCGTAGCACCTCCCGCCGCACTTCAGGCCGCAGGCGGGCCAGCCGCTCGGCCAGCTCCTGCCGCTCCCAGTCCGCCAGATCCTCACCCAGGAGGACGGCCAGTTGCGCGTTAACCCGCTCGACGCTCATCGGGGATAGGCCCACAAGGCGCCGAACCGTCAGAAGATCGCCGAGATCATGTCGTTGATGGCCTTCCCCAGTTCGTGGTCGTCGGTCAGGGGCTCGGCTATCGCCACCCGGCAGGCCAGGCGGGCCAGGGTTCCGCCCCGGATCAGCAAGGCGGCGTGGATCAAAAGCCGGGTGCTCGCCCCCTCCTGTAGGCCCGCGTCCTTCATCCCCCTGGTCAGGGCCGCCAGCCGCACCAACGAGCTGGCAATCTCCCCTGGCACCCCGGTCTCGGAAACGACTATCTCCGTCTCCAACTCCGGGGGCGGATAGCCGAACTCCACCGCCAGGAAACGCTGGCGGGTGGAGATCTTGAGGTCCTTCAAGACGCTCTGGTAACCGGGGTTGTAGGATACCGCCAGACAGAACTCCGGCGGGGCGATCAAGAGCTCGCCCAGTTTCTCGATGGGCAACTCGCGGCGGTCGTCGGCCAGGGGATGGATCACCACCAGGGTGTCCTTCCTGGCCTCGACGATCTCGTCCAGATAGCAGATGGCCCCGGCCCGCACCGCCAAGGTCAACGGGCCGTCCACCCATACCGCCTCCCCGGCCTTAATCAGGTAGCGGCCCACCAGATCGCTGGTGGACAGGTCGTCGTGGCAGGAGACGGTGATCAGGGGCCGCTTGAGCTCCCAGGCCAGATGCCGCATGAAACGGGTCTTGCCGCAGCCGGTGGGGCCCTTGAGCATCAGGGGGATCCGGTGTTGATAGGCCGCCCGGGCAATCTCCAGCTCCTGACCCTGGGGCAGGTAATAGGGCTCCTCCTCGATCAGGTGCCCGGCGAGTCGTTCACGGTGCAGGGACATGACAACTCCTTTGTAAGGTCGGGATGGCGTTTATACCCGGCCCTCGCCAGGCGAAAGGGCAAGGCAACACGGCAAGACCTGCGGAACACAGGCACTCTGACTATTTTCTATCCTTGACGGACGGGGAACTCTTGCCGGCCCCGGCGGCGGGCGGGGCAGGCGCCGCCGGGGAGCCTTTACCGCTGTCCTTGCCCTCCGGGCCGGGTTTTGCGGCCAGCAGGGAATCGGCCTTGGCAGTCAACAGCTCCTTGATCGCATACTCCTTGACCTTGGCGTACAGCGGACTGGCCGAGGATTTAATGGGCTGATCCAGGTCACCCGGCTTGTCCTTGTCCCAGATCTGGATGGTCAGGGGCGTCCCGCCCTTGGCCTCCCGGCAGGTGATGGTGGCCACTGGCTGACCCTTGGGGTTGAAGTCCTTGGGCAGATAGGAGGAGATGGTCACCTGGGTGGCGGCGTTGAGCAGGGTCTCCAACGGGTGGCGGTCCAGGGCCGCGTCCGGCTTGCCGGCCAGCCGCCAGTCCTGCTGGTCGTGACGCAGCTCGATGCCGCCCTGGGCGTTGGCGATGGTAAGCGCGGAGAGCTCCGCCGCCGGCAGGTTCACGTACTTGGTCTGCCACCAGGAGTCCTGCTCCGCCAGTACCTCCCAGGCGGCTAGGTCGCTGACCTGGTACACCTCTTTGGCCCCGGCCAGCCGCAGGTGGATGGACTTGGCGCTCGGGGCCGTGCCCAGGTAGAAGACGATCTGCTTGCCGTTGGCCTTAAGGGCCACCTTGCGGTTGAAGTCGCTATCCGCCACCTTCAGCCGGGCGTAGCTGGACGGGGTCTGGCTCACCAGCCGCGAGGCCTTCATGGCGGCGAACTTCTTGAGCAGGGTCTCGATCTTCTCCTGGTCGGCGGGGTAGTCGCTGCCGCTGATCTGCCAGTCCTTGCCCTTGGCCAGGGTCAGTGTCTTGCCCAGGCCGTCGGTGATGGCGAGGGAGGTGACCGACTCCGGCGCCAGATCCTTGATGATCGCCACCGCCGGCGGGGCCTGGTTCTGGCCGGGCCGGTAAAGGTAGGCGACTAGGCCCGCCTGCAAGATCAACAGCACCGCCAGGACGATATTCTTCGTGTTCTTCATGGTCTTCCTTTCTCGTTAAATCAGGGGC
The DNA here is from genome assembly GCA_021782655.1 of Deltaproteobacteria bacterium. GTDB lineage: Bacteria > Desulfobacterota > Desulfobulbia > Desulfobulbales > VMSU01 > VMSU01. The sequence continues at coordinate 4,120 of JAJXUT010000014.1, forward strand.
CGTTCCTTCCGCCGCCGCCAACCGCCGTACAGGCTGACCGCCAAGAGCGCCAGCAGTGCCCCGCCGTAGTTTAGCCACTCCACCAGGGCCTGCCGCTGCCGGCTCATCGGCTCAAGCAGCCGGGCGTAAGTCCCCCGCGAACGAATCCGCAAAAGGTCCTCGTCCTCCACCGACCAGTCAACCAGGTTCTGCAACAAGGTCAAGCTGTTCAGATAACGATCCTGACTCATCGACTGGGAGATGCTAAACACCGTGTCATTCACGAAATCGGCGCTGCCCACCACCGCCAGCCGGGCCGAATCCGGCGACTGCTTGATCACCGGCTCCTCGGGCAGGCTAACCTTCTCCTGCTCTTGGCCCTGGGCCTTGGCTAGCGGCGTCTTGTCGTCAGCCGGGCCGAGTGACTCCTCCTTGCCATTCCGTCCGGCGGCCTTCTCCTTGGCCTTTGCCTTGTCCTTGGCCGCCTGACGCGGGTCGGGCCGATCGGCGAAGTAGCTGGGGAAGGCCCCCTGGCTGCTCACCGCCAGCAGCTTGGCGCTCATCGGCTGGCCGGGCGGGGCGAAACCCAGATCCGGGTAGCGCTGGAAGTCGGGCTGGATATCCAACCCGGCCGTGGTCCAGGAGTTGGGGCTAGACTTGAGCAGTTCCACCACCTTGCGGCCCTTGGCCTGCTCGTCCACCTTCAACGGCGACACCCAGTTCAAGGTCACCGCCGGCAGGTTGGCCACCACCGGGCTGCCCTTGGCCATGCCGCTGGCGCGCACATCGACAAAAAACGGGTAGTTGATCTGCCGGATCTCCTGCACCGTAAGCCCCCCCAGGTTGCGGGTCACCGGGATGGGGAAGGGCTCGTTCTGCTGATCCATGACCAGCTTGTCCTCCACCGTGATCCCGTAATGGGCCAGCAGGTCGTCAATGCCGCCCGCCGCCTTCTTCACCGCCAGGGTCTGGGAGTACGGGGTCAGGTCGAGCAGATAGTTGCCGGCTAAGGCCACCACCGCCCCCCCCCGCATCAGGTACTGATCGACGGCGAAACGGGACAGGTCATCCATGCCCTGCGGGGCCGCCAGGAGCAAAACGTCGATGTTGTCCGGCACCCGGCCCGAGCGCAGATCCACCTTGGTCACGTTGTAGTTCTCAACCAACGCCTTCTCAATCGTCCGGTAGTTGTCCTGGGGCGGCGGCTGACCCATCATCGCCATCTGGGGAGGCGTCTCCGGCGACGGCGTCCACAGCCCCACGGTCTTTAAGAACCCCGACGAGCTGCGCTTCAAGATGGCCTCCACCTCCTTTCTGACCTCGGCCTCGCCCATGTCGGCAGCGAGATAGACCCGCTCGTTCTTGCCCTCCCCGGCGGTCAAGAACAGGTAGAGGTAGAAGGTGTCCTGGGAAAAGAAGGACACCGGCATCGCCTCGACGCCGAAGCGTTTCTTGATCTCGGCCTGCTTTTGGGGGTCGTTGCCGGGGTCAATGGTCTCGTACTCCAGCTTGCCGCCCGACTCTTTGACCAGGGTCTTGGCCGCCGCGTCGATGGCGGCGGGCAGCTTGGCCAGTTGCTCGGGCAGGCTGGCCTTAGAGACCACGGCGGTCAAGGTAATTTTACCCTTGACCTTCTCAAAAATTCCCCCCAGGCTCTGAAAGCCGTACACCGCCTTCTTGATCGACTTGGTCAGGTCATACTCCAGGTTACGCAGCCGGACGTCGATCTGGCCGTCGGGCCGGGGCTGCACCTCGATGATGTCGTTGAAGCCCAGGGTGACGTGCTGGTCGCCGTACTTGACCAGGATATTGAAGTAGGAGTTGACCACCGAGGCCTCGTAGCGACCCGCCACCTGGAAGGGCACCGGCTTGATGCCATACTGCTGGTTGGCCTCGGCCTCCATGTTCGGGTGATACTTGGGATCGACGAACTCCACCTTGACCTTGCCCCCGGAGGCGATGGCGTACTCCCGCAGCATGTCCTTGATCCTGGGCACCAGCGGCGAGAGCAGGGGGTGGGTCTTCTCCGAGAAATATCCCCGCAGCAGAAGCGGATCGGGAAGGTTCTTGATCAGGTCGCGGCTGGTCTGGGAGAGGGTGTAGTCGCGGTTTTCGGTCAGGTCCAGACGCAGGGTGTTGATCTTGTTCAGCCAGAGGTTCAAGGCCAGGAGGTTGGCGGCAATCAGGGTCACGGCCAGCACCCGGCCCCGCCGGTAGTGGACGGTGTTCTGGCCGCCGCTCCAGCGCTTGCGATCCAGGGAGAGGACGTTTAAGAGCAGGAACAGAAAGGTCAGGGAGGCGTAATAGGCCAAGTCGCGCACGTCCAGCACCCCCCGCTCGATGCTGGCGAAACGGCTGCCAGTGCCCAGGTCGCGGAGCAGGTCGCCGGCGGTGTTGCCCATGAAGTGGGTGAGGCCGCTGGAGCCCAGGATGTAGAGCAGGCCGCTTAAGAGCACCGTGAGGATCAGGGCCACGATCTGGTTATCGGTGCGGGAGGATACGTAGAGCCCGATGGCGATGTAGGTCGAGGCCATGAGCATTGCCCCCAGGTAGCCGCCGATCACCGGCCCCCAGTCCAGGGGCCCGAGCAGGGAAACGGTGAGCGGCAGACCGAAGGTGAGGATCAGCGCCACCCCCACCAGGACCAGCACCGCCAGGAACTTGCCCAGCACCAGGTCCCAGAGCCGCACCGGCAGGGTAAGCAGGATCTCCAGGGTGCCCATCCGCTGCTCCTCGCTCCACTGGCGCATGGTGAGCGCCGCGACCAGGAAGACCATCAGGCTGGGCATCCAGCGAAACAGAGGCCTGACGTCGGCGGTGTTGCGGGCGAAGAAGGCCTCCAGCCAGAAGAAAGAAAACATCGTGGCCAGCAAAAAGGCGCCGATGAACAACGCCGCCATCGGCGAGCCGAAATAGGCCTTTAGCTCTTTCTTGGTGATCGACAGCGTCTGACTCATCGTCCGCCTCCAACCGTGCTGGTTAGTTCGTTAAATACCGCCTCTAGCGTCCGGGTCTCGTGCCGCAACTCCCAAAGCGGCCAGTCCTGGGTCTTGGCCAGCTTGAAGATGGCCGGGCAGAGCGCCAGGCCGTCGCCGTCGCCCCGCACCCTGAACATCACCGCGTCGGCCCGCTCGTCCATATCCACCCTGGTGACGCCGGGCATCCCGGCCAGGGCCGTCCTGATCGCCTCCGCCTGACCGGATTTGGCGACCGTGAGCAGGGCCTGGGGGGTGGCGGCCATCTCCGAGAGCTTGGCGTCGGCCTTGAGTTCTCCCTGGATCAGGATCAGGGCCCGGTCGCAGGTGGCCTCCACCTCGGAGAGGATATGGGTCGAGACCATGACCGTGCTGCTTTTCGACAGGGTGCGGATCAGCCTTCTCACCTCGACGATCTGGGTGGGGTCGAGACCGTTGGTGGGCTCGTCCAGGATCAGAAGCCGGGGCCGGTGCAAGATGGCCTGGGCCAGGCCCACCCGTTGCCGGTAGCCCTTGCTCAAGGCGCCTATAGGGGTGACCAGCCGCTCCATCAACCCCACGGCGGTGACCGCCTCGCCGATCCGCGCCCGCTGCTCGGCCTCTGGGATGCGCCGCAGCTCGGCGATCATCTTGAGGTAGGACTGCACGGTGAGTTCGGGATAGATGGGGGCGTTCTCCGGCAGGTAGCCGATCAGCTCCTGCACCTTCTCGGTCTCGGTCAAGACATCGAAACCACCCACCCTGGCGGTGCCCGAGGAGGGGTGCAGAAAACCGGTGATGATCTTCATCAGGGTGGTCTTACCCGCCCCGTTCGGCCCCAAGAGACCAATGATCTCGCCCGGACGGATGGCAAACGACACCCCGCTCAGGGCCGCTACCTCGGCATAGTTCTTACAGAGTTCCTTGACCTCAATCATGACGTTCCCTTTTGCGCGAAAAATTCGGCGGAGTTGGAAGGATAAGGAGGAGGATGCCGCACGGGATGCTCGCTTCCTGCCGGGAAGAGGGGGGAGAGGCGGGTATCACCTGTGCGCTGTGCCCTTAAATACACAGGAAGATGGCGCCATATTTAGCACTCGCCGAGAGGTTTGGCAAGGGGTAAGGGCAGGGGCGAGTTGCAAGGCTCAAGGGGCAAGGGCTACGAGGGCTTGACAAAAAAGCGGATCTGGTTTTAATCCGGTCAACATGCCTCCCGCGCCGCTCGCCTCGCTCTTCTTCTCTGCCCGTTCCTTGCTTACCGGAACCCCTTACCCTTAAACAAACCCGGCCATGCCCCGCAAGCCCGCCGCCATCAACCTCATCTGGCTGGTAATGATCCTCACCGCCACCGTCACCGCCGCCTACACCGGTCGGATGCCCGAGGTCACCCAGGCCGTCTTCGCCTCGGCCAAGGAGGCGGTGACCTTGGCCATCGGGCTGATCGGCCCCATGGCCCTATGGCTGGGCCTGGTCAAGATCGCCGAGGCCGGCGGCCTGATGCACACCCTGGCCCGGGGCCTGCGCCCGGTCATGACCCGGCTCTTCCCCGAGATCCCCGCCGATCACCCGGCCCTGGCGGCCATGATCTTAAACCTAGCCGCCAACCTGCTGGGCCTGGGCAACGCCGCCACCCCCCTGGGGATCAAGGCCATGCAGGAGCTTGACCGGCTCTCCGCCGACAAGGGCACCGCCACCAACGCCATGTGCCTGTTCCTGGCCCTAAACACCGCCAGCATCACCCTCCTGCCCCTAAGCATCATCGCGGTGCGGGCCGGGGCCGGGGCCAGCGCCCCGGCGGCCATCCTCCTCCCCACCCTGCTGGCCACCCTCCTGGCCACACTGGTGGCCGTCACCGCCTGCCGGCTCCTGGCCACCCCGGACCAGACCATCGCCGCCGCTGACCCCTCACGCCCGGCAGCCGAGGCCCAAGACCAGCGCCCCAGCCATCATCCCCCCGCCCCGCCGGAGAAACTCCTCGTCATCGCCACCCTCCTGGCCCTGACCGGAGGGGCGATCTGGCAACTTTACCGCCACCGACCATTAAGCCTCTCGCCCGCAGCGCTAAACGCCGCCTCCGCCTGGCTGACGCCGCTTCTGATCGTGGCCTTTCTGGTCTATGGCCTCCTGCGGGGGGTCAAGGTCTATGAGGTGGCCACCGAGGGCGCCAAGGAGGGCTTTGCCACCGCGGTGCGGATCATCCCCTTTCTGGTGGCCATCTTCGTGGCCATCGGCATGCTCCGGGCCAGCGGCGCCCTGGACCTCCTCATCCAGCTCCTGTCGCCCGTAACCAGCCGGATCGGGATGCCGGCCGAGGCCCTGTCCGTGGCCCTGCTCCGTCCGCTCTCCGGTAGCGGCTCCTTCGCCCTGATGTCGGAATTGGTGGCCAAGGCCCCGGACAGCTTCCTGTCCTTTCTGGTCTCCACCATGCAGGGTTCCACCGAGACCACCTTCTACGTTCTGGCGGTCTATTTCGGCAGCGTCGGCATCACCCGCACCCGCCACGCCCTGCCCGCCGCCCTCTGCGCCGACGCCGCCGGCCTGCTGGGCGCGGTCTTTATCTGCCGCCTCCTGTGGGCGGGATGACGGCGCCTGCTGCGGATATAACGGGCAAAGAACCTGGCAATTTCACCGCCGGTCGGGTATAGTGTCCCAGTTCCTGGGATTGCCGCCGTTCGCCCCCTCACCTCCAACCCTCCGCCATGCCCCTCGACACCATCAAGATCCTGGAGCTGCTCGCCACCATCCACGAGGACTTAGACACCGACACCGTGGAACGGCGCTTCTTCGCCCTGGCCGCCCAGGTCTTCAACTTCGACCGGCTGGCGCTTTTCTTCGTCAAGCACCAGAAGGCCCTGCTCCAGGGCAAGCTGAGCCGCGGCTTCGCCCCCCGCGAGATCGAGGCCTTAACCATCCCCCTCTCCGACCAGTTCATCCTCACCCTGCCGCTGATCACCGGCATCCCGCTCTGGAACCAGATCGTCCTGAGCGACCCCTATGCCGGGGCGTTAAAACTCACCCACTTCGCGGTCATCCCGGTGATGAACCGCAAGCGGGTGCCCTGCTGGGAGATAACCGCCTGCGGGCAGGGGCAGTGCCCGGCCTACGGCAACCGTTGGCTGCGCTGCTGGCTGATCTCGGGCCGCAAGTGCGATCCCGACCCGGAACGGATGCTCCACAAATGCCAGGTCTGCCCGGTATTTCAGGAGGGCAGCGCCGAGAGCGTCGAAGGCATCCTGCTGGTGGATAACTCCCTTTCCAAGCGCCCGATCCCCGACCACACCATCACCGTGCTGACCCTGATCGGCCAGACGGCGGGCTCGGCGGTCAACAACGCCAAGCGTTTCGCCCAGACCCTGCAAGTCTCGATCAAGGACGACTTAACCGGCATCCACAACCGCCGCTACTTCAACGAACGCCTAACCGACGAGCTGGAGCGGGTGGCCCGCTACCCCAAGGAGCCGGCCAGCCTGGTGATGGTGGACATCGACCTCTTCAAGGCCGTCAACGACGCCCACGGCCACCAGGCCGGCGACGCGGTGCTGGTCTGGTTCGCCAAGCTACTGGCCGCAGGCCTTAGAAAGAGCGACACCGTGGCCCGCTACGGGGGCGAGGAGTTCGCCATCCTGCTGATCAACACCGGCAAGCAGATGGCCCTGGAGGTGGCGGAAGACCTGCGCCGCCAGATCGAATCCAACTCCCTCCCCGAGACCGGGGTGCAGATCACCGCAAGCTTCGGGGTAGCCACCTTCGGCGAGGATGCCACCTCGGTCGAGCACCTGGTGGCCCAGGCGGACAAGGCCCTCTACGCCGCCAAGGCCCAGGGCCGCAACCGGGTCTGCCAGACCCCATGAGCCCGCCGCCGGATATAAATACCAGACCCCTGGTGATCGGCATCCTCTCCGACACCCACTTAAGCCGCCCCACGCCCGAGTTCGCGGCCCTAGTCGAACGCTGCTTCGCGGGGGTTAAGATCATCCTGCACGCCGGCGACCTGACCGAACTGGCGGTGCTCTCGGTCTTCGGCGACCGGGAGGTGCACGCCGTGGGCGGCAACATGTGCTCCGCCGCCACCCGCCAGGCCTTGCCCGCCAAAAAGGTGATCAACGTCGGCAAGTTCCGGCTGGGATTGATCCACCGGGCCGGGGACGATTACGACTTCGAGGCCCGGCTGCCCTGGGAGTTCGACTCGGTGGACGCCATCGTCTACGGGCACACCCACCGGCCCGTTTGCCAGACCCAGGGCGGCGTCCTGTTCGTCAACCCCGGCTCCTTTAAGGCCACTGGCCGGCACGGCCACCCCGGCACCTATGCCCTTCTTGAGGTGGGACGCGGGCTTTCGGCCAGCATCCACGAGGTGCCGGGGGCATGAATCCCGACCTTCCGCCCCCGGCTGGCGTGCCCGACCAGGTCAAGATCACCCCCATGCTTCGCCAGTACCTGGAGATCAGGGCCCAGCACCCGGACGCCCTGCTCTTCTACCGCTTAGGCGACTTCTACGAAATGTTCTTCGAAGACGCCAAGACCGCCTCCCGGGTACTGGGACTGACCCTCACCTCCCGCAACAGCAAGGACGACGAGGATAGCCGGGTGCCCATGTGCGGGGTGCCCTGCCACGCCGTCCACGGCTACCTGGCCCGGCTGGTTCGGGCCGGGTTCAAGGTGGCGATCTGTGAGCAGATGGAAGACCCCAAGCTCGCCAAGGGGATGGTCAGACGCGAAATCACCCGGGTGGTCACCCCCGGCCTGATTACCGAGGCGGGGCTCTTGGACGGCAAGAGCAACGTCTATGTCGCCGCCGTCCTGCCGCCCACGGGTGGCGGGTCCTGGGGTATAAGCCTGCTCGACCTCTCCACCGGCGAATTTCTGGCCGGCGAGTGCGAGGGGCCGGGGCTAGTCATCGACGAACTGTGCCGCCTGCGCCCCGCCGAGCTGGTGGTCCCCGATCCCCTACCCGAGGGGCTCTCCCGGTTGATCGAGGAGGCAAGGCAACTCCTGCCGCTTTGCATAACCCGCCGGCCAGAAGACGACTTTAAGACCCCCGCCGGCCGGGAACGGCTGCTGACGCACTTCGGCACCGCGAGCCTGGCCGGCTTCGGCTGCGAGGGTCTGGAACGCGGCGTCCAGGCCGCAGGCGGGCTCTTGGCCTACCTGGCCGAGACCCAGAAGGCCAGTCTCGCCCACATCGAACGGCTCACCCCCCTGACCCCGGACAACCTGCTGATCATTGACGACGCCTCCCGCCGCAACCTGGAGCTGACCCAGACCATCGTCGGCGGCACCCGGGAGGGCTCGCTCCTGGCCACCCTCGACTTCACCCAGACCCCGATGGGCGCCCGGCTGCTCAAAAAAAATCTGCTCTTCCCCCTGCGGGACAGCGCCCGGATCAACCGCCGCCTGGAGGCGGTAAACCACCTGGTCCGCCAACCCGAACTGCGCGCCCAGCTACGCGAGCTTCTGGGCCAAGTTTACGACCTGGAGCGGCTAAACGGCCGGGTGGTGCTGGGGGCCGCCAACGCCCGCGACCTGCTGGCCTTGAAACAGTCGCTCGCCCAATTGCCGCGGCTGGGACAGCTCCTGGAGGGGGAACGGCCCACCCTCTTGGATGATATCCGTAACGGCCTCGACCCCCTACCCGACCTGGTGACGCTTCTGGAATCAAGCCTCAGGGAAGACGCCCCCCTCACCCTGCGGGACGGACACCTGATCAAGGAGGGCTTCGACCCCGAACTGGACGAGATCGTCCTCATCCTAACCGACGGCAAGCGGTTAATTCTCGACCTGGAGAACCAGGAGAAGGCCCGCTCCGGGATCAACAACCTAAAGATCGGCTTCAACCGCGTCTTCGGCTATTACCTGGAGGTCAGCCGGACCCAGATGACCAAGGTGCCGGAGCACTTCCTCCGCAAGCAGACCTTAGCCAACGCCGAGCGCTTCATCACCCCGGAATTAAAGGAATTCGAGGCCAAGGTGCTGGGTGCCGAGGAACGGCGGGTGGAACTGGAATACGAGCTGTTTGCCCGCCTGCGGGCCAAGGCGGCGGAACACAGCGCCCGGATCCTTAACACCGCTGGCCAACTGGCCCGGCTCGACTTCCTGTGCTGCCTGGCCGAGGCGGCCCGCAAACGCAAATACATCCGGCCCCAGGTGGACGAGGGTGAGGAGATCGTCATCGAGGAAGGCCGCCATCCGGTGATCGAGCTGGCCCTGCCGCCGGGCCGCTTCGTGCCCAACGACATCCGCCTCGATCAGGAGACGAGCGAGGTGCTGATCATCACCGGCCCCAACATGGCCGGCAAGTCCACCGTGCTCCGCCAGACCGCCCTCATCGTCCTCCTGGCCCAGGTGGGGAGCTTCGTCCCCGCCCAGACGGCCAGAATCGGGGTGGTGGATCGCATATTCACCCGGGTGGGGGCGATGGACAACCTACGTCAAGGCCAATCCACCTTCATGGTGGAGATGAACGAGACCGCCAATATCCTGCACCACGCCACCGAAAAGAGCCTGGTCATCCTGGACGAGATCGGCCGGGGCACCAGCACCTTCGACGGCCTGGCCATCGCCTGGGCGGTCACCGAAGACCTGGTAAACAAAAACGGCCGGGGGGTAAAGACCATCTTCGCCACCCACTACCACGAGCTGACCGAGCTGGCGATCACTAACCCGCGGATAAAAAATTTCAACATCGGGGTGCGCGAATGGAACAACACCATTATCTTCTTACACAAACTCCTGGCCGGCGGCGCCAGCCGCAGCTACGGCATCCAGGTGGCGGCCCTGGCCGGGGTGCCGCCTAAGGTCATCGCCCGGGCCGAGGAGTTACTGCACAACATTGAAAAAGGCGAACTAAACCAGTATGGTAAACCCCGCATCTCCCAATCCGGCCAAGAGCGGCCGGAGGGACCATGTCAACTTTCGCTGTTCGCCCCGGCCCCGGACCATCTGCACACCCGGCTGGACAAGGTGGAGCCCGACCGCTTAACCCCCATCGAGGCCCTGACCCTGGTGTATGAACTCAAAGCCCTGCGCGACGCCACCCCGGACTGACCCCATGTCGCAACACCCAAAAATCACCACCCGGCTGGGCCTCATAATGCTGGCCTTGCTGCCGCTCTGGCTCGCCTCCTCCAGCCAGGCAGGCCCGGATACCGACCCGGCCGCCAAGGCCTACCACCTGGCCCAAGCCCGCTGTCATGCGCTCGATTTCGCCCCCCACCTGGCCCAAAATCGCCCCCGCTGGCTCGCCTGCGCCGAGGCCATGCAGCGCGCCTACCAGTTGAATCCCCACCAGCCGCAGGCCCCCGACATCCTCTACCGCCAAGGGGACCTGTACGCTGAGATGTACCAAAAATTCGGGGAGGCGGGGGACCTGAATACGGCCTTAAACCTCTACCAGCAACTGGCATCCCGTTTTCCGCAACACCCCCTGGCCGCCGAGTCCCTGTTTAGAAGCGCCACCCTGCTGTCCGAAGACCGCCACGACCCCAAGGCCGCGGCCCAGACCTTAACCCGGCTCCTCGCCTCTAACCCCAAGCCCGACCTGGCCAAGGCGGCCAACGCCATGCTGAACAAGCTCGCGCAGACCCCGCCCGCCCCCCAGGCGGCCAGGGACGAGGCCCAACCCCCGGCCCGCCCGGCGGCGAAACCCGGCGAGCAGGCCGAGCTGACCGACATCCGGCCCTGGAGCAACAAGAGCTGCACCCGAGTGGTTATCGAGACCTCGGCGCCGGTTACCTTCTCCAGCCATCTACTAAAAAAGACCGGCGACCAGCCCCGCCGGCTCTACGTCAACATCAAGAATTGCCGGCTCGCCCGTCGCGGACAGACGGCCATCCCGGTCAAGGACGGGCTTCTGCATCAGGTGCGCAGCGCCCAGTTCGATCCCCAGACGGTGCGGGTGGTGCTCGACGCCCAGACGATTTCGGATTACAAGATTTCCAACCTGGAGAACCCCTTTAGGATCGTGGTCGATGTCAAGGGCACGGCCAACGCCACCCTGCCGCCCCTGCCCAGCCCCCCGGCTCGGGAGAACAGGGCCGAGGTCAGCCCGCCGACTACCGCCAAGCCCCTCCTCCCCTTGCCCAAGGCCCCGCCCGCTACCACCAGCTCCCTGGCCCAGCAACTGGGGCTGAGCATCCGCCGGCTGGTCATCGACCCCGGCCACGGCGGTAAGGACCCGGGCGCCATCGGGGTGGGGGGCTTAAAGGAAAAAGACGTGGTCTTGAAGGTGGCAAAAAAGGTGGCTCGGGACATCGCCAACCAGATGGGCATCCAGGTGCTACTGACCCGCAGCACCGACGTCTTCATCCCCCTGGAGGAGCGAACCGCCATCGCCAACACCCAGGGCGGCGACCTGTTCATCTCCATCCACGCCAACTCCTCCAAGTCGCCCAAGCCACACGGCATCGAGACCTACTACCTAGACCTGGCGGGCAACGACGCCGAACAAGGGGTGGCGGCCCTGGAAAACTCCGCCTCCAGCCACCAGGTGAGCGACCTGCAACACATCTTAAGCAGCCTGATGCAGAACACCAAGAAGGATGAATCGGCCCGGCTGGCCGGCATCGTCCAGACCCGGCTGGTCACCGACCTGGGCCGGAGCTATCCAGAGATCACCAGCCACGGGGTGAAAAAGGCCCCCTTCGTGGTGCTGATCGGCGCCCAAATGCCCTCCATCCTCACCGAGATCGCCTTTGTCAGCAACCCGCTCGAGGCCCGGCGTCTGCGGGACGAGCGCTACATCCAGGCCCTGGCGGACAGCATCACCGACGGGGTGGTGAAGTACGCCGCAAGCTTAAGCGTCGCCGGCTGCCACCCAGCGGTCCAGGTGCAGCGGGATCTAGCCGCCAGTTACCAGGAACCGTCGTCAAAGTCCCAAAAGGCGACGCCCCGCTGACCAAGGGGCCAATGGGGCGTCGTCGGGCAAGGCTACGGGCGCGGGATAAGATCAGCTAACCACGACCGGCGGCGTCCGCCCCTCCTTCAACTCCCGGCCCTCGACAAACCGGTGGATGGACTCCGCCGCCACCTTGCCCTGATATACCGCCTTAGCCGCAGTCTGGGGGCCTAGCACCGCGTCGCCGCCGGCAAAGATCCAGGGAACGCTGGTTTGCAGGGTCTCCTCATCCACCGTGTAGGTGCCCCAGCGGCTGGTGGCGACCTCCTGCCCGGCGCTGGCCTCAAGGTCCACGTCCTGGCTGATGGCGGCGATGATGGCGTCGGCCTCGATCATGAAGTTCGAGCCCTCGATGACCACCGGCCGGCAACGGCCCGAGGCGTCGCACTCACCCAGCCGCATCCGCAGGCACTCGATCTCTTTCACCCTGCCGTTTTCCCCATTAATTTTTACCGGCGCGGCCAGAAACTCTATCTTGACCCCCTCCTCCTCCAGATGATGGATCTCGGCCTTGGCGGCCGGCATCTCGGCCTTGGTGCGGCGATAGAGGATGAAGACCTGATCCGAACCCCGGCGCAGGGCGGTACGGGCCACGTCGATGGCCACGTTGCCGCCCCCCACCACCACCACCCGCCGGCCCAGGTCGATCTCGCGGCCCAGGTTGATCTCCCGGAGATAGTCCACCCCGTGCGAGACCCCGGACAAGTCCTCGCCCTCGATGCCCAGCTTACGGCTGCGATGCGCCCCCGGACTTAAGAACACCGCCGCAAAACCCTCGGCCCGCAACTGTTCCAAGGTCTTGTCCTGGCCAATTCTTAAGTTGTTAACGATCCTGACCCCGCAATTTTTCAAGGCATCGAACTCGGCCTTGACGATCTCCCTCGGCAGTCGATAGGCGGGGATGCCCACCGAGAGCATCCCGCCCAGCACCGGCAGGCTTTCGAAGATGGTGCAATCGTATCCCAAATGGGCCAGGTGGTAGGCGACCGTCATCCCCGCCGGCCCGGAGCCGACGATGGCCACCTTCTTGCCGTTGGGCAGGGCGCAGGGGGTGGTCAGGTCCTTGCCCCTCGCCACCATCCAGTCCACAATGTGGCGCTCCAGCATGCCGATGGCCACCGCCTCGCCCTTCTTGGCCCGCACGCAGTGGCCCTCGCACTGAAACTCGTGAGGGCAAACCCGGGAGCAAACCGCCGGCAGCGAACTCTGCTCGCGGATGGCCCAGTAGGCCTCCTCCATCCTCCCCTCCCGAAGCAGGGCGATAAACTTGGGGATCTCGTTATGAATCGGACAGCCCTCCCGGCAGGTAGGCTTCTTGCATTGCAGGCAACGCTCCGCCTCCAGCCTGGCGGTCTGCTCGTCTAAGTCAGCGACCACCTCGGCAAAACTCTTAACCCGTTCCGCCGGGCTTAACTCCTTGGGTTGTTGGCGTGCAATCGCCATCCTCTCCGCTGGTTTCATCTCTCCCTCGCAAAAAAACGTTGATCTGTGGCTAGACAAGCTCGGTATTTTTAGCTAGCCTTAAATGGTGTAAAGACGGCCAAACGGCGTCTCCGCCCTGTCCGCTCACCAACCCGCCGGGCCTATCCCGCCCTGCAAACGGCCTATCAAATCCCACAGGAAGCCCCATGAAAGTTGAATTCATCAATCCCTTCCTCTCCGCCACCAAGAACGTGCTGGAGACCATGTGCCAGACTGCGGTCAAGGCCCATAAACCCTCCCTGAAGGAGGACACCTACTCCTACGGGGCCATCACCGGCATCATCGGCATGGCCTCCGACAGCATCAGCGGCTGCATGGTGCTGAGCTTCTCGGAGTCCTGCATCCTGCGGGTGGTGGCCAACATGCTCTACGAGGAGCCCAAGGAGAAAATCGACGACGAGGTGGTGGATGCGGTGGGCGAACTGACCAACATGATCTGCGGCGGCGCCAAGGCCCAGCTCGCCAAACTGAACCACAAATTCGACCTCGCCACCCCCACCATGGTCACCGGCCAGGGGATCGAGATCGCCTACCGCACCGAGGCCCCCACCATCGTTATCCCCTTCTCCACCGAATACGGCGACTTTGTGGTCGAGGCCAACCTGGCGGAAAAATAACCCGGCCACCGGACACGAAAAAGCCGCATCTATTGCTAGATGCGGCTTTTTCTCTGCGACTTACGGCCAGAGTTATTTGGCGGCCTGACTCACCTTGAGCCGGGCGATGGCCCGTTGCAAAGCCGCCTCGGCCCGAGCCTGACTGAGATTCTCCTCCTGACGTTGAGCGGCGGCCAGGCGTTTCTCGGCCCGCTCCTTGGCCCGCAAGGCCCGTTCGACATCAATGTCGCGCCCCCGTTCCGCCGCCTCGACCAGGAAGGTGATCTTGTTGTTGGACACCTCGCAGAACCCCCCGCTGACCATGAGGATCTCGGAGGCGTTGCCCTGCTTGTAGGTCAAGGCCCCGATCTTTAGGGTGCTCAAGAAGGGGGCGTGATTGGCAAGGACGCCGAATTCGCCGTCCACCCCCGGGGCGGTGACGATATCGACCGTATCGCTCACCACCGGCCCGCTCGGGGTCACGACTTCAAGCTGTATTCTCTCTGCCATCGGAGTTCCTTAGTTTTGTTTTTTGGCCTTCTCAATCGCTTCTTCGATGGAGCCCACCATGTAGAAGGCCGTCTCGGGCAGGGCATCGTGCTTGCCCTCTAGAATCTCCTTGAAGCTGCGCACCGTATCCGCCACCTTGACGAACTTGCCCGCCATGCCGGTGAAGACCTCGGCCACCGAGAAGGGCTGGGAGAGGAAACGCTGGATCTTCCGGGCCCGGTTGACCGTGAGCTGGTCTTCCTCGGAGAGCTCGTCCATGCCCAGGATGGCGATGATGTCGGCCAGGTTCTTGTACTTCTGCAAGGTCTGCTGCACCTGGCGGGCTACCAGGTAGTGCTCCTCGCCCAAGACGTTGGGGTCAAGGATACGGGAGGTGGAGTCAAGCGGGTCCACCGCTGGATAGATACCCAACTCGGCGATCTGCCGGGAGAGGACCACGGTGCCGTCCAGATGGGCGAAGGTGGTGGCCGGGGCCGGATCGGTCAGGTCGTCGGCAGGCACGTACACGCACTGGACAGCGGTGATCGAACCCTTGGTGGTGGAGGTGATCCGCTCCTGGAGCTCGCCCAGGTCAGTACCCAGGGTGGGCTGATAACCGACCGCCGAGGGGATGCGGCCCAGGAGCGCCGACACCTCGGCGCCCGCCTGGGTGAAACGGAAGATATTGTCCACGAAGAAGAGCACGTCCTGGCCCTCCTCGTCGCGGAAGTACTCAGCGGCGGACAACCCGGTCAAGGCCACCCGGGAGCGGGCTCCAGGGGGCTCGGTCATCTGGCCGTACACCAGGGCCGCCTTGGGCAGAACCCCGGACTCCTTCATCTCGTGGTAGAGGTCGTTGCCCTCGCGGGTGCGCTCGCCGACCCCGCAGAACACCGAGATGCCGCCGTGGTGCATGGCAATGTTGTTGACCATCTCCATCATGATAACCGTCTTGCCGCAACCGGCGCCGCCGAACAGCCCCATCTTGCCGCCCCGGGGGAAGGGCACCAAGAGGTCGATAACCTTGATCCCGGTCTCAAGCACATGCACCTCGGTGTCCTGCTCGGTGAAGGCGGGGGCGGGCTTCAGGATGGGGGCGGTCTTGTCGGAGTTGATGGGGCCCAAGCCGTCCACCGGGCGTCCGACCACGTTCATGATCCGGCCCAAGGCCGGGGCGCCGACCGGGATGCGGATCGAGTCCCCGGAGTCGCGACAGCCTTGGCCCCGGCGCAGACCGTCGGTCTGATCCATGGCCACGGTGCGCACCACGTTGTCGCCCAAATGCTGGGCCACCTCGCAGACCAGGTTGTCTACGACATCATTGATGCCGGGGTTACTCAGAAACAGGGCGTTGCCAATCTTCGGCAGGTTGCCGGCGGTAAATTCGACATCGACAACCGGCCCAATGACCTGGACAATTTTTCCGATATTAGCTTGTTCACTCATCTGGCAATCTGCCTCCTCAACACTCGCTTGTATTGAATTTGCCGGTCGGAGCCACGACCCCGACCGAAAGAAAATCCTCTAACTTCTCAGCCCTTCAAGGCCTCGGCGCCGCCCACAATGTCCATCAGCTCGGAGGTGATGCTGCTCTGGCGCACCTTGTTGTAAACCAGAGTCAGGTTGTGAATCATGTCGGAACAGGCCTTGGTGGCATTGTCCATAGCGGTCATCCGGGCCGCGTTTTCCCCCGCCGACACCTCCAGCATGGCGTGATAGACCATGACGTTCAGATACAGGGGCTGCAACACCTCCATGATCTGCTCCGGGCTGGGCTCGTAGAGGTAATCCCCCTTGGCGACCGCCGCCTCCGACGCCTGGGCCGCCGGCTGGATGGGCAACAGGGCCAGGGTGTCGGGCCGCTGTATCCCCACGCTGTGGAACTTGCCGTAGATGAGCTGCACCAGGTCGGACTCGCCGGCCAGGAAGTTCTCGGCTACGTCCTGGGCGATGGCCCGGGCGTTGAACATCTGGAAGGTGCCCATGAGATCGGCATACTGCTTGCGCACCAGGCCGGTCTTCCGAAGTTTGCTGATCGACTTCTTGCCGATACAGACCAGCGACACCTTCTTACCCTCGGCCTGGTACTTACGAAGCAGCTTCTCAGCGGTGTTGATGATATTGGCGTTGAAGCTGCCGCACAGACCGCGGTCCGAGGTGACCACCACCAGCTCGACTACCTTGATAACCTCTCTGGCCTCCATCAGCGGAAACGCACCCGAGTCCATGCCCGAGGAGAGATTGCCCATCGCCTGGTTGAACTTGGCGGCGTAGGGCCTGAACTTCTCCATCTTGGCCTGGGCGCCGCGCAGCTTGGCAGCGGCGACCATGTTCATGGCGCTGGTGATCTGCGAGGTCTTCTTGACCCCGCCTATCTTGCTCTTTACGTCTTTAAGACTGGCCATTATCGTTGCCCCAAGTCAATATCAGTTGATGCCGTTAGCGGCCTTGAACTCCTTCACGAAGGCGCCGATGGTGTTGGTCATCTTGGTCTGGAGATCGGCGTCAATGATCTGCTTCTCCTTCAAGGTGGAGAAGATCGAGGGCTCCTTCTGCTCGACGTGGGCGTACAGCTCCTTCTCAAACTTGGCCAGGCTGTCAATGGGCAGGGTATCGAGATGCCCCTTGGTGCCGGCGAAGAGAATGGTCACCTGCTTCTCCATCGGCAGCGGCTGGTACTGGGGCTGCTTCAAGATCTCCACCAGCCGGGCGCCGCGGGTGAGCTGGGCTTGAGTCGCGGCGTCCAGATCGGAACCGAAACCGGCAAAGGCTGCCAGCTCGCGGTACTGGGCCAGATCGAGGCGTAGGGTGCCGGCCACCTGCTTCATGGCCTTCACCTGGGCCGCACCACCGACCCGGGAGACCGACAGGCCGACGTTGATCGCCGGACGGACGCCGGCGAAGAACAGGTTCGGCTCCAGATACACCTGGCCGTCGGTGATCGAGATGACGTTGGTGGGGATATAGGCCGACACGTCACCGGCCTGGGTCTCGATGATCGGCAGGGCGGTAAGGGAACCGGCGCCCAGGGCGTCGGAGACCTTAGCGGCCCGCTCCAGCAGTCGGGAGTGGTTGAAGAAGATGTCGCCGGGGAAGGCCTCACGTCCCGGCGGACGGCGCAGAAGCAGCGACAACTGCCGGTAGGCCACCGCCTGCTTGGAAAGATCGTCGTAGATGATCAGGGCGTGCTGGCCGTTATCCCGGAAATACTCACCCATGGCGCAGCCGGCAAAGGCGGAGACGTACTGGAGCGGCGCCGGGTCGGAGGCACAGGCGGCGACCACGGTGGTGTAGGCCATGGCGCCGTTCTTGCGCAACACCTCGACCACCAGGGCCACGGTGGACTTCTTCTGGCCGATGGCGACGTAGATGCAGTGCACCCCGGTCTCCTTCTGGGCCAGGATGGCGTCAACGCAGACCGCGGTCTTACCGATCTGCCGGTCACCGATGATCAGCTCGCGCTGGCCCTTGCCCACTGGGGTCATGGCGTCGATGGCCTTCAGCCCGGTGTAGCAGGGCTCGTGTACCCCCTTCCGGGCGATAACGCCAGGGGCCAGCACCTCGATCTTGCGGCTGTGCTTGGCGTTGATCGGGCCCTGGCCGTCGATGGGATGACCGACGGCATCCACCACCCGGCCCTCCATCTCCGGGCCCACCGGCACCTCGGCGATCTTGCCGGTCCGCTTGACCACGTCACCTTCCTTGATCCCGGAGACCTCGCCCAGAATCGCGCAGCCGACGTTGTCCGCCTCCAGGTTCAGGGCCAGGCCGAGAATGCCGTTGGTGAACTCCAGGAGCTCCATGGCCATGCAGTTCTCAACCCCGTGCACCCGGGCGATACCGTCGCCAACGGAGATGACGGTCCCGGTTTCACTCAGATCAACCTTGCTCTCGTACCCCTTGATCTGACCCTTGATAATTTGACTGATCTCTTCGGCTTTAATCTGCATGGTTCTTATTCACTCCCTTTGATGGATTCTTTTAACCCCTGTAGCTGGCTCCTGATGCTGCCATCTAAAACCAAATCCCCCACCTTGGCGACGATGCCGCCGATGATGGACGGATCAACTTGCGAGCTTAACACCACCTGCTTGCCGGTGATCTTCTCCAGGGTCGCCTGCACCTTGGCGTTCAACTCCGCCGAAAGCGGCATGGCGCTGACCACCGTGCCCTGGCAGATATTGCGCTGGACGTCGATCAGCACCTGAAAGGCCTCCGCAATCTCGGGCAGGAAGGCGGCCCGCTTCTTCCTGACCACCAAATCGAGAAAATTCCAGACAACCAGACTGGCGCTCATAGTCTTGGCGATATGGGCCATGACCTTGCAGCGCACGTCCACCGGATACATGGGATTAGTCAGGCCATCCTTGACCTCCGGCATCGCCATCATGACCGAGGCCACCTCGTGCAACGCCTTGGCGTACTCGTCGAAGGCGTTCTCCTCCTGGGCCACCGAGAACAGGGCCTTGGCGTAACGATTGGCAAGTATTGAGTTCTTCATCAGCGGGCCCCCACCTTGTCAAGATATTCGCTCACCAGCTTGGCCTGGTCGGCGTCGGTGAGGTTTTTACGGATCAGGGCCTCGGCCATCTGGGCCGCCTGCTCGGCGACCTCGTCCCGCAGGGTCTTCTTGGCCTGGCTCAACTCGAACTGCACCGACAGCTCGGCCTTGCGCTTGATGTCGGCAGCGGCCCGATTGGCCTCGTCGATGATCTTCTGTTTCTCCAACTCGGCCTGGGCCCGAGCGGTCTCCAGGATGGCCTGCACCTCCTGGTCGATCCGGCCCAATTTTTCCTCATATTTTTTGTATGATTGCTCCACCTCGCTCCGCCGGGTGGTGAGATCGTCAAAGCGTTGCACGATCCCCAGCCGACGGCCCTCCAGGGCACTGACGATAGGCTTGGAGCCAAACTTGACCAGGACGATCACCAGGGCGACAAAGTTGGTGGTGCGCCACAGGAGGTCCATGAGCTTCGCGTGGGACAACGGATCCGCCGCCTCGCCATGCCCCTCGGCATAGGCCAAGGCCGCGCCCAATAAAACCATGCCTGCGGCGGCGAAGAGCGCGAGCCTGCCTTTCTTAACCTGCCAATTCATAATCAAACCGTCCTCCCTAGAATCTTGTTGGCCATCTCTCCGGCGAAACTCCCCATCTCCCCCGCCAGCACCTGACGGGCCGCCGCGAACTGGCCCTGAATCTTGCCCAGCTGCTCGGCCTTCTCCGCCTCCGCCTCCTTGCGGATGGCGGCCAACTTGTCGCCGCTCTCGCTTTGAGCGACGCCCTTGACGGTCTCGAATTCCGCCTTCCCCTTGCCGCGGGCCTCGGCCAGCTTGCGGTTGAATTCCTCCAGCCGCAGGTTGGAGTTCTTCTCAAAGGTCTCGATATCCTTGGACAAACCGCTTAACTTCTTCTCCCGCTCCAAAAGGATGGAGCGGATGGGCCGATAAAGCACCACGTTCATAATCACGATCAACAGCAGCATGTTGATGATGTGAAGCGGCATGGTAAGGTCAATGGTAATCATGAAATCTCCTTGGTTCGATGATGCCCGCCAGGTCGGCTCAGACAAAAATCATCTAAAATCAACTAGATGTCGCGCAGCAGCCCAGAAATGAATTATGCTTCAAAAAAAATTACGCATTTTCTTATCAGATATAATTTTGCCTGTCAACGTTTTACTCGGTGTTTTTCCCGACAGTGCCCTTTTTATTTTATGAGCAATTATACCCAGTTCCGCGACCCTAGCCGACTTGGGCAGCCACAATGTCGTACACGGAGGCCAGGGCCTCCCGCAGCTTATCGGGCATGGAACCGCCGGCCTGGGCCATGTCTGGACGCCCGCCGCCGCTGCCACCCACCACCACTGCCACCTCCTTGATGATCTTGCCGGCGTGACACTTACCGGTCAGATCCTGGGTGACGATGACCAAGAGCGCCGCCTTGCCCTGCAATTCGCCGCCCAAGACCACTACCCCGCTACCGATCAGCTCCCGCATCCGATCACCGATCTCGCGCAGGGTCTTGGGCGAATCCAGGGGCACCTGGGCGCAGGCCACCTTGATGCCGCGCACCTCCCGCGCCCCGCTCAGGATGGCCTCGACCCCGGCCAGGGAAAGTCTGGCGGTTAGCTGACCGACCTCTCGCTCCAGTTCCCGCTGGCGGACGAGCATGGTTTTAAGCTTGCCGGGCAAGTCCTCGGTCGCGGTCTTCATGGTTTCCGCCAGGCCCGCAACCGTCCGTTCCAGCTCCTGATAGCGCTCCAGGGCCGCCCGGCCGGTGACCGCCAATATCCGGCGCACCCCGGCCGCCACCCCGCTCTCGCCCACGATCTTAAACAGCCCGATCTGGCCGGTGGCCTCCACATGGGTGCCGCCGCACAACTCCCGACTCACCCCGCCGAAAGCAACCACCCGCACCCGGGCCTCGTATTTCTCGCCGAACAGGGCGGTGGCCCCGGAAACCTTGGCCTCCTCCAGTTCCATCTCCCGGCTGTCGCGCCGGAGGTTGGCCCTAATCCCCTCGTTGACCAAGGCCTCGACCCTGGTCAACTCCTCGGCGGTCAGGGGGGAAAAATGGGTAAAGTCAAAGCGCAGCCGCCCCTCCTCTACCAGGGAGCCGGACTGGTTCACGTGCTCGCCCAACACCTGCCGCAAGGCCGCCTGCAAGAGATGGGTGGCGCTGTGGTTGGCCTCGATCTCGGCCCGGCGGGCGGCGTTAACCGTAAGTTCCACCGCCTCTCCCCCGGCCAGGCGTCCGGTCACCATCCGGGCCTTGTGCAGGATGACCTTGCCGGCCTTGACGGTGTCTAACACCTGGGCGATACCTTTAGCGCCCACGATCTGGCCACTATCACCCACCTGACCGCCGGATTCGGCGTAAAAGGGCGTCTTGCGGCAGGCGATCACCACCTCCTCACCCTCCCCGGCCTCCCCAAGTTCCTCGCCGGACTCGGACAGGAGCAGACCGATCTCCGAGCTGGCCTGCCGTTGATCGTACCCCACAAAGACCGTGCCCCCGGCCCGTCCTTCCAGATCGATACCGGAGCGCAGGGTCATGGCCGTGGACTTCCAGGCCTTCCGGGACTGCTGGCGCTGGCTCGCCATCGCCCGCGCAAAGCCTGGCTGATCCACCCCCAGACCCTGCTCCAGGGCCATGTCGCGTACGATGTCCACCGGGAAGCCGAAGGTGTCGTAAAGCTTGAACATGAAGTCGCCCGGCACCGTCTTTTCACCCGCCCCTTGCAGGCGGGCAAATTCCTCCTGCAGCATGGCCAGGCCGTGGTCGATGGTCTCCAGGAAGCGCTCCTCCTCGTTGGTCACCACCTTGTCGAGCAACTCGCCCGCCCCGGCCAGATGCGGATAGGCCCCGGCCATCTGACGGGCCACGGCGGCGGTGATGGCGCTCATGAAGGGCCGGACGAGCCCCAGGGAGCGGCCGTAGCGGATGGCCCGCCGCATGATCCGGCGCAGGACATAGCCCCGCCCCTCGTTGGAGGGCAAGACCCCATCCGCCACCAGAAAGGTGGTGGCCCGGGCGTGGTCGGCAATGACCTTGAGCGCCGTGTCGCTCTTGGGGCTTGCGCCGTAAGGTACGCCCGAGACCTGGGAGATGGCCTCCATCACGGTGGTAAAGAGGTCGGAGTCGTAGTTGGTACCCTTGCCCTGCATCACCGCCGCCACCCGCTCCAGGCCCATGCCCGTGTCGATGCTGGGCTTGGGCAGCGGGCTCAAGGCCCCGGTCTCGTCCCGGTAGAACTGCATGAACACCAGGTTCCAAAGTTCGAGAAAACGGTCGCAGTCGCAGCCCAGTTGACATTCGGGCCGACCACAGCCCGCCGCCGCCCCCTGGTCGTAATGAATCTCGGAGCAGGGGCCGCAGGGGCCGGTGTCGCCCATGGCCCAGAAGTTGTCCTTTTCCCCCAAACGCACGATCCGGCCCGGCAGCAGGCCTTCCGCCTTCTCCCAGAGGGCGAAGGCCTCGTCATCGTCCTTGTACACCGTGACCCACAGCCGCTCAGTGGGCAGCTCCAGCACCTTGGTCAGGAACTCCCAGGCGTAGGCGATGGCCTCGCGCTTGAAGTAGTCGCCAAAGGAGAAGTTGCCCAGCATCTCGAAAAATGTATGATGGCGGGCGGTGTAGCCGACGTTCTCCAGGTCGTTATGCTTGCCCCCGGCCCGGACACTGCGCTGGCAGGTGGTGGCCCGCAGATAGTCGCGCCGCTCCTCGCCGGTGAACACCTTCTTAAACTGCACCATGCCCGAGTTGACGAAGAGCAGGGTCGGGTCGCCGTGGGGCACCAAGGACGAACTCTCCACCACCCGGTGCTCGCGGGCCGCGAAGAAGTTTAGGAATTTTTCTCGAATTTCGTTGCCGTTCATGTTGTCGCAAACCACTTTTAGGATAAAATTTGGCGGACGTATGGTTATGCCGGGTGCGCCGGGTCGGATCGCCGGTCAGCGCGCACCGCTTTTTGATGCGGCCTTTCCAAATCCTGCCCCGAATTTGTCAACATGCAACTCGCCAGCGGTTGACCAGTTCTCCCTATCAAACTCCTCGATGAGGACTGACACCCATTCCGGCTGGACGTCTAAAGCGGAGACGACGGCATCGGTAATCGCCTTGGCGAGCTCCCGTTTTTACTCTATCGAACGACCTTTGGCGATTTTTATCGACACGATCGGCATATTATAACCTCACACCTTGGCCTCAACCGCCGCCCCGATCCCAAAGCCCAGCCGCACCTTCTTGTCGATTTCCTCCGCCATCGCAGGATGCTCCTTCAGGAAGGTCTTGACGTTCTCCCGGCCCTGGCCGATACGCTCGGCGTTGTAGGCATACCAGGCCCCGCTCTTCTCGATGATGTTTTGCCCCACCGCCAGATCGATCATGTCGCCGATCCTGGAGATCCCCTCGCCGTACATAATGTCGAACTCCACCTCCTTGAAGGGCGGGGCCAGCTTGTTTTTCACGATCTTGACCCGGGTGCGGGTGCCGACCACGTCCGTGCCGTCCTTCAGGGCGCTGATCTTGCGGATATCGAAACGCATGGAGGAGTAAAACTTAAGGGCGTTGCCGCCGGTGGTGGTCTCCGGGTTGCCGTACATCACCCCGATCTTCATCCGAATCTGGTTGATGAAAATGAGCGCCGTGTTGGTACGGTTAAGCACCCCGGCCAGCTTGCGCATCGCCTGGGACATGAGCCGGGCCTGGAGGCCAACGTGGGAGTCGCCGATATTGCCGTCGATCTCGGCCTTGGGCACCAGGGCGGCCACCGAGTCAATGACGATGACGTCCACCGCCCCGCTGCGGCAGAGGATCTCCGCGATCTCCAGGGCCTGCTCGCCGAAATCCGGCTGGGAGATCAACAGGTCGTCAATGTTGACCCCTAGCCGACCGGCGTACTGCACGTCCAATGCGTGCTCGGCGTCGATAAAGGCAGCGGTGCCGCCGTTCCTCTGGGCCTCGGCGATGGTGTGCAGGGCGAGGGTGGTCTTACCAGACGACTCGGGGCCGTAAATCTCGGTGACCCGGCCCTTGGGGATGCCGCCCACCCCGGTGGCGATGTCGAGGCTAAGACAGCCGGTGGAGATGACCGGCACCGCCTCCACCGTGTCCGAACCCATGCGCATGATCGAGCCCTTACCGAACTGCTTCTGGATCTGCAACACGGCGGAATCAACCGATTTTCTCTTCTCGTCGGATGGCGATGCCATTGGCGTTCCTCCCTTGGCCTAATGTTTTTGATGGTCGCTGGCTAATGAATAGACCCGGCGGGGCCGACCCAGCGTGGGCTGCTTTTAACCCAAAGCCTGGGTTTGCTCAAGAAGTTTGCGCCGGACAAGGTCAAGACCGGTATGGGCGCTCACGGCCTGAATCTCCTCCCGGCTGCCGGCAAACTGATAGCGCGCGCTGACCACCTCACCCTTAAGGTCGAGCCCAAAAAACACCGTGCCCACCGGTTTTTCGGCGCTTCCCCCCTCCGGCCCGGCGATGCCGGTGACCGCGAGTCCCAGGTCGGCCTCGGTCAACCGGCGGATACCGCAGGCCATCTCCTCGGCGGTGGCGGCGCTGACCGCCCCCTGGCTGGCGATGATCTCCGGCGGCACGCCCAGGGCCTTGCTCTTCAGGGCATTGCTGTAGGCGCAGACCCCTCCCTGGTAATAGGCCGAACTGCCGGCCACGGTGGTGATCTGCTGGGAAATCAGGCCGCCGGTGCAGGATTCGGCCAGGCCCAGGGTCAGGCCGCGCTTGCCAAGCAGGCGGCCCACCACGGCGGCCAGGGTGTCGCCATCCGCGCCATAAATGAACAAACCCAAGGCCTCCCGAATCTTGGCCTCCACCAGACCCAGCAGCCCCTCCGCCTCCTCGGGGCTGACGCCTAAGGCGGTCAAATTCAGGTGCACTTCGGGGAAGACCGGGTAATAACCCAACCTAATCATGGAGTTATGGGCCTCAAGATGCCCCACCCGCCGGTTGACCTCCGACTCCGAGAGTCCGAAGATGCGAAAGAGCCGTTGCCGCACCGCCCGGCTCTCCCCTGGCCGCCAGCCGGAGAGCCGAGGGATGACGCTGTCGGTCAGCAGTTCCTTCATCTGCTCCGGCACGCCGGGCAGGAAAAAGATGGGCTTGCCGTTGTGCACCAGGGCATAACCGGCCATGCGTGATTCAGGCTTCAAGACCTCGGCCCCGGCGGGCAGCCAGGCCAGCTTTTCCAGGCTTACCCCCACGGCCCGCGCCTGGCCCTGGGCGGCGGTCTCGGCCAGATAGGCCTCAACCTTGGTCAGGATCTCGGGATGCAGGGTCGGAGGACGATTCAGGGCCGAGGCCACCGCCTCGTTGGTCAGATCGTCGCTAGTCGGCCCCAGCCCGCCGGTGACGATGACGAAATCGGCCCGCTCCAGGGCCTTGATCAGGGCGGAGCCGATCAGCTCCGGCGAGTCGCCGATGGTGGACATGGCCACGATCTCGTGCCCTACCGCGAACAGATGGTGGGCCGCAAAATGGCTGGTCAAGTTCAGAATCCGGCCCGAGGTCAGCTCGTCGCCGATGGCGATTATCTCTCCCAACATGGCGATTATTATACGATATAAATCAAATCAGCCGGCCAAAGACCTCCAGGCCCCTGACCTCTTCAATCCGCACCTCGACCACCTGGCCCGCCAGGCCAGGGTCGGCCTGAAAGCACACCGGCACGTAGTTTTCGGCAAAGCCCCGCATCAGCTTACTCCGGCTGTCCCGGCCCTCGGCCAACACCCGCCTCAGGGCACCCTGCTGCCGGGCGTAAAAGCGCCGCCGCTTCTCCTGGCCCAAGGCCAAGAGCCGCGCCGCCCTCTCCTCCTTAACCGGCCCCGGCACCTGAGCGGGCATCAGGGCCGCCGGGGTACCAGGCCGCCGGGAGTAAGGGAAAACGTGCAGGTAGCTGATCTCCAGCCCCTCGATCAGCTTTACGGTCTGCTCAAACTCGGCCTCGCCCTCGCCAGGAAAGCCGGTTAGGACATCGAGCCCGATCGCCGCCTCGGGCAGCGTGGCCAGGATCATCTCCACCACCCGGACGAAATCGGCCACCGTATAGCGGCGGTTCATCCGCCGCAGCACCTCCGGGGCGCCGCTCTGCAGGGGCAGGTGGAAGTGGGGCATGAAGCAGTGTGCTTGGGCCATCAGCGCCAAGAGCTCCCGGGACACCTCGCCCGGCTCCAGGGAGCTGATCCGGTAACGCGGCCCCTCCGTCTGCCCGGCCAAGCGCCGCGCCAGGGACAGAAGGGAAGCGCGGGGGGTGAGGTCCTGGCCGTACATGCCGACATGGATGCCAGTCAGCACCAGCTCCCGGCAACCCGCCGCCGCCAGTTCCCTCGCCTTGGCCAACACCCGCTCCGGGGCCAGACTGCGGGCCCGGCCCCGGGCGTGGGGCACGATGCAGTAGCTGCAAAAGTTGTCGCAGCCGTCCTGAATCTTCAGATAGCCCCGGGTGCGGCCCGGCAGTCGCCGGGCCGGCAGGTCGTCGAATAGCCGCTTAGCGCAGAGGTCACTTGCGCACGGCCCCCGCCCGTCGCCCCCCTCGGCCAGGGCGAGAGGCACCAGGAGGTGCTTGCTGTCGTTGCCCACCAGACAGACCTCCCGGCCCGCCATCTCCCGCACCTCCGGCCCCGCCACCTGGGCGTAACAGCCGGTGACCACCACCTTACCCTCCGGGTTGGCCCGCAAGGCCCGGCGGATGAGCTGGCGGGACTGGGCCCCGGCCTTGGCGGTCACCGCGCAGGTGTTGATCACGTAGATGTCCGCCGCCGCCCCGAAGGGCACCACCTTAAGCCCCCGCTCCTCGAAACCGGCGCTAATGGCGGCGGATTCGCACTGGTTGACCTTACAGCCCAAGGTGGTAACGGCGACGGTTCGAAGGGATGCTTCAGACATGGGGGAAGGCGTCACGGAGGATCTCCGCGGCTCGGGCTCAGTCCGTCTTCCCCTTCCGGGAGACGACGAACTGCGGATAGAGGGTTTTGGCGCAATCCGGGCAGATGCCGTGGGTGAAGTCGGCATTGGTGTGGGTGCGGAGGTAATCTTCAAGCTGCGTCCAATAGCCCTGATCGTCACGAATCTTCTTGCAAGAGGCGCAGATCGGCAGGTATCCCTCCAGGGCCTTGACCCTGGCCAGGGCCTCCTTAAGGTCGGCAATCAACGCCTCCCGCTCCGCCTCCAACCTCTTACGCTCGGAGATGTCCCGGAAGATGCCCAAAAGCTCCACCGCCCGACCATCCTCGAACTTGGGGGTGCAGCGGCCCTCAACCATAATCCTGCGCCCGTCCTTGGTGATAAAGATGGTCTCGGTGGGCGGGGTACGCTCACCGCGCATCAGGGAGGTGAAGATCCCCTGGCACTTGCCGCCGCAACTGGGATCAACGATATCGAAAATCCGCAGCCGCCTGGCCTCCTCCTCGGAATACCCCAGGGTCTGCCGCCAAAGGCTGTTGACATAGAGGATGCGGCCCTCGCTGTCCAAGGAGTGCACCAGGTCGTTGGCCTGCTCGAAGACCTCACGGTAGCGCCGCTCGCTCTGGCGCAGGGTCTCGATCTCCGCCTGCTGGCAAGCGACTTGCCGTTCAAGGGCCGCCAGCCTCTCCCCCGCGCTCTCATCGGTCTGCATCTCAGGCGCCTTAGTCTTCAAATAATCTCCCCGCCGCCGACCACCTCGTCCTCCCGGTAAAGGACGGCGAACTGACCAGGGGTGACGGCCCGCTGGGGCTCGGCGAAGCGGATCTGCAATCCCCCCGCCCCCCGGCTGACCACGGCGACCGCGGGCCGGTGCCGGTAGCGGATCTTGACCATGAACTCCTGGGGCAAAAACGGCTCCTGGCCGGAAACCCAGTTCATCTCGGCCACGGCCAGGGCCTCACGCCAGAGATCGGACTCCTTGCCGATAAGCACCTGGTTCCTGGCCGCGTCCAGAGCCACGACGTAGAACGGGGTGACATCGGGTATCCCCAAGCCCCGCCGCTGGCCCACGGTATAGTGGCAGAGCCCCCGGTGCCAGCCCCGGCCTTCGCCGCTTAAGGTGACGAACTCGCCGGGTGGGCAAGGCGAATCGGCGAAAAAATCTGCCATCTCCCGGCCCTTAAGAAAACAGACATCCTGGCTCTCCGGCCCGTGCAGGCCGGAGAGCCCCATCTCTTCCGCCCGCCGGCGCACCTTGGCCTTGCTCATCCCGCCCAGCGGCAACTCCAGACCGGCCAGATGCCCTTGAGTCAAACCGGCCAGGAAGTAGGACTGATCCTTGCCGGCATCAAGCCCGGCGAGCAGCCGGATCAGGCCATCCTGGCCAGGCTCGACGCGGGCGTAATGGCCGGTGGCCAGGACGGGGAACCCCAGTCCTTGAGCCGTCTCCCGCAGCAGGCCAAACTTGATCGTCCGGTTGCAGACCAGGCAAGGATTGGGGGTGCGGCCACGCCGGTAGGAGCTTACGAAGTAATCCAGCACCCGCTGCTTAAATTCAGCCCGCAGATCGACCACCACCAGCGGCAGGCCAAGCCGCCGGGCCAGCCGCTGGGCCGGCTCGGCCTGCTGCGGGCCATCCTCGGGGGCGATAAGCATGAAGACCCCAGCCACCTCCAGCCCCCGGCTCGCCAGCAGGGCGGCGGCCACCGCGCTATCCACCCCGCCGCTCATCGCCACCATGACCCGCCCGCCGGCGGCGGGACTTGCTGTCCGTATCCCAGTCATCCTAGTGCCCGCCCCCTGGCGGCAACTTGGTTGCCCTTTAGGATAAAAAGGGTTAACAGCCACCGTTGGGGCATGGTAAAAGGTAATCGCTAAAAGGTAAAGAGATTATCTCGTTCAAGGAAAAACAAGGATGACGACCACTGATTGTGCGGGCAAACCGGGAGTCAAGCCCGTCTTGCCGGAACTGCTGGCCCCCGCCGGCAGCCTGGACAAACTGAAAATCGCGGTGCATTACGGGGCGGACGCCGTCTATCTGAGCGGCGGCCCCTACAGCTTACGCTCCCGGGCGGCCCTGTCGTCCGAGGAGCTGGCCGCAGGCGTGGCCTACGCCCACCGGCACGGGGTCAAGGCCTACGCCACCGTCAACATCCTGGCCCACAACCGCGACCTGAACGGCCTGCCAGAGCATCTCGACCTCCTGCGCCAAACCAGGGTCGACGCCATAATCGTCGCCGACCCCGGCGTCTTCTCCCTGGCCCGGCGCCTGGCGCCGGAGATGCCCATCCACCTAAGCACCCAGGCCAACGTCACCAACCTGGAGAGCGCCCGCTTCTGGCAGGCGCAAGGGGTAAGGCGTCTGAATCTGGCCCGGGAACTTGGCCTTTCCGAAATCTCCGAGATCCGCCGGGCGGTGGGCCTCGAGCTGGAGATCTTCGTGCACGGGGCGCTTTGCGTCTCCTACTCGGGGCGCTGCGCCTTGAGTCTCTACTTAAATGGCCGCGACGCCAACCTCGGCCAGTGCACCCACCCTTGCCGCTACCGTTACGCCCTGATGGAAGAGCGGCGTCCGGGACAGTACTTCCCGGTGGAGGAGGACGCTCGCGGCGCCTACATTTTCAACAGCAAGGACCTCTGCCTGCTACATCGGCTGCCGGACTTGATCGCCGCCGGGGCCGATTCCATCAAGATCGAGGGTCGGATGAAAAGCGCCTACTACGTGGGCGCCACCGTCCGCCTCTACCGGACGGCCCTGGACATCATCTCCCGGAGGCTCGATCAGGAGGGGGCCGAGGCCTTGGCCGCCCTTAGCCTACCGTCCGCCTTTGCCGAGGAGTTGACCAAGATCGGCTCCCGGGGCTATACAGAAAACTTTCTTCACCACCCGCCAGGGGCGGAAGACATGCAGCACCAAGGCAGCGACTACCAGCCCACCCACGTCCCGGCGGGAATCATCCGGCGGGCCGGCAACCCGCCCCTGGTGGAGGCAAGAAGCTCCATCCTCCTGGGCGACGGCCTTGAATACCTAGCCCGGGATCTAAAAAACGCCCGGGCCGTGGTCACCGGGATGACCAACGCCGACGGCGAGGCCATCCTCCGAGCCAACCCCGGGGCGCTGATCCAGCTCGCCACCGACCCGCCCCTGAACGAGGTCGCGGAGTTCGGCCTGCTCCGCAAGGAGCCGCCATCAACCGACGCCCCCGAGGCCAGACTTGCCGGTGGCACGCAAAATGCTTAATTTTTCGACAGAGGCGCCGGGCATCCCGGCCACCCCCAACCCGCAAGGAGACCTGCCATGCTGATGGGAATCGACTCCGGACTCTCCGCCCTGATGGCCATTCAGACCCGCGTCCAGTCCACGGCCAACAACACCGCCAACGTCAACACCGAAGGCTTCAAGAAGACCCGGGTGACCTTCAACGAGGGCGCGGGGCAGACGGTTACCGCCAACGTCCAGACGGTGAACACCCCCGGCCCCCTGGTTTCCGAACCCACCCAGAACGGCGAGGCCTTGGTCGAGCAGTCAAACGTCGATCTGGCCGAGGAACTGCCCACCATGATGATCGATCGCCGGACCTTTGAAGCCAACATCAAGATGGTGCAGACCCAAGACGAGATGCTAGGCAGCCTACTGGACATCAAGGGATAAGCCCCCTAACGCCGCAGCACCACCCTCCCCCCGACGATGACCAACACCGCCTGACCGGTGAACCGCCAATCCAGGAAGGGCGAATTCCTGCTCTTGGACACCACATCTGTAATCCCGTAGGTAAACTCCCGCTCCGGATCGATAACCGTGACATCCGCCGGCCCACCCTCAGCCAGGGTGCCGCCCGGCACCCCCAAGATGCGGGCGGGATTGACCGACATCAGCTCCACCAGCCGGGCCGGGCCAATCGCCCCGTCGCGCACCAGCCGCAGGGCCAGGGGCAAGGAGGTCTCCAGCCCGATGATGCCGTTGGCGGCCCGGTCGAACTCCACCTCCTTTTCCAGCTCGCCGTGCGGGGCGTGATCCGAGGCGATGGCGTCGATGGTGCCGTCCTTGAGCCCCTTGATAACCGCATCGACATCCGCTTTTAGGCGCAGGGGCGGATTCATCTTGGCCCGGGTGTCGTAGCGGCCCACCGCCTCCTCGGTCAGGGTGAAATAGTGGGGCGCGGTCTCAGCAGTCACCGGCCAGCCCTGGGCCTTGGCCCAGCGAATCAGGGCCACCGATTCCCGGGTGCTGATGTGGGCCAGGTGCAGACGGTGGCCGGTGAGGGCGGCAAGCGCCAGGTCCCGGTACACCATGATCGACTCGGCGGCGTTGGGAATGCCGCCCAGGCCCAGACGGGTCGAGAGCTCGCCCTCGTTCATGGCCCCATGCTGGCTTAAGCTCAGTTCCTCGCAGTGCGAGATCACCGGCAGATCGAAGTTCCCGGCATACTCCAAGGCGCGGCGCATCATCTGGCTACTCACCACCGGCCGGCCGTCGTCGCTGACCGCCACCGCCCCGGCCCGGCGCATCTCACCAAACTCCGCCAACTGCTCGCCCTGGCTCGACTTGCTGATCGCCCCCACCGGATAGACCCGCACCAGGGCCTCCCGGGCCCGATCCGCCACTAGGGCGATCCCGGCCTCGGCATCCAAAACCGGCTTGGTGTTGGGCATACAGGCCACCGCCGTGAAACCGCCCGCCGCCGCTGCCTGGGCGCCGCTGACGATGGTCTCCTTGTACTCCTCGCCCGGCTCCCGCAGGTGGACGTGCATGTCGATTAAGCCCGGCATGACCCACTTGCCGGAGAGATCGATCCGCTCCACCTCCGCCGGCAGCCGGTCGTAATCCACCGCCAGCCGGCAGACCCCATCGAGCAAAAGCAGGCTGGACACCTGATCCACCCCGCGCACCGGGTCGATAACCCGACCGTTTTCCAGCAGAATCGGATGAGCCCCCCGCATCAGTCGCTACCTCCCAGCACCAGATAGAGCAGGGCCATGCGAATCGCCACCCCGTTGGTCACCTGCTCTAAGATCACCGATTGTCCGCCGTCGGCCACCTCCGGGCTCATCTCCACCCCCCGGTTGATGGGGCCGGGGTGCATGATCAGGGCGTCGGGCCTGGCCAGGGCCGCCACCTCCCGATTAATGCCGAAGATGGTGGCGTACTCCCTGAGCGACGGGATCAAGGGGTCTCGCTGCCGCTCCTTCTGGATGCGCAGGGCCATGACCACGTCGGCGTCCCGCACCGCGCTGGTCACCCGCCGATGGCGGACAGCGCCCATCGCCTCCAAGCCGGGCGGCAGCATGGTGTTGGGGCCGCAGACATGCACCCTAGCCCCCATCTTGGTGAAACCGATGATGTCGGAATGGGCCACCCGGCTGTGGGTGATGTCGCCGACGATGGCCACCTTTAACCCCTCCAGGCGGCCCTTTCGTTCCTTGACGGTCATCAGATCGAGCAGGGCCTGGCTGGGATGCTGGTGAGTGCCGTCGCCGGCGTTGATGATCGAGGCCTGGACATGGTTCTTGAGCAGGTTGGGCGCCCCGGAGGATGCGTGACGGATGATGATGGCGTCCGGCCCCATGGCCTGCAGGTTGCGGGCGGTGTCGATCAGGGACTCGCCCTTGACCGCGGAACTGGTGGTGGCCGAGATATTGTAGGTGTCGGCGCTCATCCGCTTGGCGGCGATCTCGAAGGACAGCCGGGTGCGGGTGCTGGGCTCGAAAAAAAGATTGACGATGGTCTTGCCGCGCAGGGTCGGCACCTTCTTGATGGCCCGAGTCGAAATTTCCTTCAGGGAGTCGGCGGTCTGCAAGATATGGTTGATGTCGGACACCGACAGGTCATCCATACTGATAATATGCCTGTGAGCAAAACGGTACTCGCCTTGCATACGGCCGGCTCCAGTCCTTAATGGATTAATTTGCCGATCCGGGAAAAGCGCACCGGAAAGGAGCCGCTGCCCCACTTCCACTGGCTGTCCCAAGACCAATAGAGGATAATGGCCTTGCCCTTGACCGCACTTAGCTTGACGAACTTCCAGAACCGGCTGTCGTAGCTGTTGTCCCGGTTGTCGCCCATAACGAACAGCGAATCCTTGGGCACGGTGATGGGGCCGAAGTTGTCCCGAGGCTGAACGTTGCCGGGATAGATGTGGTGATCGCGATAGACGGCATTCTTCACTTCAAAGGGCTGGCCGTTGACCAGCAATTGCTTGTCCACCATCTGCACCGTG
>JAJXUT010000015.1 GCA_021782655.1 Deltaproteobacteria bacterium
GGCTCCCTTTTTCGTTTCCTCCTTGGCGGTCAACTTGGTGGCGGCGTCCTCGGCCGCCTGGCGAGAAACCACCTGGGCCTGGTACAGATCGTCCAGCCGCTGCCGGTCGCGGCGCAACTGGCCGATTTCGGCCTTAAGCCCGGCGGACTTGGCGATCAGGGCGGTGCGTTCCTCCCTGGCCTCTCGGGCCCGGCTGGCGGCCAGCTTCTCGTTTAGGTTAAGCTCGGTCGCCAGGCGCCGGCGCTGCAACTCCTTGGCCGTCAAGTCGTCGGAGGCGGCCTGGATGGCGGCGGCGAGCCGTTCCTTGTCCCGCCGGTAGGTGCCGCTGTCGAGCACCGCCAGCACCTCGCCGGCCTTAACTGGATCGCCCTCCTTCTTGCGCAGTTCGAGGATCTGGCCGCTCACCCGGTCCAGGCTCACGGTCACCAGGCTGTCGGTGTTGACGAACACCGCGTCGCTCAAGGCGTAGGCCATCCGGTGATGGATGAAGCGGGCCAGGCCGAGCACCAGGGCCAGGATGCCGACGATCAGCACCGCCGCCGCCGTTGTCCGGCCCCGGTTGTTTTTTTGAGTTTCGGGCATGGAGACCTGCGCTATTTTTGGATATGGCCCGGCGGTTGCGTCGGGCCAGGAGGCCCCGCTTAGGTCTGGAGTCTAGCCCTAGGCGGGATGGTAGGGATGTCCGGCCCACCATACCACCCGGGGCGGGGCCGGACAATAAAAACCCGCTCGGCCAGTATCCGTGCGGGTCTGACGGAAGGGCGCCCCCCTGGTCTTTCCCTCCCTGGGGCGACGCCGGGGCGGGTTAGCGCAGATGGTCCAGCAGCATCAGGGAGCTTACGGCGTGATAGGTGGTGTCGAGGAAGGGGGCGGCCTTGGCCCGCCGTCCGAAGCCGCCGTTTATGGTCTGGCAGCCGGTGATGAAGGCCAGCGCCCCTTGGGGATCGCGGGGCCGGGCCTCCAGGAGGGCTAGGGCCTGCAGGCAGAAGTGGCAGTTTTCCATAAACGAGGTGGTGCCCGGCAGGAAGCCGAAGCCGCCGTCAGGGCCCTGGCAGTCGCCAAACCAGCGGCCCAGCTCTGCCCGCCGGTCGGCCTGGGGGGTGATTCCCACCGCCTTCTGGAGCGTCAGCCACATCATCAACTCCTCGCTGGTGGCGCGTTCCGGCAGGAGACGTGCCGCCCATTCGTCACCCAGGCGCTCTTTAAGATGCGGGAGCAAGGCGTGCCCCAGCACCAGGGCGGCGTGGTAGGCGGTGTGCAGGGAGGGGTGACGGTGAAAATGCCCCCCGGCCAGCCCTTCGCTGACCGTGGTCGCGGCGGGCGGGAGATCCGCCAGCCGGGCTGCGGCGTGCAGTTGGAACACCGTTTTGGCGTCGAGTTGGCGTCCGTTCAGCCGTTGTCTCAGGTATTCCTTGAGCCCCTGGTTCTCCCGGCAGGCGGCGAGCGGGCCGGGCAGGTGCGCCCACTGGTCGAGCACCCGGAAGATGGCCAGGGCGTGAAAGGTATCCTCAGCCGTGGCCGGCAGGCGGCGGGTGGCCCCGAAACCGCCCTCGGCCTTGGCGAGCACGGAGACATAAGCGATAATTGTCTCTAATTCCACCAGTAACATTTTCCCCTCCTATCCTAAAATTGTCAATCGCGGGGGTGGATGAATCACTTCTCCACCGGATAGTCCTTGGCCTCGGCGTTGTTGATTGCCGCCAGCATGGCCTCCGGTTGGTTTTCTCCTTCTTCCAAGCCCGGTAGCCGAACTTCAGGCGCTAGGCTTTATCCCCAAGAGGCGCCGCACCGCTTTTCAGTCATCAGCTGTTCGGAAAGGCCGGTGTGACGTTCGATCCTGGCCCGCACTCCGGAGGCGATGGTTTCCGCGCCGCCCCACAGCTCGAAACGCCGCCGGGCTCGGGTGATGGCGGTGTAGATCAGCTCCCTGCTCACCAGCGGGGAGGGTTGCTCGGGCAGCAGAAGGAGCACCTCGTCGAACTCCGAGCCCTGGCTCTTGTGGACGGTGAGGGCGAAGGCCGTCTCGTGGGCCGGCATCCGGCCCGGCGAGATGGCCCTCAAGCCACCGCCGGGACTGGGGAAGTACACCTTCAATTCCCCGGCGTCATCGGCCAGGGCGACGCCTAAGTCGCCGTTGAAGAGCCGCAGGTCGTAATGGTTGCCGGTGACGATAACCGGCCGGCCTGGGTGCCACTCCGATTCCCCGGTCAGGCGGATCCGCCCTTGCCGGGCCAGGGTCTCGGTAAACCAGCGGTTGACGGTAAGCGTGCCGTAGGGCCCCTGACGGTGGGAGCAAAGGACTTGAAATGTTCCCAGGGCCCGCAGGGCCGTCTCCGGCTTCTGGGCCGCCAGCAGGGGGGAGTAGGCCTCGAGGAGCCGGGTCGCTAGCCGCTTTTCGTCCGTCCGTCGGCCCCAGCCCACCGCCGCCGGGGGGCAGACCCTGGTCTCTTCCCCCGCCGCCAGGCAGTTCATGGCCAGTTCCGCGTTGCCCGCCAGCACCGCCGCCGCCAGGCGGCCGATGCCCCCGCCGGCCTTAAAGCGGTACGACTTCCGTAAGTGCGCCCGGCAATCGCCGAGGGGGTTACGTTTCTGTGGCTTGTCCTTGCTCTCCTGCATGCTGAATCCTGAATCCTGAATCCTGATGCCGGTCGCGATTTCTAGTTGGGCGGCGAATTCCGGGGAGTAGCCCTGGTCTTCCCCGCAGAGATCGGCCAGCACCCGGCCCGCCTCCACCGAGGAGAGTTGATCCTGGTCGCCCAGGAGGATCAGGCGGCCCTCATCCGGCATCGCCTCCACCAGCTTGGTCATCAGGGCCAGGTCAACCATCGACACCTCGTCAACGATCAAGACATCGAGCGGCAGCCGATGTTCCCGGTGATGGCGGAAATACGGGGAGTGGCGGATGGTGCCCAGCAGACGGTGGATGGTGTTGGCGGTGAGGCCCTCTTCCTCATCCGCCAGGCGCATGGCCTCTTGCAGGCGGCTGGCCGCCTTGCCGGTGGGGGC
Organism: Deltaproteobacteria bacterium; assembly: GCA_021782655.1. Lineage (GTDB taxonomy): Bacteria > Desulfobacterota > Desulfobulbia > Desulfobulbales > VMSU01 > VMSU01. Next base: position 3,007 of record JAJXUT010000015.1, read on the forward strand.
GGCGAGGGCGATCCGGGGCCGTTTGTCCCCGGCCAGCCGGCGCAGGAGCTGGATGATCCGCAGGACGGTGTGGGTCTTGCCGGTACCGGGGCCGCCGGAGATCAGGCATAGCCTCTTCATGGCCGCGATGGCCGCCGCCACCATCTGCCAGTCGGTTTCATCGCCTGGAACGGGGAAGAGGCCCGCCAGGGGGCCGGCCACCCGTTCGGGGGGATGGCCGGCCAGGGCCGCTCGCCGCTGGATCTCCCTGGCCAGTCGGGTCTCGTAGCCGAAATAGCGGCGCAGGTAGAGCCGCCCCTGGCCGAGCACTAGGGCCGTCTCCCCCTCGGGGGGGCCTACCAGATGGCTAGCCCTGAGCGCCGTCTGCCAGTCATCGGCCTTGGGCAGCCGGTAGCCGGAACTTTCGTCCTGGTCTTCCCCGGCGGTGGCCAGGAGAGGGCGCCCGGCATGATGGCTCAAGGACAGGCAGGAGTGGCCGTCCAGCACCGACTGCACCGCCAGGGCGCCGCTTATCCAGATTAGCTCTCCGTCCTCTGGCGCCAGCCGGGAGAAGAGCCGGTAGTAGTGTAGGCTCAGGCCGTTGAAGTGGTCCGACTGGCGCGGGAGGCCAGGCGCGGGTGGGTTTGTCATGTCCGGCTCAAGGGTGATGATCTCACAAAGATGGTCTCGCCAAAAGGTAGTCGATGGCTAAGCTAAACCGCCACGCCACGCCGTAGATCGGCCTTTTTGCTTAGCCATCAAGGGTGGTAGATGTAGTCGCGGGTCAGCGGCAGGGGGGCGGCGCCGGTCTTGACCGCGAGCACCTGGTGGACGGCGACCCAGTTATGGGCGAAACCGTGGGCGCAGCCGGCCAGATAGACCCGCCAGATGCGCCAGCGTTTCTCGCCGACCAGCTCCTTGAGGCGCTCCCCCGTCGCCTCGAAGCGTTCGGCCCAGTGGCTGAGGGTCAGGGCGTAATGGCGGCGCAGGTTTTCCACGTCCACCGGCTCCAGCCCGGCGGCCAGCATCTCCCGCAGGGTGAGGCCGATAGGGGGCAGCTCGCTGTGGGGGAAGACGTAGCGCCGGATGAAGTCGCCGCCCTCTCCCTCGGCGTCGGTGGCGGTGATGCCGTGGTTCAAGGCGATGCCGTCGTCGGTGAGCAGTTCCCGGATGCGGTCAAAGTAGGCGCGCAGGTTCTTGAAGCCGACGTGCTCGAACATCCCGACGCTGGCGATGCGGTCAAAGTGGCCGGCCACGTCCCGGTAGTCCTCGATCCGCACCTCGCAACGGCCATTGAGACCGGCGGCGGCAATCCGTTCCCGCGCCAGTTCACACTGGTTGCGCGACAGGGTGATGCCTAAGGCCTGGGCCCCGAACTTCTCCGCCGCCCGGATGATGAGCGCCCCCCAGCCGCAGCCGATGTCGAGCAGCCGGTTGTCGGGCAGGACTTTTAGTTTGCGCAGGATGTGGTCGATCTTTTGTTCCTGGGCCTGTTCCAGGGTGTCTGCCTCGTCCTGGAAATAGGCGCAGGAGTAAACCATGCCCCGGTCGAGCCACTGGCGGTAAAACTCGTTGGACAGGTCGTAGTGGTAGGCGATGGCCTCCGCGTCCAGTTGTCGGTCGTGCCGCGCCGGGCGTCTGAAGAACGCCAGTCCCTTTCTGGGTTTGGCGTTCCCGGCGGCCAGCCCGGCGGCGACCTCGATTACGTCCGTGAGCCTGCCCTCCACGTCGATCTCCCCCTCCACGTAGGCGCGGCCCAGGTTATCGAGGCTTGGGTTGGCGAGGTGGCGCAGCGAGGCGGCGGCGGTGAAGGCGATCGTCACTTTGGGGGCCGGGGAGAGGTTGACCTCGGCGCCGTCCCAGAGCCGGAGGCGCAGGGGGAGCCCTTGCCGGCGTAGCCGCTCGAATACCGGTGCTAAACGGTTTTTCAGCAACATGTTCCCCCTCCTGATGAAAAAATTTCCTGGGGACGCCTTTTCGCCCTTGACCTTGATTATCCGCCGTGCTATAAAAATGGCCTTTCGGGCCATTAGCTCAACTGGCAGAGCATCTGACTCTTAATCAGCAGGTTCCCCGTTCGATCCGGGGATGGCCCACCAAATAAAAGACAGCAAGGGTTTATCTCGTTTAAGGGATAGACCCTTTTTGTTTTTTGAGGCCCAGGTGACCGGCGGTTCCGGCACCTGTCCGGCTGATAAATTCCTCCCAGGCCCCCGGATCGTCCAGGGCGGTTTCCTCAATCACCGGCAGGTGGGGGAGCCCTTGCGCCAGGGCCCTGGCGAACAGTCCGATTCCCTCCCTGACCACTTCCCCTGAGCCCAGACGCACCTTGACCCCTTGCCAGCCGCAGGAGGGTGAGCCGCTCTTGAGGATGAAGCCGTCCAGCCGTTTCGTTTCGATCTCCAGTACCCGTTGTTGGGCCCAGCGTTCCATGAACTCGGTGCGGTCGAGGCCGGTCTCGGTGGTGACCAGCCGGGGGCGCTCGGGGTCGCCGGTTAGCTGCATGGTCTCGCGCGGGGCGCCCAACCCGGCCTCCATCTCGGGGCAGACCGGCACCAGTTCCAGGCGGCTGGCCAAGAAGGCGGCGATGAATTCGTGCCGCCGGTGGCCGCCGTCGTAGCGGGTCGGATGGCCGAGCAGGCAGGCGCTGACCCCCAGGCGGGGCGGGCGGGCAAGGGAGGCCTCGGCCCCCTCTAGACTTAGAGTTGCGGCCCGGTTGGGGAAGAGCGGGTTGGGATTCACAGGCCGACCCCGGCGATCTCGGCCCCGCAGTCCGGGCAATGGCCCTGGCGCAGCCGGTTTTCGAGCACCGTGAAGCCCCGTCGCGTAATTACGGTGACGGCGCAGGCGGGGCAGCGGGTGTCCTCGCCCCCGGCGCCGGGGACGTTGCCTTCGTACACGTAGCGCAACCCCGCCGCCTGGCCGAGGTCGCGGGCCAGGCGCAGGGTGGCGATGGGGGTGCGGGGCCGATCGGTCAACTGGTAGGTGGGATAGAACTGGCTCACGTGCCAGGGGGTGTCGGCCCCCAGATGGTTGACGATAAAGCCGGCTATGCCTTTCAGCTCCGTCTCGCTGTCATTTAATCCGGGGATAATCAGGGTGGTAAGCTCGATCCAGATCCCGTGCCGCCGGTAATCGATGATGGTGTCGAGCACCGCCGACAGCTTCGCCCCCACCACCTTTCGGTAGAAAGGCTCGCTAAAGCCCTTGAGATCGATGTTGGCCGCGTCGAGCACCGGGGCGATGGCGGTCAGGGCCTCGGGGCTGATGTAGCCGTTGGTGACGAAGATGTTTTTCAGCCCCGCCCGCCTCGCCAGCCGGGCGGTGTGCAGGGCGAACTCGAAGGCCACGGTTGGCTCGGTGTAGGTGTAGGAGAGCGAGGGGCAGCGGTGGGCCATGGCCCGCGCCACCACCTCCTCGGGCCGCCTGGCCACGCCTTGGATCTCGGCCCCGGTCGGCACCTGGGAGATGGCGTAGTTCTGGCAGTGGCGGCAGCGGAAGTTGCAGCCGGGGGCGGCTATGGAGTAGGTCAGGCTCCCGGGCAGGACGTGGAACAGGGGCTTTTTTTCGATCGGATCGAGGTGCTCGGCGCAGAGCCGGCCGTAGATCAGGCTGACCAGGAGGCCGCCCTGATTTTCCCGCACCCCGCAGCGGCCCCGTTCACCCGGCCCGATCCGGCAGCCCATCCGGCACAATTCGCAGCGCACTACCCCGTCCGTGAGCGGCTGATAGAACATGGCCTCGGGAATGGTCAAATCAGGGGCGCTCATCTTTGATGTTCTCGCAAAAAAGCAACCGATGGCTAAGCAAAAGGGCCGACATGCAAGGCGTGGGGGGCGTTTTGGGAGTAAGGCCATACATGCGGTATGCCGAACGAGCAAAACCGCCCCGCAACGCGGCAGATCGGACTTTTGGCGACGCCATCATCCCTCCTCGATCTGGCGGCGGCACTGGCGGAGCTGGCGCTCCTTGATGTCTGCCATGTCCAGGTAATAGATGTCTTGAGGGAAGAGCATCTCCGCCACCCCAGAGTCGAAGATGCGCTTGATCTCGTACTCGTCGTGGGAGATGTCCCGCTGGTAGATGTAGTTTAGGTAGGTCTTGTTGCTGTGGATGATGAATTCCACCCGCATTCCGCCCATGCGGGCGAAGAACTTGAACATCGGGGTGAGCCTTGAGCTGCCGATGCCGCCATGATGGTGGCCGCCGGTCAGGGTGTCGGAGATCTCCTCGAGGGTCATGAAGGACTCGGCCCGCATGGCGCTTTGGGTCAGGTGGGTCAAGAAGAGCTTGACCTCGGCCACCGAGTCGAGCACCGCCATCAGGCCCAGCTCGTCGTCCACCGCCACCGCCGGGTTCTCCTCGCCCTTGCGCAGGAGCTTCAAGACCTTGGCCTCGGGCGGCTTCTTCCTGATCGAGACGTAGATGGGCACCTCCCGCCCGCCGGCCTGAAATCGGCGGCGCTTGATCAGGGTCAATTTCTGGCCGGGCCGCGGTTCGATGGCCCGGGCCTCGTCCGGGGAGATCACCCGCACCGACTGGCAGGCGAAGTCGTGGTGGTCGTGCTGGCTTAGCAGGTAGGCCAGCTCCAGCTCGCCGATCTTGCTCCTATGGCTCCAGACGTTGTCGTTTAAGAAGTTTAAGAAGTCGTAGAACTTGTCCTCGATGCCGGTCTCCCGTTCCCGCTGGTCGATGGAGCCGGCGAGTCCCATTAGAATCAGTTTGCGCTTGGCCTCGAAGCGGGCCTTTTTGTGGTAGCGGTCGTCGAAGATGATGAGCAGCAGATCGACCGGGCTTGAGATGGCGTCGATCTCGTTGGTCATCTCGATGTTGGCGGCGTAGGTGGCCATCACCTTGGCCTTTAAGTAGCGGATCACCCCGTCGGCGGTGCGGGAGTAGCCGTTGATGGCACTGATGATCTCCCGCTCGCTGCCGTCTAGGCCGAACATGTTGCCCAGGAGGGCGGCGCAGCGGCGGTTGATCTCCTGGCTGCGGGCCCGGTCGTGGAGGAGTTGCCGCACCCCTTTGAAGCTCGTGACGTTTAGGAAGTCGAAGATCTGGCCCCGGATGGCCCGGAAGCGGGTGATAAGGCCCTCCTGGCGCATTCGGCGCACCAGTCCCCGGTTTTCGGCGGAGAATAGGCCCTCGTCGGGCGGGTGATGCAGGGTGGCGAAGGGCCCGGTTTGGTTTAAGAGGGGGAAGCTGAGTCGATTCTTCATGGCGGGCCTTGTGAGGCGGCAAGCGGGGCGCAACCCGCCGCGCTTAGCACAGCCCGACGAAGTTGCGGAGAAAATCCTCGAACTGGCGGCTCATCTTGTCGCTTAGCTTTTTGGCGGCCAGGATCAGTTCCGCAGGATTTAGGTACTTACCGTTTAAGGAATTAACCCATTTGCCGTCCCTTTGCCAGTAGTTTTCCACGTCGTGGGGCGAGGCGGCGTGATTTGAGAACTGGACGCCCAGGATGTGGGGCCGGCCGGGGATGGAGATGGCCTCGACCTGGCATTCCACCGAGGTGGCCAGCACCGCCAGGCTCTTGGGTAGCGGTTCCAGGATGGCCTGATCGTGCCACTTGAAGAGGGGCAGGGTGGCGGGCAGGCGTTTGAAGACGGGGTGTTCGCGTCCGGACTTGGTTAAGTGGCCCTCGACGAAGCCCAGGCTGGCGCAGTAGTTCCGGCCCAGCCGGGCGCCTTGGCTTTCGGCCAGCAGGTGATGGCCCAGGCCGATGCCGAGATAGGGGCGGTCGCGCTCGATGGACTGGTGGATCAACTCCCGCTCCTCGGCCCAGAAGGGCATGGCCTGCTGGTGCTCGTCTAAGCGTCCGCCGATGACGATCAGACCGTCGTAGTCGCCGGCCTCCGGCAGGGGCTGCCGCCAGACCCGCACCTGCTTGAGCTCTACCTTGAGGTGCCTTGCCGCCTGGTGGAGATAGATTCCCGGCCCGTTCCAGGAGGTGTGTTGCAAGACGATGAATCGTTTGCTCATGGGGCGTGGGGGGCGGAGACCGCTAAACTGGCCGGTCTCCGCCCGTCCTCGTGCTTGCTTGGTTAAAAGGCCAGGGCGACGGTGATCCCGCCGTAAACGAAATCGCTGTTGCCGGTGAAGCTTTTGGATTTGATCAGGTCCCGGGCGTCGCTGGTCAGCGGGAAAGAGTAGTTCAGACTCGGGGTAACGGTGATATATTTGTTTACCGGATAGGCCACCGAGGCCGAGAGCAGCCCGTCGTGGAAGCCGCGGCAGGGCTTGCTGGGGTCGCTGACCCGGGCGTAGGAACTGGCGTCATCTGCCCGCAGATAACCGATCTGGGCACCCAGGCTTAAGCCGATCTCCTTGGTTATCGGCAGGGTCTGGGAGACGCCCAGGGTGGCGTACCAGCCGGGGAGGTTGTCGATGTCCCGGTACACGGTCAGGGTGGGGGCGAGCAGGGTCTTCAAGGCCGCCTTGGCGAACAATTCCTGGGTGTCCGGCACGTCGGCGCCGCCGTAGGGTGGGGCGGCCAGGCCGTAGTAGATGTAGCCGCCGGTCAGCCCCACCGGGCCCATGGTCCAGTCATAGGCCAGGGTGAGGTCGGTCTCGGTCCAGGCGCTGGTGGTGGAGACGCTGGGGTCGGCGGAGTAATACTTGGTATCCTCGTTGCCCCAGAGGTTGGCGGAGAAGCCCTGATAGCCCACGGTCATCGAGGGCTCGATCACCAGGCTGTCACGGCTGTTCTCAAAGCCGCGCCAGACGTACTTGCTCATGGCGCTGACTGCAAGGCTGGCGGTGGGTTTGTCCTCCTCGGCCCGGGCCGGGCTGGCCAGTTGCAGGAGGCAGAGGCTGCCCAGGATCACGGTGGAGATCTTTCTTGTTGTTTTCATGCGCTTGCTCCGTTGTTCCAAGTTGATGAAGTTGACCAGGACGGCATAAGCCGCCCTGGTTTTGGTTGCTTAAAGGTGAGTCTTGTTGGTGTGAAACTCGGGATAGGCGGTTACTGCGACCTCGTAGTTGTCTAAGCCCTCCAGCTCAATCTCCCTAGGCACCCGGAGCGGGATGATCTTGTCTAGCACCTTGAAGAAGACGTACATGGTGACAAAGACGAAGACGATATTGGTCACCGTGCCGATCAGTTGGGCGATGAACTGGCCGCTGTCACCGTAGAACAAGCCCTTGACGGTGCCCTTTACCCCGTTGAAGGCGTCTCCGTAAGTGCCGTCGGCAAAAAGACCCAGCGATAACACCCCCCAGGCGCCGTTCACGGCATGGACAGATACCGCGCCCACCGGATCGTCAATCTTCATGACCCGCTCGACGAAGAAGACACTCACGCAGCACAGCAGCCCGGCGACCATCCCGATCACCACCGCCGCGACAGAGTTGACAAAGGCGCAGGGGGCGGTGATGGCCACCAGTCCCGCCAACAGGCCGTTGGCGCTCATGGTCAGGTCTGGTTTTTCGTACTTGATCCACATGTAGATCATCGCCGCCATGCCGCCAGCGGCCGAGGCCAGCATGGTGTTGGTGGCGATCACCCCGATCCGCAGGTCGGCGGCGGCCAGGGAGGAACCGGTGTTGAATCCGAACCAGCCAAAGGCCAGCACCAGGGCGCCGGTAATCGCCATGGGGATGTGATGGCCAGGGATCGGGTTGGGAGAGCCATCCTTGTTGAATTTGCCTATTCTGGGCCCCAGCACCATCGCCCCGGCCAGGGCCGCCACCCCGCCCGTCATGTGCACCACGGAAGAGCCGGCGAAATCCACATGGCCGTGACCAAGACCGAAATTAGCGCCCAACTGCGAGAGCCAGCCGCCTCCCCATACCCAATTGGCGTACAGGGGATAGGTGAGGCCCGCCATCATGAAGCCATACACCACAAAGGCGGAGAACCGGAAACGTTCGGCCATGGCCCCGGTGGGGATGGTGGCCGCCGTGTCCATGAACACCATCTGAAACAGGAAGATGGCGAAGACGACGCTGTCGTAGGTGTTGCCGGACAAGAAAAAGCCCTTGGTGCCAAACAGACCGAAATCCTTGCCCAAGAACTTGATCGCGAATTCACCGTTAAGCACCCCGCCGCCGCCCAGGGTCGGCAGGCTGCCCACGCCCCCCATGTGGATGGCGAACCCGCAGGCCCAATAGGCGAGCAGGCCGATACAGTAGATCATGATGTTCATGGCCATGGTGTGGTTGGCATTTTTGGCCCGGCAGAGGCCGGTCTCGACCAGGGCGAAGCCGGTCTGCATGAACATGACCAGGAAGCCGCAGAGCAGGGTCCAGGCCATGTTTAAGGCAACCTTGTTGTGCCCCACCACGTCCGCGAGCTTGGCCGCCAGCGGTTCATTCGCCGCCATGTTTTTCAAGTCGTCGGCGGTGGGTGCCCCGGCGCTGGCGCCCACCACGTCCGCCGCCACCCCGGTATTCAGGCCGGCGGGGTCGCCAACCGGTTCCGCAGCCATTACGGAGGAGCCGTACCAGCAGAAAATAATCGTCATAAGGATCAGGAGATGTTTTTTCATTGTTGTCCTCTCACCATTGCGGTGGTCTTGATTTTGGCTAGATTGCCGCCTTGTCCCGTTCGCCGGTACGGATACGACAGACCCCATCCACCGGTAGCACGAAGATCTTGCCGTCGCCGATCTTGCCGGTGCGCACGCTGTTGATGATGGCGGCGGTGACCGTATCCACCTGCTCCGCCTCCACCACGATCTCCACCTTGACCTTGGGGATGAAGTCCACGATGTACTCCGCCCCCCGGTAGATCTCGGTGTGGCCCTTTTGTCGGCCAAAGCCCTTGACCTCGGTGATGGTCAAGCCGTTCACCCCCAGGGCGGCCATGGCCTCCTTTAAGGCGTCGAGCTTGAACGGTTTGATGATCGCCTCGATTTTTTTCATAAATATCCTCCCTCTCCGATTTGCGGCCCTGGCCGTGCCCCCGTCCGGGGCGGTGGCCGGTCATGGCCAAGATGTAGTGGCGCCGATTCGTTTTTTATTAAAAGCACCAAATGTGCCAATTGGCATAATTTTGAAATATAAGATTATATCTTATTGTAATTAAATAAAAATAAAATCAACACCAACACTGAACCAGGCTTTAATTTGTTGGGATTAAGTTACTTTTTTGTAAAATGTAAATTTTTTCTAAAACGATTATGTGACAAGAAGGGAAGTTGTGGACGGGGTGGGAGTGGTAGCGGGGGAGGAGAAGAGGGAGAAGGCGACCTGGTTGGCCAGCCCGGGGAGGGATGTCTTTAGGTGAAAGAGGTGGCGACCAGGGCCAGGGTCAGGGCCGCCATGATGATCACCGTGGCCCAGGCGATGAGGTTGTAGGTCTTGGAGTTGACGAACTCGCCCATCAGCGAGGCGTCGTTGACCAGGAGCAGCATGAAGATGAGCACAAAGGGCAGCATTACCCCGTTGACCACCTGGGAGAGGAGCATGATGGTGATCAGGGGGGCGTTGGGGATTAAGATGATCAGGGCCCCGACCACGATCAGCCCGGTGTAGAGCCACATGAACTGGGGCGCTGACTTGAAGTCGTGGTCGATGCCCGACTCCCAGCCCATGCCCTCGCAGACGTAGTAGGCGGTGGCGAGCGGCAGGATGGAGGCGGCGAATAGGGAGGCGTTGGCCAGGCCGAGGGCGAAGAGCACCGAGGCGTACTTGCCGGCTAAGGGCTCCAGGGCCTTGGCGGCGTCGGCGGCGTCGTTGATCTTGATCCCGTGGGCGAAGAGGGTGGCCCCGCAGGCGACGATGATGAAGAAGGCCACCACGTCGGTCATGAAGCAGCCCACCACCACGTCCCAGCGGGAGGCGGCGTACTGTTCCACCTTGATCTTCTTCTCCACCACCGCCGATTGCAGGTAGAACTGCATCCAGGGGGCGATGGTGGTGCCGACCACCCCGATGAGCATCATCAAATAAGGGGGGTTGGCGCTGAAGCTGGGCTTGACCGTCTCAAGCAGCACCTGGCCCCAGGGCGGGGCGGCCATGAACGAGGAGATGATGTAGGTGACGAAGATAGCGCAGGAAAACAGGAACACCTTCTCCACCAACCGGTAGGTGCCCTTGACCACCAGCCACCAGACCAGGAAGGCGCCTACCGGCACCGCGATATACTTGCTGACCCCGAAGATCTCCAGGCTGGCGGCCCAGCCGGCGAACTCGGAGACGGTGTTGCCCAGGTCGGCGACCAGCAGGCTCAGCATCAGGTAGAAGGTGATCCTGACCCCGAAGCGCTCCCGGATCAGGTCGGCCAAGGTCTTGCCGGTCACCGCCCCCATCCGGGCCACTATCTCCTGCACCACCACCAGGGCCACGGTGATGGGGATGAGCGTCCAGAGCAGAGAGTAGCCGAACTGGGCCCCGGCCACCGAGTAGGTGGTGATGCCGCCCGCGTCGTTATCGACGTTGGCGGTGATGATGCCTGGCCCCACCACTGCCAGGAAGGTCAGAATATCTTTCTTGGTTAGCTTCATGGCGCGAGGGTCAACGTTTGCGTTTCAAGGCGTAGGGTAAAAACATCTCGACCACGTCGTCGATGGTCACCACCCCGGCCATCTTGCCGTCTTGGTCGATGATGGGGGCCGCGATTAGGTCGTACTTGGCGAGCAGGGCCAGGGCCTCCTCCGGCGGGTCGGTGATCTCCAGGGTCTTCAACTGCTGGGTCATCACCTCCACCACTGGCAGGGCTGGGTCGTTGATCAGCAGGTTGCGCAGCGACATCACCCCGATCAGATGGCCGTCGTGGTCGAGCACGTAAACGTAGAAGATGGCCTCGACCTCGGCGGCCTGGCGTTTCAGCTCCATAAAGGCCTCACCCACCGTGCTCAGTGGCGAGACGGCGATGAAATCGCTGTTCATCAGGGCGCCGGCGGTGTCCTCCTTGTGTTCCATCAGCTCCTGGATCTCGCTTGCCTCCTGGTGGTCCAAGAGCCCGAGCAACTCCTGGGCCTGTTCCTCGGGCAGGTCGGCCAGCACGTCCGCCGCCTCGTCGGGCTGCATCTCTTCCAGGATCTCGGAGGCGTGTTCGACGTCCAACTGGCTGATGACCTGGGTGCGGGTCTCCGCGTCCAGCTCGTGGATCGCCTCGCCAGCCACCTCGTGATCCAGGTGTTTGATGATCCCCTCGATGGAGTCCCGGTGCAGGTTGGAGATGATCTCGGCCAGGTCCGAGGGGTGCATGTCGGCGAGCTGGTCGCGGGCCATCGACAGGGTGAGGCCCGAGGCATTGATGCCCAGGGGGTTGACGAACTGCCAGCCGATCTCGCGTTTGGGGAGGTTTTTCTGGAAGAGCGACCACAGCCGTTCGTAGCCTAAGCGGCGCAGAAGCCCCCGGAAGCCGATGTCCACCGAGAACAGGCAGAGCCGCTCCTCGTGGGGGGTGAGTTTTAAATCGTTGACCCGCACCACCTTGGCGCCGTTGACATCCACGATCTGCCGGTCGAGCAGGTGGCGCCGGACGAGGATGGTGCCCGGCGGGGGGCCGTTCGTCAGGTTATCGTCCAGTCCCCCGGAGACCGAGATCACCCGAGGGTTGAAGACCACCATCCGCTCCCAGGGGATGAAAACCACCCGCCTGCCGTCCTTGAGCAGCAGGCCGGTGACCACCGGCAGCACCTCGCCTGGGGCCACTGCCACGTCCAGGAGCCGGCCCAGCACCTGGCCGGCGAGGTCGATGATCGGCTGATCGAGCACCGAGCTGATGTAGAGTTCCGTGGCCCCACGCATGTGGCGTCTCCCAAGAGGCGGATGGCGGGCGTCCGTGAGTTCGCCGGGGCGAAATGGCGGCGGGCGCTATCCGGGTGCAAAGGTAAAAAATAGGGGGTCGTTACGGAGGAGACCGCTTTGAACCCCAGTGTATGGCCACGCTCGCATCCAGAGCGTCAGCCATCACCGGGAAGCGGGAGGGTGGGGCTTAGGGCTGGAGGCGGGCGGCAATATGTCGGCTGCTACTGTGACTGTCCGAACTGCTACTGTGACTGTCCATGCTGAGTTTGAAAACGATCCTTTTTGAGGTTGAATTCCTGCCTTAACGCAAGAAAAATTTTTGGCTCTTTACCACCGACTATTTCCTTTGTCAATCGCTATCCTCACCCCTTGGGAGACAATGGGCTGCCACCTGGCGAAAAGGTAGTCGGTTATGACCTGCCTTGCGAGATCATCAGCTCTGGACACCATTTGCCCAGATCAGGTATGGTGTGGTGCCCTATCGTGATCGAGCCCGTCCGCCGAATCTGGCTTAGCCCTCGATGGCCTTCTGGATTGAGGATTCGCCTGCCTCTTCCGCGCTAGACGTTTGAGGCGTTGCCGCCACCTGGGCTGCTGTCTGTTGCGCCCCCGAGGCGGTCGCTGCGGGAGTTGTACTCAGGTAGCTGTTGACCGTCTTAATGTCTATGCCCATTTTCATGGCAATCTGGGTGGGGGTCTGGCCGGCTATTTTCAAGGAACGGGCCAGCGCGGCGCCACTTAGTTGCACGCTGTCTTGGGGGGATTGAACCGCCACGGGCGGTTGCTCGGGGGCTACGGGCTGCCGCTTGGTGGCCGCCGGGGCAGGGGATGAGGTGGCAGGCGTGGCCACGGGAGGCGGTGAGCTGACATTTGCGGCGATGGGATTGATTGCCATTTCTTCTCTCCTTAGGAGTAATGGTCCTATCTGGCGTTCTGCCAGATAGTTACAGCTTATAATCGCTATCGGCAACTTCCGGTAAAACTTTAATTCTGATTCAACAAGTTGCTGGCCCCACAAGACCAGCTTAATGCAAGAGTGTCCTTAGTTGAAAACATTAGCAATCGCCCTGTATGCCCTGCGCCGTAATATCCTGAGGTCGGTCTTAACCTGCCTGGGGATCATCATCGGCATCGCGGCGGTTATCGCCATGGCTGAGATCGGACGCGGGTCGGCACGGGCCATAGAGCAAAATATCGCCAAAATGGGCGCCAATATCGTGCAGATCGATCCCAGCGATGTCGTCAAGGCGGGCATAAGCTCTGGCGCGGGTGGCCAGGTGACGCTGGTGCCCGCCGATGCCGACGCGATCAGGCGTGAATGCTCGGGGGTGCGCTGGATATCGCCCAGCGTTGATGGCCACCTGCAAGTGATTTATGGCAACAAGAACTATGCGCCCCAGAACGTGCAGGGGATCACGCCAACGTACCTGCGGATTCGCGGCTGGACGGAAATGGCGCAAGGCAAGGCGTTCACCGACGAAGACGTGAAACGCAGCGCCCCTGTCTGTCTGATGGGGCAAGTTCCGGCCCACGAGTTGTTCGGCAGCGACTCACCGGTGGGGAAGGAGGTGCGAGTGAAAAATGTCCAGCTCCGGGTGGTCGGGTTGCTGGCCCCAAAGGGCGCCAACGCGCTTGGCCGGGATATGGACGATGTGGTGCTGGTGCCGTGGACCACCCTGAAGTTCCGGCTCATAGGCTTGCGGCAATCGGCGGCGGCTCAGCAAATCACAGCGACGACGGATGTAAACGAGATGGCCTCGTTAACCAAGCTCTATCCCGGCCAGCAAATGCAACTCTACCCGGACGAGTCAGCCGCGCAACTCATGGATTTCCCGCTGTTGACGCGCTTTACTGATGTGGATGACATATTTGTGGCCGCCGACTCCGCCCAGCAACTGCCGGAGTTAAAACGTCAGATCACGGCCCTGTTGCGCGAGCGGCATCAAACCCCAGCCTCAGCGCCTGATGACTTCCGCATCCGCGACTGGACGGAAATCACTGAAACTTTGGCCGCGTCCACCCGCCTGATAGGCAACCTGCTCCTGTGCGTGTCCTTGATTTCGCTGCTGGTTGGGGGAGTTGGCATCATGAATATCATGCTGGTTGCGGTTACGGAACGCACGCGTGAAATCGGTCTGCGCATGGCGGTGGGCGCCAAGGCGAGTGACATACGAAAACAGTTTCTGGCAGAGGCCGCCCTGCTCTGCCTGGCCGGCGGCGGGGCGGGAATCGCCTTGGGCCGGGGCGTATCCTGGGCGGTTACCGCCCTTTTGGGTTGGCCGACCATCTTCTCCCTGCCTGCCATGCTGGCGGCGGTAATGGTTTCCGGGATGGTGGGCTTGATTTTTGGTCTATACCCGGCCTGGAAGGCCTCGCGGTTGAACCCAATCGATGCCCTAAGGTACGAACATTGATGGTTTTGTAAAAGGTAGCCGATGGCTAAGCAAGAGGGCCGATATGCAAGGAGCGGGGCGCGTGTGCCGAAGGGCAGGCAGGGCTCCGGGCCGCGCCCCGCAAGGGGAAGGCCGTCAAAAGTCGCCGGCCAGAAAGCGTTTGGCGTAGAGGCCGATGTCCTCCTCGTTCGCCAGCTCGGCGTCGAGCTGGCGGGTGAAGGCGACTAGGCGGCCCGCCATCTCCAGGAGGCGAAGCAGCTCGTCTTGTTCGAGGTGGGAGACGCGGGCGATGAGGAAGTCGCCCTTGCTCTTGGACATAAAGCCGTATTCGGCGAGTACCAGCTCCATCATCTGCAGCCGGCGTGAGCGCTTGACCAGGTCGGCGGCCCCGCCCACGAAGCGGAAATAGAGGTGGTTGTTGGCGGCCCGTTCGCAGCAGTAGCTGTCGATGAGGTTGAAGTGGTAGCCGAAGCGCAGGCCGAGGTTGACGTACTCGCGGCTTATGCCGGCGAAGTTGTCCACCCCGCCGCTGGCCGTCAGCTCCTGGGCCCTGGCGATGCCGCTTAGTAAGTCTCTGGCACTCATGGCCACTTGTCCGGTGCGCCAGGCCCCGGGGGTGGTCAGCCCCTTGATGATGGCGGCCAGTGGCCGGGAGGCCACCTGCTCCTGGCCGATTTTAGGGCCCGTGCCCGCCGCCACCCCGCCGCCCAGATCGACCAGCCTGATCACCACCGGCACCGTCAGCGTAAGCTGGAAGACCTGGCCTTTGGCCTTGGGGGCGCGGGCGGAGTCGATGATTTGCTGGATGGATTTTTCGTGCAGGAAACGGAGCACGTCGTGCAGGGTGCGGCAGCGTTCGGGGCTGAACTCCTCCACCAGGGGGTTGACCAGGTTTAAGGGCGAGATGTAGCGCAGGATGTACTTTTTACGTCGGAACTCGAACAACTCCTCCATCCCCGCCCCGGATGGCTTGCGGCGGGCGAGCACCTCCGGGTCCAGGCCGTCGTACACCCGGCTCTTGCCCTCGTCGTCGCACTCCAGGGTGATTTCCTGGCCGTGGCGGATCAGGCTCGTGGCCTGGCCGGTGTTGACCAGGGTGGGGATCTTGAACTCCCGGCATACCGAGGCCATGTGGCTGGCCAGGGCCCCGATGTCGGTGATGATGGCGCTGACGTAGGGCAGCACCCGCACGAACTGGGGCGAGTCGTGTTCCGCCACCAGCACCGCCCCCTTGGGGAAGGCGTCGAGGTCGGACGGATGCCTGACCACGAAGGCCTTGCCCGCCGCGATTCCCCGGCGGACCACCAGGCCCGTGTCCCGCATCAGGAGCGGGCATCCCCCGTCTGGGGCCGGGCCGTCCGCTGGCCTTTCGCCGCCCTCCACGGTCAGTGGCCTAGCCTGAAGCAGGTGGAGCTGGCCCTCCTGGTCCAGGCTCCACTCCACGTCTTGCGGGCCCTTGAAGTAGGACTCGATGGTCTGACCCCAGCCGGCCAGGGTCAGCGCCTGCTCCTGGCTCAGGCACGCTCTGGCCCGCTGTTCCTCGGGGGTGGCGACGTTTTTGATCCCGAGGGCGGGATCAAGGACGCTCATGATCCGCTTCTGGCCGCAGGTGGCGGCGAGCAGGCGGGGTGGCTCCCCCTTGGCGATCCGGTAGAGATCGGGATCGGTGGCCCCGTCCACCACCGAGGGGCCGTAGCCCCAGGCGGCGTTGACGATGATCTGCTCCCGGTCGCCGGAGACCGGGTCGGCGGTGTACATCACCCCGCTCGCCGCCGCCTCGATCATCGCCAGGCAGCCCACCGGCATCTTGATCGTGCCGGGCCGGTAGCCGAGCCGGCGCTGGTATTCCACCGCCCCCGGGGAGAACAGGCTGGCAAGCACCGTCCGGTAGGCGGCGCCGACCGCCTCCCCGGTGGGGGGGACGTTCAGCACCGTCTCGAACTGGCCGGCGAAGGAGAAGAGGTCGTCCTCCTCCTCGGCGCTCGAGCGCACCGCCAGCCGCAGTTTTCGACCCTGGGGGGCCAGGAGGAGTTCGGCCAGCGCCCGCTCGATTCCTTCCTTGAGCCCCGGCGACGGCTCGCCGGCCTGGATCGTGTGGCGCAGGGCCGCCAACTCCCCCTCGGCGGGCGAGTCGCCCAGGAAGTTTATGGCCTCTTGCAGGTGGTTGTGGCGGATGAACTCGTCGAAGGCGCGGCTGGTGATGGCGAAGCCGTCGGGGATGGGGAGGTTGAGGGTGTTTTTTAGCTCGGCCAGGTGGAAGTTTTTGCCCCCCACCTCCCGGCCCCGGTCCCAGGGGAGGCGGGCAAGCGGCAGGATCAGCTCCGCCCCCGTCTCGCCCTGGCCGGTGAGCATGAAGGAAATAAGTGAGTTTATGCGGGTAAAGGCCGGGGCGATTTGATACTGGCCGCCGGTCAGCAGGGTGAAGTTGGCCAGCGAGGCCTCGATGGCCCCGGTCAGCTCCCGGTGGGCCTCTTGCAGGTACTTGGTGTCGAAGATGTAGTTGCCGGAGAGCTTCTCGCCCAGGTCGGTGATGATCGAAAGCGCCTGGTTGTTGGTGGCCAGCACCGCCTGGAATAGGTGGAACAGTTCCTTTAAGTCGAGCCGCCTGGGGCCGGAGGCGGCCCGTCCCGGCAGGAGGGCGGCGATTTTTTTAATTAGCTCGCGCATCTAGTCGCGGGCCGGGCGGCCTTAGCCCTCACCCAGGGCCTTGCGGATGGACTGCTTGAGCTCCTTGATCTTCACCGGCTTGGGGAAGAAGTCGTGGACGTTGTCGCGCAGGGCCTCGATCGCCACGTCCAGGTGGGCGAAGGCGGTGATCATGATTACCACCGTCTCGGGGTAGAAACGCTTGACGGTGCGCAGCACCTCCAGGCCGTCGATGCCCTTCATCTTCAGGTCGGTGACCACCACGTCGAATTTCTTCTCGGTGAGCCGGGCCAGGGCCGCCTCGCCGCCTAGGAAGGTCTCGACCTCGTAGCCGTCCTGCTCTAGGGACAGCTTGGCCATGTCGCCGACGATCTTCTCGTCGTCGATAATCATCACGCTATGACTCATCGGCACACCTCTTTAATTTTTTGCAGGTGGGCAGGGTGATGGTGAAGGCGGTGCCCCGGCCCACCGCGCTCTCCACGTGGATGCTGCCCTGATGGTTTTTGATGATCCCGTAGCTGACCCACAGCCCCAGCCCGGTGCCGGCGTCCCCCTTGGTGGTGAAGAAGGGATCGAAGATATGATCCAGCAACTCCGGGGGGATGCCCTTGCCGGTGTCGCTGATGGTGATCTCCACCTCCTCTGCGTCCGGCAGATGGCGGGTGGCGATCTTTAGCTCGCCGCCCGGCTTCATGGCCTGGATGGCGTTGGTGGCCATGTTGACCAGCACCTGCTGGATCTGGTGCTCGTCGATGTACAGGGGAGGCGGGTTCTCCGCCAGGTCGAGCCTAAGTTTGATGCTCGACACGTCCAGCATGTTGCGCACCAGGTTCAAGGTCTTCTGGATCACCTCGGAGAGTTGTTTCTCCTCTAGTTGCTGCTGCTTGGGCTTGGCGTAGTCGAGCAGGCTCTTGATGGTGGTTCGGAGCCGCTCGGTCTGTTCCTCGATCTGCTCCATGAAGCCTAGGCGTTGTTCCTTGGCCAGATGATCATACACCTCGACGTAGGTCTGGGCAATCATCGAAATGTTGTTTAGCGGGTTGTTCAGCTCGTGGGCCACCCCGGCCACCAGCACCCCGATCGAGGCCAGGCGTTTGGACTGGACGATTTCCTGTTCCCGTCGCCGCAGTTCCTCGGCCATGGTGTTGATGGCGGTGATCACCGCCCCCAGCTCGTCGGGGGAGGGGGCGGTGTCGATCCGCTGGTAATTGCCCCGGGAAATAGATTGGGTCAGGGCCATGATCCGGCGCAGGGAGCGGCGCAGGCTCTGGCCGCTGAACAGGCTGAAGAGAAAGGCCAGATAGATCACCGCCATGAACGAGTAGCGCATCACCTTGGTGGTGCGGCCGATGATCTGGCCCACCCGTTCCCGTTCCAGGGAGGTGATGTCCTCGGAGAAGAGCTTGAGTTTCTGGCCCGTCTCCCTTAGCCGTTGCAGACCCTCGTGGTCTTGGCGGCCGCCCGCTGCCGCTTGTTTCACCTTTTTTTGGTAGTCTTTAAGGAGGTTGTTGAGCTGGGTGAAGTTGCCCTCGCCCACCGCCCGGATGACGTCCCGGCTCTGGTCGTCTAAGTTCTGGCGGGCGGCGTCGATTTTTTTTGAGATTTCGAGCAGGGCGCTGTCGTCGCCGTAGAGGAAGAAGTTTTTTTCCGACAGCCGCATCTCCAGAAAGCCCGCGTTCAGGTCGTCGGCGAACTCGGCGAAGCGCAGCTTGGTGAGGATCTGGTTGAAGCTGTGCATGGCGAACAGCCCGATGATCACCATCAGGCAGATGTTTACCGCGTGGGACAGGTAGAAACGGTACTCGATCTTCATGGCCCCTCCGGTTTACGTTGGTTGCTGCCCCAGGACCTCGCTCCGGGTCTGGGGCAGTTCGGCTTGCTCCTTGCGGAATGGCATGTACCACATGATGCCATCTACCACCATCAGGAAGCCGCAGACGATGAGCAGGCAGTCGAAGATGCTGGCCGGATGCCGGCCAAAGTAGCTGAGCAAACCGGTGCCGATGGTGATGAAGGCCACCCCGGTGCGGGTCAGGGCCAGGCCGGTGCGGGCCCGGGCGTAGATGGTGCGGTAGCAGGCGGCGATGGTGCGCTGGGCGGCCAAGACGTTGCGCTCTCGGGCCAGGTGGGTGCGTTCCCGGCTGGCGGGCGAGGGGTAGAGGATGGTGCTGTGGTTGGCCAGGAAGTCGCCCAGTCGGGCCAGCATGGTCTCCTTGCTGTGGCCCTCGGGCGGCTGGGCCTCGGCGATGAAGTGGTAGTTTTCCAGGAAGAGCAGGGTGGCGGCGGTGACCTCGACAATGGTGTGGTTTTGGGGCGGGCGCATCCGGTAGCGTCGCACCTTGAGATAGACCGGCAGGGAAAAACCGCTCAATAGCGTGCCAAGGAAGATCATCAAGATCGCCATGCCGAGCGAGATGTGGAACTTGGGCGAGCTGATCAGGGTCATGGCGATGGTGATGGTGGCCAGCCCGGTGCGGGTGAAGGCCAGGGCGGTGCGGCCGGTGGCCATGTCGGTGCGGTAGCAGGCGAGCAGGGTGCGCCACTGGGCCATGGTGTTGCGCCAGAAGGCGAGCCCGGTACGCTCGGTGCCGATCAGCTCGCCGGGCGGGGCGTGCAGAAAATCCAGGCCGAACCATTGCAGGTCGTCGGCCAGGGTTACCCGGTACTCGTAGCGGCCCGGCCCCAGGCAACTGGCCACCGCCGCCGGCAGCTCCGGGTGGCTGGGATCGGCGGCGGCGATCACCAGTGAGCCGTTTAAGTTCTTGATGGCCGGAAACCAGCCCCCGCCCCTGGCCAGGGCCTCGGGGTTGACGGCGGTTAACAGTTCGGGCGGCACCGGCAGCCGTTCGTCGTACTCGATTGCGAGGCACTGGTAGTAAGCGGAGAGGGCCTGGAGTAGCTCGGCCCGGCCCGTCCCCAGCTCGTGCACCAGCAGGGCGCTCTCCGGGCGTTCTAGGCCTGGCGCCGATCGGATCACGTCGTCCAAGGCCTCCTGGCTGACGATCCCGGCCAATACCAGGGCCTGGAGGGGATGAGCGGGCCTAGAGGTCTTCATGGTTAAACACCGCCCGCCGCCAGGACCGGCAGGGCACCCCGTAGTCGGGGATGGTGATTTCGATATCGGCGTAGCAGTAGGGCAGTTGCCGGCGCAGACGCTCCGCCGGCAGGCTCCACAGGAAGCCGTCGGCAATCATGATCAGGCCGCCCGCGATCATCACCGTGTTGAAGGTGTCCAGCAGCAAGGCGTGCTTGGGCAGGTTGATCGACAGGGCCACCCCGATGGAGAACATGCTGATCCCGGTGCGGATGAAGGCGTAGCCGGTGCGGGATCGGGCCATGGTGGTGCGCAGCCGGGCCATGACATTGCGGCGCTCGGCCAGCATGGTACGCTCCAGGGCGTGGCCGGTGGTGCCCCAGATGCCGGGGGCCTGGGCCGCGGTCACCGGCAGGCGGACGGGGTTGACGATCACCCCCGGCACCTGGTGGCGGTGGGGGAAGAAGACATCCCACAGGGTGTAGCTTTCGGTGCCCCGGCGCACCGAGTCCTCGCCCTCCACCCCGGCCCGCCGGCCCCGGAAATAACGGTAGAAGCCCTCGATCATCATCGCCAGGCCGAAGGTCATCACCCCGTAGTCGAAGGCCTGCCAGGGACTGGCCGGGAAGGTGCGCACCAGGCCGAAGCCGAGCCCGAGGAAGGCGGTGCCGGTGCGGACAAAGGCCAACCCGGTGCGCACCTTGGCCATCCAGGTGCGGTAGCAGGCCAGGGCCGTGCGTTCCTCGGCGTAGTCGGTGCGGTCGCTGGCCAGGTAGCGGCGGCGCATCACCGGGGTCATGGTGTCCCAGCGGGTTCGGAGCTCCGCGGCGCCCGGTACCTCCGGGGAGCGCGAGAAGCTGGGCATGGTCTCGACGTTGTCCACCTCCAGGACGGTGGTACCGCCGGTGGCCTGGGTCCAGTCGTAGGGGGGCAGCGAGGTGTTGACCCGCCAGGCGGGCAGGTACTTGCGCAGGCTGTCGGCGGCCATGTAGAGACCAGACAGGAGCAGGGGCACCTCGATAAAGAGCAGGAGGCCGCCGCCTAAGATGCGGAAGAGCAGCACCGAGATGGTGACGAAGGAGATGCCGGTGCGGACGAAGGCCAGCCCGGTGCGGCTCTTGGCGAGCAGGGTGCGGTAGTGGGCGAGCAGGGAGCGGCGGCCCGCCAGGTAGGTGCGCACCTTGGCCAGGGGCGTCCGGCCGGCGGTGGGGGGAAAGTTGGGGTTGATGTCCTGGTTGTGCTCGACGATGCGGACGAAGTCGTGGGGCAGGGTGACCAGGAAGGAGACCTCGCTCGCCTTGAGGGTCTGTCGGGCCAACTCCGCCAGTTCCGGCGACGGGCTGACCGCCAATACCGTGGCCCGGCCCTTGTCCACCTTGAGCGGGAACCAGGCGCCTTCCTTCTTCAAGGCTTCCAGGTTCAACTCCCGCAGTACCCCCGGCGGGCCGTTGACCGCCTCGCTGTACTGTACCCACGGGCAGTTGTGCTTAAGCGCGAGCGATTCTAGGTCGGCGAGTTTCTGGGACGGCAACAACTTATTTTTCCTCGGAGTTGGCCCTGATTTTTTCTGGATGGTGCCTCAATATAAGCCGTTGCCCAGGTGGGTCGGGCGGGCCGGATTTTTTGGTGGCTGGGCATATTACCACAATCTTTATGCCTAATGCATGGGAAAAGTGGCCCGTTTCACGGGTAGGGGGAGGGTATTTCGGGGTTCTGGGCAGGCGAAGGTGTGTTGAGTATTGACGCTGGTTTGCAAAAAAGGCTATATTCGAGGGCGCCGCAACCAGCCGCCACCCGGCGTCAGCGGGTTGCGGGCCCTGCTGAAGAGGCGGGATTTGGGCCGTTGCCGGCGGGACGGGCGTTTAGATCTTTTGCGACGCCGTTATATGTGGACATGGGGGCTGGAGGATGAGGCTTGCTTGACGGGGTGGAAGTGATCGGTATTCTGCGGGGCATCTCCCCAGGGCTGTTTCCGGGGGTGATGGCGGCCTCCTTCGCCGCCGGGCTTATGGCCATCGAGGTCACCATGAACACCCCCGGCGCCGAGGAGATCGTCCGCCGCGCCCGGCCCCAGGTGCCGGAGGGGCGGCTTTTGGGCATGGGCACCATCCGCGATCTGGCCGAGGCCAGACGGGCGGTGGCCGCCGGGGCCATGTTCCTGGTCTCCCCCAATTTTGACCCCCAGGTGATCGCCTACGCCAAGTCTCAGGCCGTGCCGATTGTGGTCGGGGCCTTGACCCCCACCGAGGTCTATGCCGCCTGGAAGACGGGGGCGGCGATGGTCAAGGTCTTCCCCTGCGCACCCCTGGGGCCTGGCTATCTTCGTGAGCTTCTGGGGCCTTTTGATCACCTCCCCCTAGTGGCGGTGGGCGGGGTGACGGCGGCCAACGTGGAGGAGTATTTCGCCGCCGGCGCGGCAGCGGTGGGGGTGGGGGCCAGCCTGTTCGGCAAGGAGGCCCTGGCGAGCGGCGATCTGGCGGCGGTTGAGGCGAACGTGGCGGATTTCTTGCGGCGCTGCCCTGGTCGCCGGGCAGGAGAGGGATGAGCTTACGGATCGGACGGGCTTAGGCCCCCGGAATACCTTTTCACGAGGAGGAGATACCTAAATGTACAGACCAGAGATCAAGGTGATTGACTGCACGGTGCGCGACGGCGGGTTGATGAACAAGTGGCAGTTCGACGACAAGTTCGTGCGCCGGGTGTACGAGTCGCTGACCAAGGCGGGGGTCGATTACATGGAGATCGGCTACCTGAGCTCGGAGGGCAAGTTCTCCCGCGACGAGATGGGGCCCTGGAAGTTTTGCGCCGAGGAGGATCTGCGCCGGATCATCGGCGAGGGCGAAAAGAGGATCAAGCTCTCGGCCATGGCCGACATTGGCCGCATCGATTACGGCGACATCCCCCAGAAGGCGGACAGTTCGCTGGACATGATCCGGGTGGCCTGTTACGTCCACCAGGTGGACGCGGCCATCGACCTCGCCCACCACTGCATCGACAAGGGCTACGAGACCACCATCAACCTGATGGCGGTCTCCACCGTCGGTCTGCGCGACCTGGAGGAGGCCTTAAGCGACCTGGCCCAGAGCCGGGTGCCGATTATTTATCTCGTGGACAGCTTCGGGGCCTTCTACTCCGAGGACATCGAGACCCTGGCCAAGCGCTACATGGCCAGCCTGCCCGGCAAGACCATCGGTATCCACTGCCACAACAACCAGCAGCTCGCCTTTGCCAACACCATCACCTCCATCATTTGCGGCATCAACTACCTGGACGCCACCCTGTACGGCATTGGCCGGGGGGCGGGCAACTGCCCGCTCGAGCTCTTGATCTCCTTCCTGAAGAACCCCAAGTTCAAGGTGCGGCCCTTGATCGAGGCCATCGAGCACGAGATCCTGCCCTGGAGCAAGAAGATCGACTGGGGCTACTTCATCCCCTACATGATTACCGGGGTGCTTAACCAGCACCCGCGCACCGCCATCGCCCACATGGAGTCAGAGCACCCGGAAACGGTGACTGATTTCTTCGATCAGGCCACCAGCGTCGCTTAAGGCCGGAGCGCGACTTCTCTGGCGGGCCGGGCCGAGACCGTGATCTCCTTTGATTGCCAGCCGGCCCGGAGTGGCCACGGGGCGGAGTTGCTGAAACTGCTGATCCTGGCGGTGCTGGTGGGTGCGACCGGGGCCCTGGCGGTGCTGGCCTTCCGCTGGCTTTTGGTCTTCGCCGAGACCCTTCTCTACGGCCCCGGCCCCGGGCTGGTGGCCCACGCCCAGGCGCTCTCCCCGCTGCCGCGCCTGCTTTCGCCCGCCCTGGGCGGCCTGCTCGCCGGGTTGATCCTGCAATATCTGGTTGAGGCCCGCCGGGGCAAGGGCGGGGCCGATTACATGGAGGCGATCTTCGCC
The DNA here is from genome assembly GCA_021782655.1 of Deltaproteobacteria bacterium. Taxonomy (GTDB): domain Bacteria; phylum Desulfobacterota; class Desulfobulbia; order Desulfobulbales; family VMSU01; genus VMSU01. The sequence goes on from JAJXUT010000015.1 coordinate 26,661, forward strand.
GGCGGCGAGATGCCGGTGGCGGGCTCGCTGCTCAAGTCCTCGGCCTCGGCGGCCTCGGTGGTCTCCGGCGGCTCCATTGGCCGCGAGGGGTCGATGGTGCAGCTTGCGGCCCTGACCGGCTCGGTGCTGGCCGACTGGCTGCGTCTGCCCCCCGACCGGCGGCATTTTCTGATTGCCTGCGGCGCCGCCGCCGGGGTGGCCGGGGCCTACAACACCCCCATCGCCGGGGCGCTGTTCGTGGCCGAGATCGTCTTGGGCGGGGTGACGGTGAGTGGCCTGGCCCCGCTGCTTCTGGCCTCGGTGACCTCCGACCTCATCGTGCGCCAGATCACCAAGGTGGGGCCGATCTACTACGCCGCGAGCCCCTGTAGCCTTACCACCGCCCCGGAGCTTTTGCTTACTCTGGCGATCGGGGCCGGGGTGGGGTTGCTGGGGGCGGTCTTCGTCTGTTTGCTGGAGCGCGCCCATGCTGGGTTTCATTCGCTTTCCCTGCCGCTCTGGGCCAAGATGGCCCTGGCGGGGCTGGCGGTGGGCGGGCTCTCGCTCCTGCGGCCCGAGGTCTGGGGCAACGGCTACTCGGTGATCAACGCCCTGCTCCACGTCCCCCACCCCTGGAAGTTGGTGCTGCTCATCCTGTTGCTCAAGACCCTGGCCACCGTCCTCACCACCGGCTCGGGGGCGGTGGGCGGGGTGTTCACCCCCACTCTGTTCGTGGGCGCGGCCTTGGGCAGCCTGGCCGGCAGCCTGATCCATTTTTTTCTGCCCGAGGCACAGGCGAGCGCCTATACCCTGGTGGGCATGGGCGCCTTTCTGGCCGCCGTCACTCACGCCCCGCTCACCGCAGTGGTGATGGTGAGCGAGATGAGCTTCGGCTTCACCCTGGTGCCGGCCCTGGCCCTGGGCTGCCTGAGCGGCTACTACGTCTCGATGGTGCTGCACGGGGGCTCGGTCTATGCCCACTCCAAGCCCTCCACCCACCCCACCGAACATCTGGAGATCGAGGAGATTGTTAGGTGATCGTCCAGATGTTGCGTGATTTCAAGACTTGACCCCAAGGATGGCATTGTTAAATTTAGTATAGATTTGCAGAAGATAACCTAATGAGATCATGTAGCTTTTAGGGCTGGAAACTATACCGATTTAACAATGCCGGGTGACGGCTGCCGATAACGACTAAGCGGTGGTTTTCTGTTTTCTCCGCCGCCCCATGAATCCGAGTAGACTAAGACCGGAAAACAGCATTGTGTAGGTTTCTGGTTCTGGAACAGGTGCGTTAACGGTGTTATACGGCCAGTCAGCGGGCAAACCAAAATCGGCAGTTGTCCCGACCTCGGTATAAACTGGAGCTGACCAAGACTGGCCGTCGAATACTTCTAGGCCGATAATGTTAATTCCACGGGAACTAAAAGTGCAAGAAGCTTGTGGGCCGGTGGCATCTGAAAAATTGCCATTGTTTTGGAAATCCCACCGATAAGAGATAATCTGATCACCATCTGGATCGTAGCTACTTGTCCCGTCAAATAGTGTCGGACTATTTTCATAGTAAATATAAGGCCCTTTCAATACAGCTACAGGTGCTCCTGGCGCAGGAGAAGTTCCGCCGCTAGATAATTTAATAATCAAGCTATCCGTAGAGATTTCATCCGGTGCCCCACTCCACCTCGCCGCACCAGATACCGCAAAAAGTTCTCCTGCATTCCCAGTATAAAAATGATTGGCAGAAGCGGTTGTCATCCAAGCGGTGCTTGTTCCGTCGCCAAAATTGAACCGGTATTGGTCAATAATTCCATTTGCGTTGGATGAATAATTCGGCGAACTGAAGTCAAAGAAGCTCGCAGAAAGATCAAAAGCAGCGCTCGTGCCTGAACTAATTGTCAAACCTCCCGCTCTGTTTTCATTCCATCCTGGGCTAATGATCCCATTTGCCTGTCCTTGAAGGACTGCGGTAATTTGATCAGCGAATGCGTTCTGGCTCGCAAGTGCAAATCCAGCCCCAAATGCAACCAATCTGATTGTTTTGTACGTGCGCATGTAGTTGTTCCTTGGTTGTTGTGCTAATCGGATTTTCGCTTCCAGTGACAAGAAATTAATAGCCAACCCGCCTTAACAAGTCAATGTTTTTTCTGTTCTGTAAAATAAGTTTTTGTTTGGTAGCTTGGGGGGTCAAGTCTTGTAATTGCGCAAATTGTATGTTAGTTTCGCCTCATGTCACGACCGTTACGAATAGAATTGGCCGGGGGGATATATCATGTTACCTCCAGGGGCGACCGGCGGGAGGATATCTTTCTCGACGATGACGACCGGCGCGTGTGGCTGGATATCTTCGGCGCGGCTTGCCGTCGTTTCAACTGGGTGTGCCATGCCTGGTGCCAGATGGGCAACCATTACCATGTCGTGGTGGAAACGGCGGAGGGTAACCTCGCGCAAGGCATGCGCCAGGTCAATGGCGTTTACACCCAGGCCTTCAACCGCCACCACCAGCGGGTGGGGCATGTGTTTCAGGGCCGTTACCGGGCGGTGATGGTGGAGCGTGATTCTTATCTTCTGGAATTGATTAGATATGTGGTGCTCAATCCGGTACGGGCTGGCCTGGTAGACGAGGCGGGCGATTGGCCTTGGAGCTCGTATCTGGCCATGATTGGTTCGGCCAGCCGCCATGAGTGGTTGCGGACGGATTGGGTGCTTAGGCAGTTTGGCAAGTCCAGAGGCCGGGCGGTGAAGGGTTATGTCAACTTTGTTCGGGCGGGCGTTGGCCAGCCCGGCCCCTGGGGTGATCTTAAGGGGCAGATATTTTTGGGTTCCGAGTCATTTATCGCCAGCATGCGGCAACCGGCTGCCGATCATGCCGAACTATCCGAGATTCCCAGGGCGCAGCGCCGCCCGCTGGGGCCGCCGCTCTCTTTTTTCCGCGCCACCATCCCCGACCCGAAGCAGGCCATGGCCGCCGCCTATGGCACGGGCAATTACACCATGAAGGAAATTGCGGCCTTTTTTGGGGTGCACTACTCCACGGTCAGCCGGACGGTAAAACGTCTCGAACCGGGCTTGGGTAATTGATTGCAAGACTTGACCCCGATAAAGCTTGCCCATGTCGGGATTGACAACGTCCGTCTGCCCATCTGTGTTAGGGAGCGGGCCGGGGGCCATCAGCAGACCGTGGCCAGCATCCGAATGCAGGCCAACATGCCCCGGCAGCAGCGGGGGGCCTGCCTGGGGGTTTTCTGGGCCGTCCTGGGCCGGTATCAGGCCGACATCCGCACCGAGATCTTTCCCACCCTGTTGGCCGAGTTGAAGTCCGGACTTCAGGCCGATTCCGCCTCCATTGAGATGCGTTTCCCCTACTTCATCGAGAAACGGGCCCCAGTCACCCAGACCCCTTCGCTCATGGAGTACACCTGTACCTTCACCTGCGGGACCGCCGACGGCGCCGATCTGAAGGTGTCGATCCTTACTCCCAGCACCACCCTCTGCCCCTGCTCCAAGGAGATCAGCCGCTTCGGGGCCCACAACCAGCGGGCGGAGATCGACTTCACGGTGCGGTTTGCGAACTTCATCTGGATCGAGGAGTTGATCGCCCTGGTGGAGTCGGCGGCCTCCTGCGAGGTGTACAGCCTGCTCAAGCGGCCCGACGAGAAGTTTGTCACCGAGAAGGCCTACCAGAACCCGATGTTTGTGGAGGATGTGGTGCGCAAGATCGCGGTCTTGGCCCAGGGGCATCCCGACATCGCCTGGTTTTCGGTGGGGGTGGAGAGCTTCGAGTCCATCCACAAGCACAGCGCCTACGCCTTCACCGATCGCGACACCATCTCCCATCCTGTTTAATCAGTCCTTCCCGCCGCCAAACAGCCGCCAGTAGGCGGCGCTTATCGTCTCTGGAGTAAGCGTGGCCAGGGGCGTAAGCTCGGCCAAGACCCCGACCTGGCCGTGTTTCTCGATGGCCTGGCGGCTTTCCGGCTTTTGGGCGCCGTTCATCACCACCCCCAATATCTCCAGACCCGCCGTCTTAAGCGCCATAAGCGACAGCAGGGTATGGTTGATGGTGCCCAGCCGGCTGCGGGCCACTAAGAGGACGGGCAGGCCCCAGTTCCGCATCACGTCAAGGAGCAGGGTCTGGTCGTTTAGCGGCACCAGGAGTCCGCCCGCGCCTTCCACGATCAGCGGCCCCGTCACCGGGGGCAGGGCGAGGCGTCGTTGGTCGATGGTAATCCCGTCCCGGCGGGCTGAGGCGTGCGGAGAGATTGGGGTCTTTAAGCGGTAGGCCTCGGCCAGGAAATGGCCCTCCGGCAGGCCGGTCATGGCCTTTACCAGTTCGGTGTCCGTTTTTTCCTCCAGGCCGCTCTGCACCGGTTTCCAGTAACTGGCTTCAAGTCCACGGGTCAGGATGGCCGCCACTACCGTTTTCCCGACCCCGGTGTCGGTGCCGGTTATTACGAATTGACGCGGGAAACTAATCATCTTGGCGTCCTGACCAGCAGGGTGGCGAGTTGATAGGTGACCAGGGCCTGGCCGCTTGCCTCCTTGGGCCAGCGGGCGAGGAGCCGACGCATTTCGCCGGGGGTTAGCCGGTGGGCGCGGGCGGCGGTGCGGGTGCCAGTCTCCTTGAGCGAGCGAAAAAAATCGAGCGCCGTGGGGTAGGTGAGTTTAAGGGCCTCTTCCCAGAGCGATACCTCCCGGCCCGGGCCGCTGACCGCCGTCCGGGCCTCTTCGGCCCTGGGCAGGGGATTGGCGGTGCAGGCCAGATCGAGCTCGCGGCAGACGGCGTGCCATTCGGGGAAGGAGCCGTCGGTCAGAAATGAGCAGATCAGCAGGCCGCCGGGGGCCAGGGCTTGGCATAGTCGGGCGAGGCTGGCGGCGGGCTGGTTAAACCATTGCAGGGTGAGGCAGGAGAGGATCAGGGCGTAATGCTGGCGGGCATTGATCCGCTCGGCGTCGCCCACCTGCCAATTCACTGGGCCGCCTAAGGGGAGAAACGGGGTTAAGGCCTGCCGGTTGACCCGGATCATGCCGGGCGCGATGTCCATCAGGGTTAACGACTGGCCGGGGAAGAGGCGGGGTAGGTGACGGGAGACGGCCCCGGTGCCGCAACCAAATTCAAGTATCGGCCCCGCCTTGGGCACCTGGCCCTGGAGTTTGGCCAGTCTGTCTGCCAGCATCCCCGCCGCCTGTTTCTGGGCCACGGCGTGCAGGTCGTAGCCCTCGGCCCGGGCCGAGAAGCGGGCGGCGATTTTCTGTTTTAGGTCGGGCATGGGTGGCGTGAGGCGGAAGGGTGGCGTTATGGGAAGGCACCTGCGGGTCGATGATGGCGGCTGGCGAGGATGACGGCTTGAATAATAACCAGCCGCCGCCGCCTTGGGTATCTTTTTCGCCGGGGCGGGTCAATTTTCGCCAGGGGGGAGATTTTTTTTGAGCCGCTAACTCTCGCCTAACTTTCGATTGCTATAGTCCTGGGCAAAGGGGCGCGAATAACCGCGCTTACCAACATTGACCAGGAGGTCAGACCATGGAAAAGCAAGTAAAGATTTATTGGCTGGCGGTGGCGGCCTTGGGCGCCACCATGACCCTTAACCAGACCGCGTTCGCGGCGGGCGGAGGGGACAACGACGCCTTGAGCGTCCCCCAGGCCAAGATTAGCCTGGGACAGGCGGCGGCCGCCGCCGAGCAGCAGGCGGCGGGCCGGGCAGTGCGGGCCGAATTGGAAAAGGTCAAGGGCGGCCAGTGGGACTACGATGTCGAGGTGGTGAGCGGCAAGAAGGTGGTGGAGGTGCGGGTCGATCCGGAAAGCGGCAAGGTCTTGGCCGCCACCGAGGATAAGACCGACCACGACGATGGCCAGGATCAGGTGGATTGATCCCGCCGGGAGAAGTCCGTCCAGGGGCCGGGAGGGCTGAAAGTGGCCGCTCCCGGCCTTACCTTTATCCGCCGTCCAGGCGCCAGGCAGGAGGCCGTGCGATGATGAACGTAACTAGCCGTAACGAAACGAAGATGCTCAACAAGGTGCCGGAGGTGACCATCTGGTTCTGGGTCATCAAGGTGCTGGCCACCACCGTCGGAGAGACGGCGGCTGATTTTATAAACTCCACCCTGCGTCTGGGGCTGACCGGCACCTCGCTGGTCATGGGCGCCATGCTGGGGGCATTTCTGGTCATGCAGGTACGGGCGCGCGCCTATGTGCCCTGGCTTTACTGGGCCACGGTGGTGCTCATCAGCGTGGTCGGCACTCTGGTCTCCGACAATCTGGTCGATAATCTCAAACTGCCCTTGTCCGATGCCACCCTGCTCTTCGGCCTGGCCCTGACCGTGACCTTCGTCTGTTGGCATTGGCGGGAGCGCACCCTGTCGATCCGCGAGATTGTCACCAGGAGGCGGGAGTTGTTCTACTGGGCCGCCATCCTCTTCACCTTTGCCCTGGGCACCGCCGGCGGCGACCTGGCCGCCGAGGGCCTGAATCTGGGCTACGCCACGGCGGCGTTTTCTTTCGCCCTGGCGATCGTCATGGTCATCCTTGCCCGTTATCTCCTGGCGGCCAATGATGTTATAGCCTTTTGGGCCGCCTATATCCTGACCCGGCCGCTGGGGGCCTCGTGCGGCGATCTGCTTTCCCTGTCCCCGGCAGACGGCGGCTTGGGCCTGGGAGCGATGGCTACCAGCGCCGTTTTTCTGTCGGTTATCCTGGCCCTGGTGGTTTACCTGACTGCCACCCAGAGACGGGAGCCGCTTCTTCCCGTGCCGGCGGAGGTCGAGGTTGACCAGGGGGTGGATTTCTGGTCTAACTGAGCTTGACGATAGGGAGGAAAATCACGGTCGGGGAGGTGGCGATGCGTATTTTGCTGGTCGAAGACGACCCCATGCTGGGCGAGGCGGTGGCCGTAGCCCTGCGCGACGCCGCCTATGCGGTGGACTGGGTGCGGGACGGCGACCGGGCCGAGGCCGCCCTGGCCCACGGCGAGCATCAGGCGGTGCTGCTCGATTTGGGGCTGCCCAGACGCGACGGCCTCACGGTGCTGCGCCGCCTGCGCCGCTCGGGAAGCGCGGTGCCGGTGATTGTCATCACCGCCCGGGACGGGGTGGCGGAGCGGATAGGCGGCCTGGACGCCGGCGCCGACGATTATCTGGTCAAGCCCTTTGATGTGAGCGAGCTTCTGGCCCGGCTGCGGGCGGTGGCGCGGCGGCAGGGCGGCCAGGCGGCGCCTTTGCTCGGTAACGGCTGGGTGAGTCTCGATCCCGCCACCCACCAGGCCTCCTGCGGCGGGGCGGAGGTCTTGTTGAGCGCCCGGGAGTTCGCCCTGCTGCATGCCCTGCTTATGCGTCCAGGGCGCATACTTTCCCGGGCTGAATTGGAGGAGCGGATTTACGGTTGGAACGAGGAGGTGGAGAGCAACGCGGTCGATTTTCTGATCCACAACCTGCGCAAGAAACTGGGCCCTGCAGTGATCAAGAACGTGCGTGGGGCGGGCTGGATGGTGGAGCGATGAGCCCGCCCGCCTCCGTGATCCGGCCCTCGTTGCGACGGCGGCTGGTGTCGATGCTGGGCGGCGCCACCCTGCTGGCCGCCTTGGTTGCCGGGGCGGTTTCCTTTGTCCTCGCCTATGTCGAGGCCAGGGAGTTCCAGGACGATACCCTGCGTCAGATCGCCCGGCTGGCCGGACGGGGAAGGGGAGTCCCTGCCGGCGGCGGTGCGGGTGGGCGGTCGGTCAGGGCGGCCTCCACCCTGGATGATCCCGAGTCGCTGATAAGCGTCATCCGCCTGCCGGACGATCCGCGCCCGGCCTGGTTGACGGGGACTCTCGCTGTCCCTGGCTTCCACACCCTCGATACCCAGGCGGGACGGCTGCGGGTCTTCCTGCTTAAGGAGTCTGCTGGCCGTGCCGTGGTCGTCACCCAGCCCACCGATAGCCGCGACGAGTTGGCCATCAACAGCGCCTTGCGCGCCTTGATCCCCCTCCTGTTGCTCCTGCCGCTCATGGTCTGGTTGATCGCCCGGCTCGTCCGCAGCGGGCTTTCGCCGGTAACTGAGCTGGCCATGCACCTGGACGCCCAGGCCGCTGGTCAGCCGCAACCGCTGCCCGAGCGTGACCTGCCGGAGGAGATGGCCCCCTTCGTGCAGGCGATCAACCGGCTGCTGGCCCGGATCTCCGGGCTCCTGGGGCAGCAGCGGCGCTTTGTCGCCGATGCGGCCCACGAGCTGCGCACCCCGCTCGCCGCCCTGTCGATTCAGGCCCAGAACCTGGGCCGGGCCAAGTCGAGGGAGGAGATGGCCGAGCGTCTCGGCCCGTTGCTGGACGGCATCGGGCGGGCCCGCAAGCTTGCCGGGCAACTCTTGAGTCTGGCCCGGCTTCAGGCGGGCGAGGCGGCCTTGACGCCAGTCGAGGTTAACCCCCTGGCCCGGGAGCTGCTGGCCGAGCTTATGCCCCTGGCGGAGGCCAAAAATATCGACCTGGGGCTGGACGAGACGGCGGTCATCGGCCTTGACGCCACCCCCGACGGCCTGCGGCTCATGATCGTAAACGGGTTGGAGAACGCCATCAAGTATACCCCAGCCGGGGGCGAGGTGACGCTTAGACTGCGGGTGGAGGAAGACCAGGCGGTGATCGAGGTGATCGACAACGGCCCCGGCATCCCCGACGAGGAGCGGGAGCGGGTGTTTGCCCCCTTCCACCGCCGGCCCGGCGCGGGAGGCGAGGGCAGCGGCCTGGGGCTGACCATCGCCCGGGAGGCGGCGGCCAGTTTGGGGGGGGAGTTGAGTCTCCGGACTCGGCCAGATGGCGCCGGAACGGTATTTTGTTACCATCAGGCCCGCCGGCGGGAGGGGAGGGACGCTGGCGGCTAGGGGCGGCGCCGGGCCTCAAGCAGTCGGGGCAGGCCGGCGTAATCCTCCCGCACCGTCAACTCCTGGTAGTGGCCCAGTTTCCTTGCCCGCTTGGCCACGTAATCGCCCTGGTCGTGGCCGATCTCCATTAGCAGCGTTCCGCCGGGGGCCAGCAGCCGGTGGACGCAGGAGAGCAGCCGGTCGATATCCTCCCGCCCATCCTCGCCGCTGAACAGGGCCGTCTCCGGCTCGGCGGCCAGCTCCGCCTGGAGGGTGGCGGCCTCGCGCCGGGCCACGTAGGGGGGATTGGCGGCGATCAGGGTGAATTTAGCTGGCCCCAGGGCCGCGTCCCAGTCGGAGTTCAGCCAGGCGATTCTTGCCGCCACGTGATGACGAAGGGCGTTCATCTGGGCCACCTTTAGGGCGGCGAGCGAGCGATCCAGGCCCACAGCCCGCAGTCCGGGCCGCTCCGCCGCCAGGGTGACGGCGATGATGCCGCTGCCCGTTCCCAGGTCGAGAACCGGGCCCTGGCCCGAAGGCGGGAGCCGGGCCAGGGCCCGCTCCACCAGCAGCTCCGTCTCCGGCCTGGGGATCAAGACCGCCGGGCTGACCGTGAAGTCGCGGCCATAGAAGTTTTGCTCCCCCAGAATATAGGCCAGGGGTTCCCGTGCCCGGCGCCGGGCCAACGCCGCCTCGACCCGCTGTCGCGTGGCCTCGCCCACCTCGGTTGCGGCGTTCAGGAAGAGCTCGGCCCGCCGGCAGCCCAGGAGGTGGCAGAGCAGCCAGACGGCCTCCGCCTCCGGCTCGGCGATCCCGGCGGCGGTCAGGCCGGATAAGGCGTGACGGTAAAGCTCAAGCTGGGTCATGGGTTTCGCGGACGCGGGCTGGCCATCCGGCACGAGGCTTACTGGAGGGCCTTTAGGGCCTCGGCCTGGTAGTGGGAGAGGAGGGGGTCGATCAGGTCGTCAAGCTTGCCCAGCATGATGTCCTCGATCTTGTAGAGGGTGAGGTTGATCCGGTGGTCGCTGACTCGGCCCTGGGGGAAGTTGTAGGTGCGGATGCG